>JAFZLJ010000058.1 GCA_017551545.1 Treponema sp. | reverse complement strand
TTGCACCGTGTTCAGGAAGAACAGGGGTATATTTCTAACGAAGCAGCCATGGAAGTTGCAGAACGAACTGGAATTCCTGCTGCACGCGTATTTGGAGTAGTTTCTTTCTACCATTTCTTTAAAACCGAAAAACCTGGAAAGAATCAGATTAGTGTTTGTCTTGGAACAGCCTGCTACCTTAAGGGCGGTCAGGATTTGTTTGATGAGCTTGCTAATATTCTTAAGCTCAAAGCTGGTCAGTCTACAACAGATGACGGAGAATTTTCACTCGAAGGCGTACGCTGCATTGGTTGCTGCGGTCTTGCTCCTGTTATTTCTGTTAATGGCGAAGTTTATGGAAATCTTACAAAAGATCAGCTTGCCGGCATTGTAGATAAATATCGCAAATAGGAACTGGAGGAAAATATGACACGTGAAGAACTTAAAAAATTCCGTACAGCTTCTTTTGACGAAATGAACAGCTGGTTTGCAGACGGAAAAACTATTCAGATTATTGTAGGAACTGGTACTTGCGGTAACGCTTCTGGTGCTCAGGCTACAATCGCTGAATTCAAAAAAATAGTTGATGAAAAAGGCCTTAAGGACGTAAAAATCCGTTCTGTTGGATGTATGGGCCTTTGTTCATATGAGCCTGTTGTAGAAATTGTTGCACCAGGCATGGAAAAAGTAATCTACGGCGGCGTAAAGGCAGACAAAGCTGCTGCAGTAGTAGATTCAATTGCATCAAAAACAATCCTTAAGGACATGGTTGTTGGCGGCGTTAGCTTTACAGAAGATGCAAACGTAAGTGCAATCGACAACGCAGTTCCTTCTTATAACAAGCAGAAACGTATCGTACTCCGCAACTGTGGTGTAATCAATCCTGAAAATCTTGAAGAATATGTTGCCCGTGACGGTTACAAGGCTCTGGAAAAAGTTCTTTTTGAAATGACTCCGGAAACTGTAATTGACGAGCTTAAAAAATCAGGCTTGCGTGGTCGTGGAGGAGCTGGATTCCCTACAGGCTTTAAGTGGGAAGCCGGATACAAGGCAGTTTCTAAAAACGGAATTAAATATGTAGTTTGTAATGCCGACGAAGGTGACCCTGGTGCTTACATGGACCGCTCAACTATCGAAGGTGACCCTCATTCAATTCTTGAAGCTATGACAATTTGTGGCCGCACAATCGGTGCAAACAAGGGCTTTATTTACATTCGTGCAGAATATCCGCTTGCAGTACATCGTCTTGAAGTTGCAATGGAACAGAGCCGTGCAAAGGGCTTCTTAGGAACAAACATCCTTGGCAGTGGTTTTGATTTTGATATCGAAATCCGTCTAGGGGCTGGTGCATTCGTTTGTGGTGAAGAAACAGCTCTTCTTCGTTCTATCGAAGGTCAGCGCGGTATGCCAACCCCTAAACCTCCTTTCCCTGCTCAGTGCGGACTTTGGGGTGAACCAACTGTAATCAACAACGTAGAAACCTGGGCAAATATCCCTGTAATTATCAACAAGGGTGCCGACTGGTTCGCAGGCATTGGTACAGAAGATTCACACGGAACAAAAGTATTTGCTCTTACCGGTAAAGTAGTTAATTCCGGACTTGTAGAAGTTCCAATGGGAACAACACTCAACGAAATCATCTTTGACGTTGGTGGCGGTATTAAGGGCGGAAAGAAAATCAAGGGTGCTCAGACTGGTGGTCCATCTGGTGGTATTATCAGCCAGAACGAACTTGATACTCCTGTTGATTTTGGTTCATTGATTAAGCTTGGCTCTATGATGGGTTCGGGCGGTATGATTGTAATGGACGAAGACGACTGTGTAGTAGACGTTTCTAAGTTCTATATGGAATTCTGTGTTGATGAATCTTGCGGTAAGTGTTCACCTTGTCGTATTGGTACACGCCAGATGCACATGATCCTTGACAAAATCTCTAAGGGTCAGGGAACTATGGATGATATTACAAAGCTCGAAGATATTGGTTCTGCAATGCGTTCATGTTCACTTTGTGCTCTTGGACAGTCTGCTCCAAACCCGACACTTTCTACAATCAAAAAGTTCCGTCAGGAATATATTGATCATATTGAAAACAAAAAATGCGTTGCCGGCAAGTGTAAGGACCTTCTTTCATTTGTTGTTGATCCAGATACCTGTATTGGCTGTAAGCTTTGTCTTAAAAAGTGTCCTGCAAATGCAATCGTTGTTAATGAAGCCGGTGAAATCAAAGAAGAAAAGAAACTTCCTTATGTTGTTATTGACCAGGCTAAATGTATTAAGTGCGGTGCATGTATCGACTCTTGTAAGTTCAAGTCAATCTCTAAGAAGTAAGGTTAGGTGAGGAAATTATTATGGTAGAATTAACAATAAATGGAAAAGCAGTTTCTGTACCTGAAGGAACTTCAATCTTAAAGGCTGCCGAAACAATTGGTATTAAAATCCCAACCCTTTGCTACTGCGATGACCTTGAAGCATGGGCAAGCTGTGGTATTTGTGTTGTAAAAAACGTAGACCCAAGAACTGGTCGTGCAAGAATGGCACGTGCCTGCTGTACAGCTGTTACACCTGGCATGAACATCGTAACAAACGATGCAGACCTTATGAAGGCACGCCGCACTGTTCTTGAGCTTATTCTTTCTAATCATCCTGATAACTGTCTTAAGTGTTCAAGAAACCAGAACTGTGAACTTCAGAAGCTTGCAGGTCAGTTCGGATTAACAGATATCCGCTTTGAACGCCGTCTTAAGGGACAGCCAGTTGATGATTCTTATGCAGAAATCGTGCTTGACCGCGATAAGTGTATAAACTGTGGTCGTTGTATCACAGCCTGCCACGACATGCAGAATGTATTCGCTTTGGAATACAATGGACGTGGTGATAAGACTATAATTGGACCAGTTGCAGGCCGCGTACTTGCAGACAGCCCATGTATCCGCTGTGGTCAGTGTGCTGTTCATTGTCCTGTTGGTGCAATTACTTTCAAAAATCCTATTAAAACAGTATTTGATAAGCTTGGAAACAAGGATATTGTTGGTGTTGCCGCTATGGCTCCTTCTGTTCGTGCCGCAATCGGTGAAGAATTCGGCATGGCACCAGGAACCCTTACAACAGGTAAGATTTATGCAGCACTCCGCCAGCTTGGCTTTAAGTATGTATTTGATACAAACTTTGCCGCAGACCTTACAATTATGGAAGAAGGCAACGAGCTTTTGGAACGCGTTTCTAAGGGCGGAAAACTTCCTATGTTCACAAGCTGCTGTCCAGGCTGGATTGACTACTGTGAAAAGAAGTTCCACGATATGCTCCCACACCTTTCTACATGTAAGTCTCCACAGGCTATGCAGGGTGCTATTACAAAGACATATTTTGCAGAAAAGAATGGTCTTAAAAAGGAACAGATTTACAATGTTTCTATCATGCCATGTACTGCAAAGCTTTGGGAAAGCCAGCGTGATAAGAGCATGAGTTCAAGCGGTGTACAGGATTACGATATTGTACTTACAACCCGTGAGCTTGCAATGCTTATCCGCGAAGCCGGAATTGATTTTGCTAATCTTCCTGAAGAAAAAGCAGACAGCCTGATTGGTTCATACACAGGTGCCGGTACAATCTTTGGTGTAACTGGTGGTGTAATGGAAGCTGCAATCCGCACTGCATACTTTGTTACAAATAAAAAAGAACTTGGTCCTGTAGAATACGAGCCTGTTCGCGGTATGGACGGCGTTAAATCTGCAGAAGTTGACCTTAACGGTACAAAGGTTCGCATTGCTGTAGTTCATCAGATTAAGAATGTTGACGCAGTTGTTGAACAGATCCGTGCAGACCTTGCTGCTGGTAAAGAACCAACCTGGCACTTTATCGAAGTTATGGCTTGCCGCGGTGGATGTATCGGTGGTGGTGGACAGCCTTACGGTGTAACAGACGAAGTTCGTGCTGCACGTACAAAGGCTTTGTACACTGATGATGAAAAGTGTACAATCCGCCAGTCACATAACAATCCTGAAATTCAGCAGATTTACAAGGATTTCCTTGGTGAACCACTTGGACACAAGTCTCATGAACTGTTGCACACTAGCTATGTAGAGCTGGAGCAGTACAAGTAAGATTCCTATGTCATTGTCGGGCTTGACCCGACAATCTTTTATTTAGAAAGATTCCCGGGTCAAGCCCGGGAATGACAAAAAATTTGGTATTTTTGAATATTTTTCATTTTACAAATACTGAAAATGGGTATAAAATAGAATAAGATAAAAAGTTGTTAAACCAAATAACTACTTAAAGAAGGAAATTCTGATGAAAGAAGTGTTAATTCCGAATTTTGGAAGTGAAAAGAACGATTATCTGCAATTGAACCTTGAAGGTGTAGAAGGAATGGATTCCTGCTGTATTGTTCACCTTGATGGTTTTATCGATACATACAATTCTTCATTTTTCCAGACAAAGGTAACAAAGATTAT
Source organism: Treponema sp. (assembly GCA_017551545.1). GTDB lineage: Bacteria > Spirochaetota > Spirochaetia > Treponematales > Treponemataceae > Treponema_D. Next base: position 26,112 of record JAFZLJ010000058.1, on the reverse strand, counting down.
TGCCTTTAATTATAAGGCTTTGATTTTTGACTGTAAGAATTTGTCTTATGTTTCATCAACAGGAATCGGTGCTTTCATTAATCTCTGGAAGGCTATCAGACTTCAGGGTGGAAACTTTGTATTCCTCGACGTTCAATCAAAGGTAATGGAAGTTTTCCAGCTTCTTGGTTTCTCTAAATCATTCACATTTACAGATTCTTTGGATGAAGCAATAGCTGCATTCAAGTCATAAGTTTTTGTGGTCCCTGAGCTTATCGAAGGGAAAAAGAAAAGGCATCCGACGATTGCGGATGCCTTTTTTATTATATGGATCGTCGGGTCAAGCCCGACGATGACACATTTTAGCGGAGCAAGCTGAGTACGTTCTGTGAAGTCTGGTTTGCTTGAGCCAACATAGCTGTTCCGGCCTGAGAGAGAACGTTTGAAGTTGTGAACTTAACCATCTCTTCAGCCATGTCTGTATCACGGATACGTGATTCAGAAGCCTGGAGGTTTTCAGCACCAATGTCGAGACCCTTAACTGTGAGGTCGAGGCGGTTCTGATAAGCACCAAGGTCAGCACGCTGCTTGTTGATCTTCTTCAAAGCTTCATCCAAAGTACCGATTGCGCGGTTAGCTTCGTCTGGAGTTGCAATTGTCATGATAGATTCATCACCGATGTTGCGGAGACCAAGAGCCATAGCAGACATTGTTCCAATGTAAACCTGAGTTCTCTGATCCATGTTAGCACCGATATGGAACCACATAGAACCTGTTACAACGTTTTCACCTGTTGGGCGGGCAAAACGTCCTGTAAGCATGTTCATACCGTTGAACTGAGCTGCAGAAGCAATGCGGTCAACTTCAGCGATCAAAGATGAAACTTCAACCTGAATCTGCATGCGGTCTTCAGCAGAGTAGATACCGTTTGAAGACTGAACTGCAAGCTCACGAATGCGCTGTACAATGTCAGTTGTTTCCTGGAGGTATCCTTCAGTTGTCTGAATGAATGAAATACCGTTCTGGGCATTTGTAGAAGCCTGGTTCAAACCACGGATCTGTGAACGCATCTTTTCAGATACAGCAAGACCAGAAGCATCATCACCGGCTCTGTTGATTCTCATACCTGAAGAAAGTTTTTCCATGCTCTTCTGGGTATTAAGATCCTGAATTCCCTGGGAACGCTGAGCGAACATAGCACTCATATTGTGATTAATAACCATAATAATCTCCTTATAGTTTGGTTAATAGATAAAACACATGGTGGGCTTTCGCAAACCACGACGTGGTTTATCTCATGGGTTTCCACCACCCTATAGTTGATTTTCGGGTTAGCAATAAAAAAGTTTAGAAAAAAAATGAAAAAAAATTAAAAAAAATTTTAAGGAAAACAGAGGGGCTCCCGCAGAAACGGTATGCGAAGTGCGGTTTTGCCGTATAAGGTATCTGACTCGCTTCGCTCGCACGGCAAAGTGCACTTCGCATCCCGTTTCTGCTCCGCCCCTCTGTTTTCGACTGCTTCTTTTTTTAAGTATGTTTTTAATTATTTTTTTTCCAAACTTCAGCCACCCCTACGCTCGCGTATGTCTGTTTTCAATCCCCCCATTCGGCCGGAGGGAGGGGAATGTAAAAGTTAACAAACAAGGAGCAGCTTAAAAAACTGGCGGAATGGGAGTGGGGAGGGGAAAAACGTTCTGAAGTGCGGCCGCGCGAGCGGCCATGTATATAATTACAGGGGCACTTCAGCCGTAGGCGGTGAACCGCCGGTTTTCCACTCGCCACTCCCATGGGAGCCAGTTTTTTTACATGAAAGCATTTATGTTGTTAACTTTTACACTCTTTTTTGTTATAGTATATATATGAAAACAATAAAAATGCATTTTAGAAAAATATTTTATATAAGTACGATTATCGTTTCGCTGCTTTTGAGTTCTTCCTGCTTTGCCCAGAGCTCTTCTAACGAATCTAAGGCAACATCCTTCCAGTACATGAAAAAGCTTAATTCTGTATTTGATTTTGTTCAGCAGAATTATGTTGACGAGCTTGATCCTAAAATCCTTTATGAAGGTGCAATCAAGGGTATGCTCGATGCAATCGGGGATCCTTATACACTTTATCTTGACCCTGATTACATGCGCGACTTGAATGATACAACTACAGGTAACTTTGGTGGTGTTGGACTTTCTATTTCAAAGCCTGTTGAATCAACTGCCGAAAAACCTGCTTATGTAGAAGTTTCTTCTCCAATCGATGACACTCCTGGTGCCCGCGCTGGTATTCATGCCGGAGACTACATTATTGCAATTGACGGAATGCCAACTCCGGAAATGACAATGAACGAGGTTTTAAGTCATCTTCGCGGTGAAATAGGAACATCTGTAACAGTAACAATCCTTCGCGGTGCAAACATGCGCTTTGATGTAAAGCTTGTCCGCGCCCTTATTGAAGTTCCAACTGCAAAATATGGAATGATTGAAGGAACAAAAATCGGTTACTGTAAGCTTATAGAATTCACTCCTGAAACTCCAAAACGTCTTCAGGATGCAATGGACCTTTTCCAGAAAAACGGCTACACAAGCATGATTATTGACCTTCGCGACAATCCGGGTGGACTTATCACAAGTGTTGTAGATGTTGCAGACAAGTTCATAGACAAGGGACTGATTGTTTCTACAAAGAGCCGTCTTGCTTTTGAAAATCAGGAATATACTGCAAGTCCTGAAAAAACTACTGCTAAGAAAAATCTTCCTATTGTTGTGCTTATAAATCAGGGTTCGGCAAGTGCTTCAGAAATCCTTTCGGGTGCGCTTAAAGATTATCACATGGCATATCTTGTAGGCGAAAAAACTTATGGAAAGGGTTCTGTTCAGCAGGTAATCCCACTCAGCGATATTGACGGTATGAAGCTTACTATGGCACGCTACTATACTCCAAGCGATGTTAATATTGATAAAATTGGTATTCCGCCTGATTATGAAATCAAGAATGTAGAAGAAATGACTCCCGAAGAAGAGGAAGCTTATACTAACCTTGTAAAAGAAAATGTCATTACTGAAACTGTGGAAAAAAATCCAAACATGACAGAAAATGATATTGCCAGGGCTGCAAAAACTATTGCAAAAACATATCCTATTGAAGAGCGTTTGATTCGCCGCCTGCTTCGTATTCAGGTACAGAGAACTCAGGTTTCTCCACTTTATGATCTTGATTATGATGTTCAGCTTGCAAAGGCAATTGAAATTATTCAGAACAACAATTTTAATGACCTTATGCGAAAGACAAAGACCTTAAAGGAACTTCAGGACGAGGCACTGGCCCAGGCACAATGAGACAGCTGATTCTTCAGAAAAATCAGGATAAAAATGGACTCGTTTTAGTTGACGGAAAAGATTTTCATTATCTGCGCCAGGTTCTGCGTGTAAAAGTCGGCGATATGGTAAAGCTGCGTCTTGCAGATGGCCTGCCGTATGATTCAACAGTCTGCAAAATTGATGACAGCGCTAAAAAAATTACGCTGCAAGTTTGCGCTGCCCTTCGACAAGCTCAGGGAGTCGGTCGCTCCGCGACCTTCACAAGTTTGCAAAGCAAACTTGCAGATAATTCTTATAAGATAGAATTCTCTCTCTTTCAGTTTATCCCAAAAACTCAAAAACTTGAACTTATAGTCCGTCAGGCAACTGAATGCGGTGTAAAAAATATAATTCCTGTAATAAGTGAATATGCTCAAAAGGGTAATGTAGATTCTCTTATGGGTGGTAAAAAGGATAGACTTGAACGGATTATCCGTGAAGCACGTCAGCAAAGCGGATCGCCTGTAGAAACAACAGTTTTTGAACCGGTTACAGTTGAACAGGCGGTAGACCTTTGGAATAAAATGAAGGAAGAAGCAGGCGGTGAAAAAAATGCAGCAGGCTATGTATTGTCTGAGCGCGCGGTGATTCGACAAGTTCACCAACCCCACGAGTCCGAGGTCCCTGAACATGTTGCAATCTTCTGCGGAAACGAAGGCGGAATCAGTCCAGATGAGCTTGAGCTTTTAACAAAAAAAGCCCTCTTACAACCCGTGCATTTTTCTGTTAATATATTAAGGTGTGAAACAGCAGCACTCTATGGAATAGCTGCTATTCAAACTGCAATTTTTGGTATATAGGTGGGATATATGGCAATAGAAAGAATCAATTTAATTGGAGTTCCAATTGATGTGTGTGCTCCGGAAAATCTGGAAGCAGCAATTCTTGAACTGCTTGCAAAACCCGGTACAAAACAGATTATTTTCCTTTCTGTCTGGGATCTTCTTAAAGCACGCCGCAAGAACGATTTTTCTGAATGTGTAAAAAATGCAGATCTTGTACTCCCGGTTTCAAAAAGCATTTTAAGAGGCGCAAGGTTTTTAAAAAAGCCTCTGCCTGTGCGCTATAATCCTTTTACAGCAGTAATTCAGGTGCTTTCTATTCTTGATTCTCACTATAAATCACTTTATCTGCTTGGTGCACACAAAAAAACACTTCTTAAAGCAGAACGAAATGTTCACGACACTTTCCCTGGTCTTAGAGTTGTAGGACGTTATTCAGGCTATTATTCAAAGCAGGATGAAGACGATGTTGTTCAGGCAATCTTCAAATCTCAGCCATCGCTTGTTCTTGTAAGCGAAGGTATTAAAGACAAAAACTGCTGGGCTTACAAACGACGCAACCGTTTTTCTTCAAGCATTTTCCTTTATTACAAAGACTGCTTCGGCATTTTTGCAGACCGAATCAAACGCGTAAATGAAAAAACCTTTGAACGAGGAAACGAGATTTTTGTAGAATTAATGCATAATCCGTTTAAAATCTTCCTGTTGTTCCCATACTTCTGGTATAAAACAGTGCTTTTGTGGTATAAGCTTTTTAGAAAATAAGAGTTATGAGTACGGTTTTAAGTATTGTTTTAACTGGTTTAGCAGCTATTCTTTTAATTCTGGGATTTCTGGGTACTTTTGTACCTGTTCTTCCAGGAGCTCCTCTTGCGTGGGCAGGACTTTTACTATGCTATTTTTCTTCTTTTAATGAAATATCAATTGTGTGTCTTGTAATCACAGGCGTAGTTGCCGTTGCAGTTTCGATTTTTGATAATTTTATGCCGGTGCTCATGACAAATAAAATTGGCGGAAGTAAAGCTGCAACAATCGGTTCAACAATAGGACTTATTATAGGACTTTTTCTTGGTCCGGCCGGAATTATTGCGGGACCTTTTCTTGGAGCACTTGCCGGAGAACTTATTCATTCACGCGGAGACTTTGGAACTTCAATAAAATCAGCCTGGGGTTCTTTTTTAGGCTTCCTTCTTGGAACAGGCATTAAAATGATTGCAGTAGGCTTCTTTATCTGGATTTACATTCGGAGCTTTGCATTATGAATTTAAAAAATATAGTAATCGTTCTTGATCATCCGGATGAAAGCCGTAACATAGGTGCTGCCTGTCGTGCCATGGCAAATAATGATATTAAAGAGCTTCGCATTGTAGGCAATAAAAGTGATTACGACCTTGAGCATATTCATGTACTTGCAATTCACGCAGGTCCAATTTTTGACAGCGCCAGATTTTATAATTCCATAAAAGAAGCTACAGCCGATTGTACTGTCTGTGCCGGAACAACAAGACGCAGCGGAAAAAAAAGAGGAAAGCTTTTACTGCCCGAAGAATTTGCAGACCAGATGAGCGGTGTCAGTGAAGAAGGCGCAAAAATTGCAGTTGTATTTGGAAACGAACGAACAGGCCTTACAGACGAGCAGCTTGATCAGTGTACAGCTGGAATTACAATTCCTTCAAGCAACGATTTTGGTTCTTTAAATTTAAGTCACGCAGTACAGATAATCTGCTATCATCTTTTCAGAAAAAAGCTTAGTGAACGAGACGGCAGCTACAAAGGAGTGAATCCTGTTACGCTTGAACGCATAGATAAAACTGTTAAGAATATCACAGATGACATGCAGAAAATAGGATTTTTTAAAATGCCGGGCCGCGAAGATATGGAAAATTTCTGGCGTTCAATTCTTTCCCGTTCTGCAATTACAGAAAGTGAAGCACAGTATCTTGAAAAGACTTTTTCTAAAATGGCAGGTCTTTCCGAAAAGAAAAAAAATATGTTAGAATAGAAATATAAAAAAGCTGAGGTTTGAATGAAATTCTACGGAGAACTTTTAGTCATTATTCTTTTGTTAGTTGCCAACGGACGCATTATCATCATTAATAATGTAAAAAAAGATTCTCTTGTTATGCTCAGTCCTCTTGCTTTTTTGCTTTCAATCATCCAGCTTTTGAACTGGGGACTTGATGTCATAACAGGCCTTACTCTTGTTTTAAGTGTGCTTGTCCTTTTTACAAACTTTCATGCGTTATTCCGTTATTCAGAACGACTCTACATTGATCATTACAGTATTCTTATGAAGGTGTGGGCCGGCATAACAATTATTCTTGCGATTGCACTTCTTACAGGAACAATTATTTTTAAACCGATTGAATACGACAGCAAAAAGCTTGGTGTAACCGAAGATGTAATCCGCTATGAAGGAAGCTTCCGTTCTGGTTTTACAGAGGCTTCTAATTTGAAAATGGCAAATCTTTTTCTTTCTGAATTCAAACCGGAAGGAAAAGAAAATCAAAGAGTAACAGAAGTTGTTCTTTTTATTCCGGATAAACGCGGTGATACTTATTATTATAAACCTTATCTTCAGCATCTGGCACGCGAAGGTTATATAGTTCTTTCGGCCGATTTTTTCTGCAGCGATTGTAAATGGCGTCATTCAATTGGAGACTTAAAGATTGTTCGCCGTACAGCAATGGTAATTGATTATCTTACAAATCCTCAGAAGTTTATGATGCAGAAGGAATTTTATACTTACAATATTCTGCAGGAAATTAATGCAATGAATGCAATCATAACAGAACGCTATGGTGCAGAAACAAAAATATTTATAGTAACAGACTCAATGGGAACAGCAGCTGCCCAGGATTATATGTCTAAAAATGAAGAAAAAGTTACAGACGTTTATGACCTTGCTTCAATCGAAGAATATAAAACATCGGGCTTTGGTGTAATTGACCAGACAGATACACTTCTTTCAGCAATCCTTAAGATTCCACGAGACAAAGACGGCTTTTACACAAAATATATGGTAATGCAGACAAAAAAACAAATCTTGGCAGCCAGGAGCAGATAATGACATTAACCGAATTCGATAATTACATAAATACATTTCTTCGCAAGGAAGATTATGCCAAAGATATTTCTCTGAACGGAATTCAGATTCAAAACAGTGCACCAGACAGCAAGCAGATTAAAAAGATTGCCTTTGCCGTAGATGCCTGCGAAGCAACAGCAAAAAAAGCCGCAGAACAGGGTGCCGATCTTCTTTTTGTTCATCACGGATTATTCTGGGGTGCCTGCCAGACAATTACAGGAAGCTTTTACAAACGAATTTCTACCTTTATAAAAAACGACTTAGCCCTTTGTGCTTATCATATTCCGCTTGATGCAAATAATCCTTACGGAAACAATTTTGGAATTGCCTCTAAGCTTGGACTTTTAAATTGCGAACAGTTTGGTTCCTGGCGTGGAATGATTCTTGGTGTAAAAGGAGAATTGCCACAGGAATGTACAGTAAAAGAACTTGCTTCAAAACTGCTTGGTCCGGTTAAAGAACCTCGTGCCTTACTTGCCTTTGGAAAAGAAAAAATAAAGACCGTTGGAATTATAAGCGGTGGTGCCAGCGAAGATGTAAACGACGCAATTTCCGAAAACCTCGACTGTTACATAACAGGTGAATTCGAACACGAACATTTCCATCTTGCCAAAGAAATGGGAATAAACGTAATAGCCGCCGGCCACTATGAAACAGAAACAGTGGGTGTTTCTCTGGTTATGCAAAAAGTACAGGCAGAAACAGGACTAGAATGCATTTTCATAGACGAGCCAACCGGATTATGACCAATCACCCCGTCATGGGGAATTGTACAATGACATTCTTTCCAATTTCTGATATACTTTCTCTATGGAAAAAGATACTAAAGATAAACTGCTTCCGTTTATACTCACGGTGGTGGTAATTATACTTGATCAGATTACAAAGGCACTTATCTGCCATTATATCCCTATCAACACATTTGGAACTCAGGTTCTGGGCGATTTTCTTCAGATAATACATGTCCGCAATAATGGTGTAGCATTCAGTTTTGGATCAACCTGGCCTGATGGATTACGAAGACTGGCTTTTTCAGTTATTCCTATTGTTGTTCTGGGAATAGTAATAAGAATCTATTTTAAAAACAACGACTTTACAAAGGTTCAGCGCTGGGCAATCTGCGGCGTAGTTGGTGGTGGTTTTGGAAACATCATAGACAGAGTTTTCCGTCCTGCCGGCGTTGTAGATTTTATAGATTTTAAATGGTTTGGAATTGAGTCATCTCCATTAAGACTTTTTCAGATGACCCGCTGGCCTACCTTTAATGTTGCCGATTCAGCTGTAGTTGTTTGTGGTATTATGCTTGTAATTTCATTCTTAATTTCAATAATCAAAGAAAGCAAACAAAAATCACAAAAGGAGGCAGAATAATGAACGGTGAAATGGACGAATTAGACGAAAAAGAACGCGAAAAACGCAAGCAGGGGCAGATTGATTATCGTAATAAACAGAAGTTTTCGAATTTATTTTTGTTTATTGGAACAGTCTGTGAAATAATTCTTTCTTTCCTTTTTGTACTTATATATTTTATTCTGTCGGTTCTTATTACAACAATAATCCCGGAAAGCGCTCAGTCGATTGTTTACAACATTTTACTGATTGTTTCTTTTGTAGGCGGCATTGCTTCGGGCTTCTTTGTATACAGAGGACTTGGACGTATTATAATAGACAAAGGAAATCTCAGGCCTAAGCTTAGAGAAGATATTTTGAATCAGTTTAAAACCCTCAAGGAATTTAAGGCTGATCAGGAAAAGAAAAAGCAGCAGTAAATAAACGGAAAGTGTTATGGAAAAATACGGCATTATAGGTGCAATGGAATCTGAAGTCCGCGCACTGTACAATGAACTTGTAAATCACGAAACTGTAGAATATGCAGGCTTGAAATTTTTTACCGGTTTATTAAAGGGCAAGGATGTAGTAATCGTAAAAAGCGGAATTGGTAAAGTAAATGCTGCTTTGTGTGCCCAGGCGCTTATTTTAAAATTTTCAGTAACAAAAATAATCAACACAGGAATTGCCGGCGCTTTTGCAAAAGGCCTTGAAGTTTTTGATTTTGTTGTTTCTACTGCCGCAGTTTATCACGATTTTGACACTACTGCTTTTGGTTATAAACCAGGTCAGGTTCCGGGGCTTCCGGAAGTTTTCCCGGCCGATGAAGCTTTGGCAGCTGCTGCTGTTACTGCTTTTGGTAAAACTGAATTTGCAAAAAAGCACAAAGTTATAAAAGGCATTGTTGCAAGCGGAGATCAGTTTATTTCTGATTCTGCTGCTAAAAGAACTATTCAGGCAAACTTTGATCCGGCTTGTGTAGAAATGGAAGGTTGTGCAATTGCTCAGGCCTGCTATTTGAACAAAGTGCCTTTTGTTATTGTACGCTGCATGTCTGATATGGCAGATGAATCTGTTGAACAGACTTATGCTTTTAATGAAGATATTTGTGCAGACGCCTGTGCGTGTCTTGTTAAAAAAATCGTGGAGGAGGCTTAAGCCTTATGGAAAAAAAATATAATGTAGATTCTTTTAATCTTGATCACACAAAGGTAACTGCTCCTTTTGTTCGTCTTGCTGCAAAAAAAGTTGGCGAAAAGGGCGACATTGTTACAAAGTTCGATATCCGTTTTTGCCAGCCAAACAAAGAGTTTATGTCTACAGGAGCAATTCATACTCTTGAGCATCTTATGGCAGAATATATTCGCGACGAAATGGAAGGTGTAATTGACCTTTCTCCAATGGGCTGCCGCACAGGTTTTTATTTTACAGTATGGGGCGATCGCACCGAAGAAGAAATTGCTAATCACCTTATGAATGTTCTTAAAAAAGTAGCAGTTTGGGATAAGCCTGTTCCAGCTACTACAGAACAGGAATGCGGAAACTACCGCGACCACGATCTTGAAGGCGCAAAAAAATATGCAGCTGCCTGGGTAGCTGGAATAGAAAAGAAAGGTTGGCAGGCATTTGTATGAGAGATTATCGGGTCAAGCCCGATAATGACATAAAGCATGAATATCCTTCATAAATTTAAAGAAACTGCAATATCTGTTCTCCCTGTAATGGCGATTGTTTTTTTGCTTGGATTTACAATTGTTCCGTTAGAGCCTTCACTGCTGCTCAAGTTTTTTATAAGCGGAATCCTTCTTATAGTTGGCCTTACAATCTTTCTTCTTGGTGTAGACCTTGGCATTCAGCCAATGGGTGAACGTTCCGGAGCCGAGCTAACAAAAAGGAAGGATCTGTCTTTCCTTCTTGTCATTGCCTTTGTTATTGGTTTTATTGTTACTATTGCAGAACCTGATATTCAGGTTTTTGCCGACCAGGTCAGGGGAGTTTTCCCTTCTGTAGGAAAGGTAACTTTTACCTTCATTATTGCCGGTGGAGTAGGCCTTTTTATAATGCTGGGACTCCTTCGCACAGTTACAAACCTTTCTCTTAAGTGGACACTTTTTATTTCCTATACAATTCTTTTTGTACTGATATTTTTTGCTCAGGATTCTTTTACAGCAATTGCCTTTGACTCAGGCGGTGCAACAACAGGCCCAATGACAGTTCCTTTTATAATGGCGCTTGGTCTTGGTGTTTCGTCTGTCCGCGCCGGTAAACAGGACAACTCCTTTGGTCTTACAGGCATTTCCTCAATTGGCCCCGTGCTTGCAGTTGTTATTTATGCAATTGCAGCGGGTGGTGGAGGCGGCCCTTCGACAAGCTCAGGGACCCCTGTAGCTGGTCTTGGGACCCCTGTAGCTGGTCTTGGGGTTCCTGAGCCTGTCGAAGGACAGCAAATAACAGTTTTCGCTTCTGCTCTCTACGAATCCTTCACCTCAATAGCCCCACTTTTTGTAATGTTCATAGTTTTCCAGTTCCTGCTTCTTAAGATGACAGCCCGCCAGGTATTCCGAATGCTTATTGGTTTTGTTTACAGCTTTGTGGGACTTGCAGTATTCCTTGGCGGAGTTTACGGCGGTTTTATGCAGACAGGAAAACTTCTTGGTGAAGCGTTTGGAACTCTTGCCTTCCAGCGTGGCGGCATATGGACCTTCCTTCTAATTCTTACAGGCCTCCTTCTTGGAGCAATAATCGTTTGTGCCGAACCTGCTGTGTGGTGTCTTAGCGAACAGGTAGAAACAGTAAGCGGCGGTACAATCAAACGAAAGATGCTGCTCGTATTCCTTTCTGTTGGAACAGCTGTTGCAATTGGTCTTGCCATGTGGCGTGCCATTGCAGGCTTTAATATTAAATGGCTGCTTATTCCGGGCTATGCAATTTCCATGCTGCTCATGCTTTTCTGTCCTGAACTTTTTACAGGAATTGCCTTTGACTCAGGCGGTGTTGCTTCCGGTCCTCTTACTTCTACTTTTGTACTTTCGTTTGCGTTAGGGGCTGCACAAAGTTCTTCCGGTTCAAACGACTCTTTTGGTGTAATTGCGCTTGTTGCAATGATGCCTCTTATTGCAATTCAGATAATGGGTATTGTTTATAAAATAAAAACCTCAAAAAATAAACAGGGAGGTCAAAGTGTATAAACTGATTATATGTATTGTTCCTCACAACAGCGGAGAGTTTATTACAAACGCCGCTAAACAGGCAGGAGCCGGAGGCGGAACAATTTTAATGGGCCGTGGAACTGCTTCAAATAGTGTTCTGCAGCTTCTTGGACTAGGCGACACTTCTAAAGATATCACAATGAATATTGTAGAAGACAATGCTGCCACTGCTGTATGTACCGAAATTGAAAATGCCTGCAGCACCAAAAAGGCGCACTTTGGTGTTCTGTTTACAATTGATGTGAACAGTTTTATAAAAGCAGGAGCAGGCAGTACCAAAAAGCCTGCAGAATCTTCACAGAATAATTTGGGAGAAGACAATATGGAAAATTACGAAATGCTTAATATAATTGTAAATAAAGGTTACGCAGAAGATGCAATGGCAGCTGCCCGAAAAGCAGGAGCCGGTGGTGGAACAATAATCGGTGCCAAAGGAACTGCCCGTGAAGGAGATGCAACCTTCTTTGGTGTAGATATTGTTCCCGAAAAAGAAATGCTTATAATTCTTGTTCCTCAAGATAAAAAAGAAGCAATTGTTCAGGCTGTGTCATCATTGCCATGTTTTGAAAAAGCCGGCAGCGGAATTATTTTCAGTAATCGTGCAGAAAGCTTTAAGCTTCTTGGAAAATAGATTCCCGTGTCAAGCACGGGAATGACACAAAGATTTGTCATTGTCGGGCTTGACCCGACAATCTACTTCACCACGAAACTAATCTCGCAAACTTCATCCCCGCACACAACCCTGCAGGAATGTTCCCCTCGTTCAGCAGGCAGCTGAAAAACAAAAGGCCGGTCAATTACGGCAAATAGTCCTTCATCATAATAAACTTCAAGCTCATCCAGCGCCCCACCAAAAACCTCTACCGAAACAGCCTGTTTTTCTTTATGCAGCTCCGAAAAATAAAAAAGCGCATTGTTCTTTGGCGACTGAATGCTTAAAGGAGAAGTGTTGTAGTTTATCTGAACATCCGGTTTTGTTGTGCGCATCCATTGCTGATATTCAGAAGGATACAAAGTTTCAAGCTGACCGTCTGTTTTTTTATGCCAGGTACACTTTCCGTTTTGATTTTCTGTGCCGTTCAGACAATATTCATAAACAGTTGCAGGACAGTCTGGTCCGGCCGGCATTCCTGAAAGAGAACAGATTTTCTGTTTGGTCCAGTTTTCTGGTTCAGGGAATTCAAGCTGCTTAAGTTTTTCGGCTGGTGGAGTAGTGTTGCCGTACATGTAATCAAGCATCTTTTTTGCAGACCAGGCAGGCAATGAACTTCCTGTTTTCCCCATAACTGTCTGACCGTCAAAGTTTCCCATCCATACGCCTACGGTATAATCTTTCGTTGCTCCAAGTGCAATAATATTCTGATACTGGTTCGAAGTACCTGTTTTAAAAATCGCCGGATACGTAGTTTCAAAAGTCTGAGAATATCCAAAACCAAGTGCACGCGCTCCTTTGTCAGAAAGAATAGAACAGATTAAACGCGCAGTATCAGTTTCGTAAATCTGGTTTTCTTCAAAGTCTTTTCCGTCTCGTACAAAAACTGCAAACGCAGGAACAAGCTCTGCTAAAGGAACTTCACCAGCTCCAAGCGCAAGACCCAAATCTGCCTGTTTTCCTGTATACGCAAGCGACTTAAAGCCAAGTGAATCAAGTCGTTCAAGATAATTGTCTACACCAATTGTATTTAAAATCTGAACTGCAGGAACATTAAGGCTTGAAGCAAGTGCAATGCGGAACCGTACAGGTCCGTTATAGCGGTTGTTAAAGTTCGAAGGAATATAAAGTTTTTCTTCACCGAATTCAGTTGGGATATCTGCAAGAATGGAAGAGGGTACATAAAGCGGCGCTCCGTCTTCGTCTTTTGTTTCAAGGGCAAGCGCATATAAAAACGGCTTCATGGAACTTCCAGGCTGATTATTTACAAGTACACCGTCAATCTGTCCGCTGTGAACTTCATCAAAAAAGTTTGCGCTTCCAACCCAGGCAACAGGCTTTCCTGTTTTGTTTTCAATGAGTAGCAGGCTTGCGTTAGAAATGCGGCTTCCTTCTGCCTGAACAAGTGCATCGTTTAAAAGCTGCTGCGCCTGCTTCTGGCATTCAAGGTTTATAGAAAGTGTAACAGTGTGAGCCCCGGTTTCTTCAAGCGCTCCAGACTGTTCAAGGTACCTGATATAATGCGGCGCCTCAAACGGGTAAGAAAAAAGTCTTCCCGGCAAAAAATCAGAAAACTCCTGAACGCTCATTTTTTTATGATAGATTTTATTGTAAAGTGCACAGGCTCGTTCCGCACAGTTCTGCGGGTTCTTTACAGGATCATAAAAAGTTGGGTTACGCGGAATAACAGCAAGACAGCAAAGCTCCTGTGCATTAAGAAGGTCTGCAGTCTTACCGTAATAAGTGCGTGCTGCCGAAGCAAGTCCTGTAGCTCCGTGACCAAAATAAAGGCTGTTTATGTAAACTTCAAAAATCCGGCGTTTTGTATGCTTTGCTTCAATTACACGGGCATAAAAAATATCATGAAGCTTTCGCGAAATAGTGCGACCCTTGTTTGAATCCTGCATTTTTACAAGCTGCATTGTAATTGTAGAACCACCGCGAAAAATCTGCCCGCCGCGCGCATTCTGCAGCAATGCACTTAAAAGAGCAGCGTAATCAACTCCGTTATGAAAATAAAACCGCTTGTCTTCTGTTTTTATAAAAACCTTTTTTATTGTGCGGGTTATTTTTGACTGTTCAAGTTTTTCGCGCCGTTCACCGTTTCCTACAGAAGTAACCTGAAGCAGACTTCCCTTGCAGTCATAATAAACTGTCGAATAGGGAAGTGCTTCTGTTTGTTTAAGAGGGTCTTGTGGAACAAGCAGCAGCGCCAGATTCAGCAGAACAAGAACTGCTGCAATCCAGAGCACTACTGCCTGTACACGGTTTATTCTATGATGCATAAGTATCCGTCGCCGCGGCCAAATACTTCTGGCTCGTACATACATTCAGCCTGAACAGGAGGAACCGGATATATACCTCGTCTTGCAGCTCTGAACGTAAAGTTTACGGTAGCGGTTCCAGAACCAAAGTAATCCCAGAAGAACTGAATTTCATTGTCGCGGATTGTCTTATTGCTGAGCCAGTGTCCGTATCCAAGCTGATTCTTTTCTTCCAGAGTTCCGGTTGTTACGAATGAAGAATCAAGAATTTCGGCACCACTAGGAATTGGAGCGCGCACGGCAAGATATTGTCGTTTCTTATGAGATTCAATTGTAATAGATGCCTTGTACATTTTTCCGCTTGTAAGGTTCAAAAGACAATCAGAACTGTTAGAAACATTTACAATTTCGCCAGTCTCTGCATCTGTAATTGTGTAAGTAACTTTAAGACCTTCATCGCGTGCAGAAAGATATTCATCAGGCACAGCATATTTCATTTCGATTGTGTAATAAAGATTACCTTCACCGTTTTTCTGAATTGTTATGTCTGTTGGAGAATCCTTCTTAAGTCCGTCAATAATTTCATCTTCAAACGGAAGTGTAAGTGTCTTAGGTTTTGCAGCGACACCCTTAAAACTTTCGCTCATAACAGATTTTTTGCCAATTGTTACAGTTCCTGTGTAGTTTGTTTCATCAAGGTTGCGAGCTTTTATGTAAGTATAAATTGCTTCGAGCACTCGTGAAGTAGTTGCTGTATTCTGCCAGTAACCGTGACTCTGCTGCTTCATAAGAGTATAAATAAGTCTGTCAATCATCTTGTCTTTAGCATCAAGTTCACAGAACAACTGAAGAATCAAAGCCATTTCTTCAGATTCAGAATTATACCATTCCCACATATTTGTTCGCTGTTTGTTCAAAACAGAAACTGTGCGGCCGTCAATCTGCAGATAGCTGCGGATTTCGTCTGCAATTGTCTGAGCCCTGTTATTAGTATCTGAGCTGGAAGTGTATGCAAGACCAAGCAGTGCATTTGTAGAAAGACTAAGGTCTGCACGTTTTGCATAGAGTCTATCCATTTCGCCTTTCATAGCTACAGATTTCTGGAGCAAAGCATGAATGTAGCAGGCATAAGCTCTTTCATAATCGTAAGCAATATCGGGATGACTGCTAAGCTCATTTCTTAAATATGTCAGAAGCTTGTCTATATCAAAGCCATAGTCTTCGGCCTTGTAACCACGACTAAGTCCAAGAGCATAAATATGTGCAATGCGCAAGCTTACATAAAGCGAAGCATAATCTCCGCTCGGCCAGTATGGGAAGCCTCCGTTACTAAGCTGATAATTTCCCCAGTTCTTTATGTAGGATTTAACGCACTTGTTAATATCAGCAATCTTAGAATCAAGACCAAAAATGTCTATGTAAACGTCAAAGGCAATCAGCGGAAGCACACGGCTCGACTGCTGTTCAAGACATCCATACGGATAATCAAACAGGTAGTTTACGGCACCGCCAAGCATTCCAAGACGTGTTGCATCAATTGTAAAGGTCAAATCTCCGCGGCTGTCTTTTGCAAAGCCAGGAATCACAACCTGTTCAACAGCCTTGCCTTTTTTAGTGTCATCGTCAATTGTACCAAGAGTTGCAACAGTTTCGTAAGTATAAGTTTTTTCAATCTTAATAGGCGAGTTGAGCTTTTCGTTCAGAATATCAGACTTAATTGTGTAAACAAGCTCAACAGTTCCCTGCTTTACGGCTGCAACATTAAAGTACACAACAGAAGAATCACCAGGAGCAACATAAACTTTTGCCTTAGTGTCGCCATCTACAAAAGCTTCACCAGGAATTGTAATGCGTCCTTCGCGTTCATCCTGATTTGTATTTTTTGTAGGAGTTCTTGTTTCAAGTTCAATTGTAACTTCGTGACCCTTTGCATCAAGGTTTGTAATAAGAACACCACATTCAGCAGTATCGCGTTCACGAAGCTTGCGCGGCTGTACCTGCTGAACATTTATAGGATTCTGTACAGTGAACTCTTCTTCTCTAAGAGAGAATAAATCATCTTTTACACCAAATGCTGTAATGCGGTAAGTAGTAAGGTTGTCCGGTACTTTAAATGTAACAGTTGCTTTACCATTTTTGTCTGTCATTACAACAGGTTCAAATACAGCAGTAGGCCTGAAGTCTTTTCGTTCATCCTCTTCTTTTTCTTCATCCTCGTCACCACCCTGAAGATCCTTTACGCTGTAAGTAACAGGATCCATAAGCATTGCACGAGAGTCACCACCACGAACACGCAGAGGGTAGTAGTTAGGATTATAGAAATATTCAATAGGATTAGGAACATGATAGTTGATCAAATCCAGTACACCACGGTCTACAGCCATTACAGTAAGTTCTGCATTGCTCAAAGGTTTTCCGCCTTTTGTTGCAGTAAGTGTGATGGTTGCAGTTTCACCAGGCTTGTAAGAAGGCTTGTCAGTTTCTACAGCAACAGAGAAAGCACGAACATAAGGGTCTACAAAAACAGGTGTTACACCAAAGTATCCCTTAGGCTTGTCTAAGTCTGGTTCTCCGTACTGATGGGTTGGTTCGCCCTGTCGTACCGAATAAGAAGAAACTGCCACATAGAAAACAGGAACATAATTAGAAGCAACAGGAACTTCAATTACATTTGCAGGAGAATCAAAATGCTTAACTTCTTCTGTAAAGATTCCTTCGCGTTCAACAGTAATCAAATAGTCACCTGCAGGAAGAGGGCTTTCCATAAGAATCTGTGCCTTGTCTCCAGGATTATACTTTGTCTGAGAAGGAGTAAGCGTAATAGATTCTGAATTGTAATTATTGTAGCGGTAAGAGTCGCCGCCGGTAACATAGAATTCCTGGTGTGTAATAACCTGATTTCCGTCAATGTCTGTACCTGTAACTGTAAGTGTGTACCAGCCGGAATTTTTAGGAGTAAAAGGAATCTTACCTGTAGCAGAAGATCCTATAGTAATTGTGCCGCTTGCTTCTTCAATATCCTGGCGTTCATAGCGGGTATATAGAGTGTTGTCTACGCTCTGCTCGTGAATCATTGTCCATTCTTCACGGGTAAGCTTATAGGTAACCGAGACAACCTTCTGAGAAATATTTGTAAGTGCATTTCCCTTTATATCTGTAAGAATATAAGGGAACTCTATCTTTGTATTAATTTTTGCAAAACCACTGTGGTCAGGATCTTTTAAACCAACATAGAATTTTGCAGGATGCACAGTAACCGAAGCTGCAGTAGAAATGCGCTGGTTCGAAACATCTGTAACGCTCGATTCTACACGGTAGACATAGGTACTTCCGTCTTTAATAGGCTCCGAATTGCAGGAAAGTGATGCCTTTCCTTCGGCACCGAGCTTGCCCTTTGCGTCAGAATAATAAGTTCGGTATGAATAAATGTCCGGACCAAAATGGAAGCCTTTTGTTTCAGGAGTATCAAAGGTTAAGTTTGTAGCCTGTTTGTACCAGGTAGTCTTGTATTCAGCCCCACTAAGTGCTCCTCCTGCAAGATATTCAGCACTAAGTTCTGCAGTTAAAGTGTCGCCGCTGTAGTAAGTAAGGTCCGGAATTGTGATTGAAGCAGTAGTTTTTACGCGTTCAAATTCTGCAATCTGGAAGTAGATACGTCTTCCACTGTATTCTTCACCACCCTGGCGCTTGTAATAAATGGAATAGTTACCAGGTTCTGCAGTATCTGGAATTTTAAATGAACCATAGAAACCGCCCGAATCAGAAAGACTTCCGGTAATATCATCTACAAGCTTGTCGCCGTTGTACCAGCCGTCTTCTATAGAAATAACATATTCACCCTTGTGGGCAGTAAGCATACCAAGAACCTGGTCACGGTCTATACCACGGAAGGTAACAGTTTCACCAGGCTTGTAAACACCACGGTCAACAAACAGGAATGTTCTTTGCTGAGCTTTACGTGCATCGTGTCGTGAACTTGTAGTTACTCCGTCTCTCCATGAGTTATGAGAAGTTGGAGTAAACACAGCCTTGTCATCACCCTTGGCAACGTACACAGTAAGATTATCCTGATAGCTGTAGTTGTAATTTTCATTATTTTCGTATGCAACAATCTGTTCTTCTGTGTAGTTTATAATTGCAAGACCGTTCTTGTCTGTTTTTCCCTGGGCAATTATGTGGTTGAGCGGATTGTTACCGTTACTAAAGCTGCTGCATTCATCAAGAATGTAAACATCTGCATCGGCAACAGGCTCGTTTTTAGAAAGGCTTCGCACCATTATAACAGCGCGGTTAATTCCCATACGTGCAGTAATACCAAGGTCGGTAACCTGAATTGTAAGAGTATTCTTTTCTTCTTTTAAGTATTTTTCCTGTGACCAGTTATCAATATCCCAGAATTTTGTAGAAGCATCAAAACGCACAAAACCATAACCGTTTGTAAGATAAGGGTCAAGGTCGATTTCTTCAAAGTGGCGCTGATTTTTCACAGTATCAGAAACCATTGTTTTATTATTATAGGTAATGTTATCGTTTCTTGTGAAAAGAGGATTCTCAACAGTTTGAACTTGATAGAAAGACGGATCTTCAATATTTTGATGTTCATAAAGAATCTTGTGAGGATACTGTGCTTCAAGCATGCGTGCCCCATAATCAAGATAGTTTACATAAGCTTTAACAGGACGTGTTTTAAAGTAGTAATAGTAGTTGTATTCGCCGTTGCAGTAAAGCTGTCCGTAAACATCCTTAAAATCAGCCATAATAAAGAGACGGTATTCAGAGTCAAGTTCAAGCGGTAGACTGTGAATAGTAAGATAGCGGCCGTTAATGATAATGTTGTCTTTTGTAAGATAGAAAATATTGTCATTCTTGTCGTGGACATTGATATTTTCAAGAACAGATTTTTCATCAGGCACCTGAGTAAAAATAATCTGAAGAGGGTTACCAATGTTGCCGTCTGTATAATTTGTGTAATCGTTAATTCTTACACGGTCAAAACTCTGAAGTGTTTTATAAGAATAAGTTTTTGTTTCATCAATTGTGTGAAGCTTGATTACAGTGTTATGAGGAATAGGCACATTTATAGTAACAATGAATGTATTGCTTGTGCCTTCTTCTACGTTGCATTCAGGAGTATTGTTCCAGTAGCTGAAAGATTTGTTAGTAAAGTCTGCCTGAACAGAAAAGTCGCCTTTAGAACAAAGCTTGTTGTCTACGTTTATGATAAGTTTTTCTGCAAGCGATTCCGGTTTTAAAAGATAGTTAGTTCTGACTAACACGCGGTTTTCATAATCAGGAAGCGCACCTGTTGTATTGTCGTAGGCGCACAAAGTTTCTTTAATATAGCCGCCCCAGATTTGTTTGATTTTTACAGGTTCTGCCTGAGTAGTAAAGGTAGTTTCGCCCTGAATAGTTTTTCCGTAAATTGATTTTACTTTAGGGTTTACTGTGATTGTGTATGTAACAGAAGGGTCAGAAGCTTCTTCTGCTTCAAAGCTTATATGCTGAGTTCCGTACCAGCGGAATGTTCCCTTGATTGCAGGAGAGATGGAAACAAAATCAGAAGTGGAAGACGGAGCATCAAGTGCTGCAAGTGAACGTACCGGCTGACTGAAGATTACATAGAAGGTTGGGAATTTTGCTTCAGAAACAACGCTTGTTTTTGGACCCCAGTCTTCTACAGTAAAAGGAATGCCCGAAAGATCTTCCTCTTCTGTTTGTTTTTTACCCGGAGTATAAGTGATGAGAGATTTTTTTTCTGCAGAATATTTAGTTTTATATTCGCCAAGCTTTTTAATGCCAGGAATAACAGAGGTGGATTCCTTTTCTTTTTTAGATTTTTTTTCTGAAGCTTTTGTCTGCTCAGATTCAACAGGATAGTCAGGTGTTTCTGTAGAATAATCTGGAGTAAAGAACGAAAGCATGGAATTATATGAAATGCGGTCATCGTCCATTGAAGCAGTCAATGTTTTTCTTGAACCTGAATTTTGTCCAATTTTAATTGAAGCCTCAAAAGGGCTGGAGGTCTGGGTCTTTTTTTTGCACGAAGCAAGCCCCCCAAAAATAAGTGCAAGAGAAATTCCTGCTGTAATTAAAAATCTGAACTTTTTCATTTTGTAACTCCTGTAGAATTATTTAATCCTGCTGCAGTCCATTTTAAAACTGCAAGGGCATATTTCATCTGATTTTCAGGCATGAACACATAGTACTTTTTTTCCTGTTCATCAAACTTAGTTGCTAAAGTCATAACAGTAGAAGTTGTAGCAGATACACCTGTAACGCATTCAAGCGGAATTTCCACCCCTTCATTTGGAGTAAGAATTGCCACCCGCTGATTTGTTATTACAAGGTTTCCTTCGTTTCCCTTTTGATTTGTTTCTGTGGCAAAGTGAATCTTTTCGCCTTCGTTAAGATCAAGCCGCTGAAAGTGAATCATAGGCATGCGCGCATCCGGAGCCAGAGGAAGCTTGTATTTGTTAGTATCAACATAAGGATTTTCGTATTTAGATTTACCCTTGTTCCTGAAGTTCTGGGCAATTATAAGAAGCAGCATAAAGCCAAAGAAGAGGATTGGGTAAATGATTTTAGGAGAACCTTTCCCCTGTGACTGCTGAACACTTTTAGGAACACGGTCGCTTGAGGATGTCTGGTTGTTTGAATTTTTGCTCTTAGCCCCGCCGGATGATTTTTTAGAGCCCGGAGCTTTTGAACCGCTTCCTGAATCAAATGCAGTGTAGCCGCTGTTCGAGCCGAATGGTAAAGACATTCCTCCTGTGTTATAGGCAGGCTTTACAAAGAACACAAGTGCAATGAGTCCTGCATAAAAAGCACTGAGCGCAAGAGTTAAGATGATTTTAGTTTTTTTCTTCCATTGAGTGTAATAAAGCATGAGCACAATTCCAATTGGAATGCACAGAATTGAAACAAAGCATGCTATAGTGATGATTGAAAATAATTTACTTTTTGACATTCAAACTCCATACCGTATGTAAGCTTCAAGTTTTCTTTTGTTAAAGTATCTTTTATTTTACCACAGATTGGAGATTGCAACAATGGAAGAAGAATCAGGTTGTCGGTATAGGCGGCGGCAAGATTTACATCATGAATTGAAACAAGAATGCCTGTATTTTTTTCATGGGCAAGGTTTTGCAGCTTTTTCATAAGCCACGGCTCGTAAACAAAATCAAGATTAGCTGCCGGTTCGTCCAGAAGAATAAACTGCGATTGCTGGCAAATAGCGCGTGCAATACGTGCCTTCTGAAACTCCCCGCCCGAAAGAGAATGAACAGGCCTTTGTGCAAGGTTAGATATTTGAAGTTCTGCAAGAGCCTGGTCTGCAAGCTGTTCATCTGCAGCGGTATAGAACCCGTTTTTTGTATGACAGAACCGCCCCTGGAGTACAAGTTCGCGCACAGTAAAATCCCATGTAGAATATTCATTCTGCTGCATAAAAGAAACAATCTGTGCAGCCTTTTTTCGGGGCAGCTTACTCAAGTCAAGTTCGCCGGGTTTTCTGAATACAGAAAGATTTTGATCAGGCACTCCGGCAAGTATGCTGAGCAGGGTGGATTTTCCGCAACCGTTAGGCCCGCATAAACAGGTAAGTTCGCCGGTGGGAATGGTGAGAGATATGTTTTTGAGGACCATCTTTTTCCCATACGAGGCCGAAACAGAATTTAAAGAAAGCAATTGCGGTTGCGCCATAAGATAATTATAAAGATATCCGCCAGGAAAGGGTAGTGGTGAATTTTTTAAAATCAAAACCACTTATATCAATGCTAAGTTCGTAGTCAGTTTTGTAATACCCAAAATAAAAGTCGCCGTCTGTTCTGGGGCTAAAGGAATACGATGCACCAAGTATAATTGCATTTCGTTTATTAATCGAATAAGCCCCCGAAAAATAAAAATCAAGAACCGAAAAAACTGCTTCCTGAATCATCATATAGTAGTGCCCTTCGCCACTGTTCAGGTGATGGTCAACAGAAAAGATGTATGTATAAGGCGAAACAAGAACGCCCGCATTTGCTTCAAAAGCGCTGATTGTTTTTGCAAGTTCAAGCCCGCAGAAAACCGAGGTGATATTGTTTGTAAGGTCAATACCATACTTGCGCCACTTTGTAGCATAAGGACTATCCCACGAATAGTTTTGCGAAAGTCCTGTATGTCCAACGTCTCCGCACCAGCCGATTGTGTTTTTAGCGTTATAACTGATGTATGAGTTAGAGACAATGATTACCGGAGCAATATAAAAATCATTTTGATTTTTCTTGGATATTTTATATTTAAAGCCAATCAGACTGTCGTTCCCAAAAGCAGTGTAAAGATCGCTTATGGAATAGTTTGTTTTTAAGCCCACAGTCCGCCAGTCACTGTCATACATATGCCCGCATTCAAAAGGAAGACAAAAGGAGGTTGATATAAAAAGTTCAAGCCGTCTGGTTTTTATGCCGCCGGTAAGTCCAAGATTAAAAAGATAGTCCGAGTCCCAGTCAAGCCTGCTGTTAAGAACTCCCGGGGAATCAAAAAGATAGTCCCTGAAAATCTGATTTTTGTAGGCAGAATCAAGCTGAAGGTAAAAGGATATTTTTTTGTTTGAAGGTTCTGCGGTGTCTGCTGTTTGTGCAGGTAGAAGGGATGAGAAAATAAAAATGATAAAAGCACTAAAAAATATTTTTTTCATAAAAAAAACTGCCTCCCGACGCGATGTCAGAAGACAGTTTGGATTTTAGTTACGGAAGGAATTAGTCGATTGGTTCGATATCTTCGGCTTCGAGGTAGTCACCCTTGAAATTAACTTTTCCGTTAAGAGTTTTTGTTCCCTGAACACGTGCGTAAACACCTGTGTATAACTGTGGTTCCTGTCCAGCAGTGCAAGCGTCGAATGCTTCTGTTATCTCCTTAGTATAGAGTTCTGTATCAAAGGCTGGTGGAGTTGATCTTTTGTTATCATCTGATAACTTTTCCCAGTTGTCTGCAGCAGTATCTGTCATATTACCAATCTTGATTTTATATGACCCTTTTGCTGAACCATTTGAAAATGCCTGGAACCAGATGTAAGCATATTTATTTCCTTCTGTATCTTCATACAAAGATCCGCTATTAAGAATTCCATTGTTCTGTGCTCCACCAGTAGTAATCATTATTTCTTTTGGATCACCTTCATTAACAGGATTTGTCTTCGCACCAAAGTTTTCAGCCTGAATATCAACAACATTTTCAAACTTAGAAACATAATAATCACCATTAGCACCTAATCCTACAATATAAAAATCTCTAAGTCTTTGACTATTCTTGGTTTCTTCCTTATAACCAAAAATAACTCCAAACTTGCTGCTTCCGGCATTATTAAGGTCAGCTTCGTTAAATGTAACCTTAACTAAACCACCGGCATGCGGGTATGTAGTTGACTTATATGCACGATATGTTGCAGTTGTATCAGCATTTTCATACTTATAGTTAACACTATAGTTACCAGCAGTTCCCTTAATAATTCCTTCAGGGTCATCTTTTTTTATACCACAGCTTGCAAGAGACAATACAGCAGCCACAGCCACCAGTCCAAACAAAATTTTCTTTACCATTTTCATAGCAAATCTCCATTATCAAGTATTTGATTTTTACGCTGCACCCCAACAGGTCCAGCCCTCTGTTCAAATAAAACGGTGGTTTTATTTAAACGATTTTTTTCAAAATTTTTTTACGAATTTTTGTAACAAGTCCACTTTTTTTTTAAAACTATATATATAAATTAAGGGACCGTTAGTGCGGGCGGTATGCACTGTTGGTTTCAAAAACAAATGGAGGAAATATTATGAATGAACTTAAAATCAAAAGTCTCAATAATGAGACACCCCTCACCCCAGAAGAAAAATGGGAAAATGCAACTATTGCAAATAATTTCATCTTTTACAAGGTTATGCACAATAATCCTGATGTGTGTAAGGAACTGTTGGAAATTCTTCTTCAGATTAAGATTGATCATATCGAAATGCATGCGGAGGAAACTGTCCAAATTGACTACGACAAGAAAGGCGTACGGCTTGATGTTTATGCCGTTGGAGACCAAAAGGGATTTAATCTTGAAATGCAATCCACAGACAAGGGTGAACTTCCTGAACGGGCAAGATACTATCAGGGTATACTCGATGTTCAGGAACTGAATTCTGGAGATCACTATAAAGATTTGAAAGACAGTTATGTTATCTTTATCTGTGTATCTGATATCTTCGACAAAGGGCTTGCCAAATATACATTTGAAAACCTGTGTTTAGAAGATAATTCCATAAAATTGAATGATCGTGCCTTCAAATACTTTTTCATTGCCAAAAACTATGATAAAATATCTGATGAAAGGCAAAAATCGTTCTTGAAACTTGTTATGTCAAACAAGGCGGGAAGTTTGGACAGTTTTACCGATAGAATTTCAAGACTGGTCGAAGATGCCAAGCACAATTCTCAGTGGAGGAAACAGTTTATGGAATTAGAAAGAGAATTAGCTTATAAGTTCCGCGAAGGCAAAGCTCAGGGCCAAACTGAAAAAGCCATTGAAGATGCACTTACAATTATCAGGAAATACAAAGCAACTCCCGAAGCGGCGGCGGCTGATGTTGGGGCGCCGTTGGAAAAGGTTCTTGAATACTTGAAAAATCAAAAGTAATGAAATAATAAACTTTTTTTCCAAAAAACTTCCTCTTTTGAAAAAATAAATCATATATTATATATGGGAAAAAACAAGAAACTGTTGTGTTCTTCTTTTCTCCTCCAAATTTTTTGTATAAGGAACCGCTGGTCGGTGCGGTATGCTCTGCCGTGTTCCAAACTATTTTGGAGGAAGCAATATGGCTTTTAGAAACAGAAAATACAAAGATTCAGTATTCACAGATTTGTTCGGGAGCGACAGGGACGCTAAGAAGAATTTCCTTGAACTGTACAATGCACTTTCGGGAAGCAGCTACAAACTTGACAGTGTTTCACTTGAGCGTAAAATTATTGATCAGACACTCTACAAAACTTTCAACAATGACGTCAGCTGGGAAATCGACGGTAAACTGATTGTTCTTGTTGAACATCAGTCTACGATTAACGAAAACATGCCGTTCCGTTGTCTTGAATATGTAACACGAATTTATGAAGGAATAGTTCCAGTAAAAAATCGTTATGCAGAAAAAGTCTATAAAATTCCAAATCCTGATTTTTATGTAGTTTATGTAGGCAAGAAAAACCAACCACTAGAACAGGAACTCAGGCTTTCTGATGCATTTTACACAAAGGATTCAAGCAAACTCGAACTGGTTGTTAAGGTAAAGAATTGTACTGACCCAAATTTGTTGCCGATTGTCAAAGATTGTAGTATTATTAAAGAGTATAGCAGATTTATTGAAATAGTCGAAAAAACATACAACAAGTATTCTGCAAAGCGCTCGTTCAAGAAAGCAATCGAACTTGCGATGGAAGAAGGAATC
>JAFZLJ010000057.1 GCA_017551545.1 Treponema sp. | reverse complement strand
CTCAGGGACCCCATGCCTCTGTGGTCCCTGAGCCTGTCGAAGGGCCGCATATGATCCAGCCCCATAATATCCGTCTTATTTTTACCGATGGCGAAGAACTAGGCGAGCAGGGCGGGGTAGAAGAACAGGGCGCCTTCCCATTGGCCCAAACCTTCCGCAAGCTTGGAATTACAAACAACGACATCTACGTTTTCGACTGTATGGGCCGCGGCGATGTACCAATACTTGCAGCCGCCAGAATCCCCCCGAATGTACCAACAAAATTCTTAACAGCCTACTCTGAACTGGAAGCCCGCACCAAACAACTTCTAAAATCCGCCTCCAACGGCAAATGGTTCACTCTCCCCGTAAACTACTCAGACAACGCCAGCTTCATAGCCAACGGCCTCCCCGCCGTAGCCATAACAATGCTCCCCTCCGAAGAAGTCCAGCAAGCCCTATCCGGCCAAACCCCAAAAACCTGGTCCAACCTCCACACTCCCCACGACAATCTGTCCTCTCTAACCCCGGCCGCCTTCGAAATTTTTTATAAAATATTAAATGAACTGGCCGCGCAAAAAACGGTTTTATAGAAAAACAATTAAAAAATAATAAATCCTCTGGAAAAACATCTGCTGCGGAGTGGAAATTGGATGGCGGCTACTTCTGAGAATTTTTGGCGGATGCCAGAGAAAAAATCCGAGGATTTGCATAGCAAACCGCAGGATTTTTACCGGAAAAAAATTGCTCAGCCCGTAGCCGACATCCAATTTTCACGGGAGCAGCAGATGTTTTTCTACATGATTGCCTGTTTATATTAAAACTTTTTTATATAAATCCCTTATCTTGCACTAGTCAAATTTAATTTTCTATTTTATAATAAATTTAGAAATAAAAAAGTGGGTGGGAAAAATGAATAAACGCTTTTATAATCCGGCAAAAGACGGAATCAAAATCAATACCATTAATATTACTATGCTCATTTTATGTTGCATCTTAAGTGCAGGTGTATTCCTTTCTGCATTCCGCATCAGAGCAAAATACAACGCAATCATTGAAAACATGAGTAAGTATGCACGCTGTACTCAGGCAGTAAACGACTTCCGCGATACATCAGACTTTTTAACAAATCAGGTACGTCTGTTCCTTGTACAGCAGGATGTTTCATATGCCGAAAAATATTTCCATGAATACTATGTAGTTCAAAACCGCGAAAAATCAGTTGACCTTATAAATCAGTTTTATAACGATGACGTTATTCAGGCAAATATGGATTACGCCTTTACAGAATCACAGAATCTTGCCCAGATAGAAATGTATACAATGGCGCTTATTTATCATGCCCTTAATATCCCTGAAAAAATGTTCCCTGCCGAACTTAAAGATGTAAAAATCAATTCGGGTCACCTTGTACTTTCAGACGAAGAAAAACTCTTAACTGCCGAAAGCTTTATTTTTGGAATGGACTACCAGGAATCAAAAGACAAAATCAACCGCTATACAACAAAAGTTTTAGACTGCATTCTTGGAAATCATCTTGCAAACGAAAATCTTGAAAAAACACGTTTCTACCGCTTTATCATAATTCAGCTTTGTACAATTATCGCGCTCTTTTTAGCATCTGTAGGACTTTTTGTTTTAATCCGTGTGCTCGTTCTTCGCCCAATCGATTATGATATTAAGAGTATCCGCGGCGAAAAGAAAATGCATGTGCTTGGTTCATACGAAATGCGCCTTATTGCAAAAACCTACAACGCACTCCGCGAAAAAGATGAAATTAAAGCTTCTATCCTTAAGCATAAGGCAGAGCATGATCCGCTTACAGGACTCATCAACCGCGAAGCCTTTTCAAAAATCAAAGAAGTTCTTAGCGATACAGCAGAACCTGTTGCTTACCTCATAATCGATATTGACCTGTTCAAGGCTGTAAACGACAAATACGGTCATCTTGTAGGCGACGAAGTTCTTAAACGCATTGCAGCAATCCTTAGCGAACAGTTCCGTAACACAGACTATGTTGCCCGTATTGGTGGCGATGAATTTGCCGTAATCATGACAAAATTCGGCGACACACCGGAACTTATAATTCAGCGTAAAATTGAAACAATAAACAAACTGCTCCAGAATGTAGAAGCAAACAGTCCAAGCGTTTCTCTTAGTGTGGGCGTTGCAATTTCTACCATGGGCTATAATGAAGTTCTTGAAGATCAGGCAGATCAGGCACTCTATCATGTAAAGCAGGGCGGCCGTTGTAACTGTTCATTCTTTTCTGTTGAACATTAAAAAAAATCTGCTATAATAGAAGATATGATAACGAAGAGATCTCATTTTAATTTGTCAGCAAATTTATTTTTGCTCAGATGGAATACCGTTGGTGTTTTATTCACATTTCTCATTTCTATTTTGTTCACTTCATGTTTTAGTGATTTAAAGTCTTCAAGAACAACAACAGTATCTTTTAACATGAGCCGCGAAACTGTTCAGAAAATACTCGGCAATTCAACAGCCGGCCGTAGCGCTGCCAGAGAAGGCGACGATCCTGCTGCGAGCGATGTCTACATAGACGTTACTTTGTTCGCAATAGATAAGCAGACAAGAACAGCTCCAATTTCTCCAAATGCAGGAATAAGCATGACCTTTGAAGAAATTCCTGTAGGAACAAGCGTTTATGCCAAAGCAAAAATTTACAGATATGCCGATGCCGAAAAAACTGTAAAAGATGTTATTTACAACGGCGAAAGTTCAAAAATTATTGTAAGGGAAGGTTTGAACGCACTTAATCTGCGCCTTGCTGGTGCCGTGCTTACAGTTACCTTTGATTCAAACGGAGGCTCTTCTGTTTCTTCTAAAACTGCAGCAACCGGAACTTCAATTCAAAAACCTGCAGATCCTGTAAAACCGGTAAGTAAAACAAAATACAGCCGTTATGACAACTATGCTTTCGAAGGCTGGTATTCAGATCCTGAATTAACAAAGGGCTATAATTTTAATTCTGCCGTAACAGACGATACAACTCTTTATGCAAAATGGCTTAAGGATTTTGTCTTTGTAGAAGGCGGTGCCATGACCGATTACCTTGCTACAGATAGAAACATTACAATTTCAGACCTTTTTGTAAGCGACCACGAAGTTACTCAGGCAGAATATCAGGCTGTCACAAATACTAATCCAAGTCATTATAATTCTTATGGAGATGATCTTCCTGTAGAGAATATTTCCTGGTTTGACGCAATCAAATATTGTAATCTTTTAAGTATTAAAGAAGATCTTCCCCCTTGTTACAAAGTAAATAATTCAACAAATCCTTCGGAGTGGGGTACCCTTGATTCAGATACAGTAGTTTCCTGCAATTTAAGTGCAAGAGGTTATCGTCTTCCAACAGAAGCAGAATGGGAATACATTGCAACAAAAGCAGAAAGAACAAATGAGACTCTTAAAAAACTTGCAATTTATTCAGAAACACGTCCTCAAAAAATAAAAACAACTCTTGCCGATGAACTTTATCTTTGCGATATTCTTGGAAACGTAGCAGAATGGTGTTTTGACGTTTATTTACTAGAAAGTTCAATTACTAATGGAATACCCAAAACTGGTCCAAATGTAACTCCAGGAGAAGATAATTTCAGGGTAATAAGAGGCGGCGCATATAATAGTTCTGCAACTGAATGTGCTAAAGATAAACGTAAATATGCAGATTCCGAAACAGGCAGCGATTCAATCGGTTTCCGCGTAGTTCGTACAGCAATAGATGCATATACAGTGGTAACAAATACAGTAACCTTCCTTACAAACGGCGGTTCGGCAGTAGCCACCCAGTACATAACAGAAGGAGATACAGCTTTACGCCCTTCAAACCCTACAAAGACCGGTTACAACTTTGCCACATGGCTTTACGGCGGTTCTGAATTTGATTTTGACACTATAATTGCTCAGGATATTATTCTTGAAGCTAAGTGGAATCCTATTAATTACACTATTAATTATGTTTTAGGTACTGGTGCTACTAATGATACAAACAATCCTTCTACATACACTATCGAAACAGAGACTTTTAATTTACTGGAACCTACAAAAGATGGCTTTAACTTTATGGGCTGGTATAATGAAGCTGTAGATCCTGATGTAAGAATAACAAGAATTGAAAAGGGTAGTTATGGTAATATAACACTTACTGCTCATTGGACTCAGTGCTTTGTAGTTACATTTGATTCAAATGGCGGTAGTTCTGTTTCTACTCAGGCAGTTGAAGACCAATCAAATGCCACAGAACCAAGTGCGCCAACAAAATCTGGTTACTACTTTGGCGGATGGTACAAAGAAGCAGCATTGAACAACGAATTCAACTTTACTACACCAATTACTGACAATATAACCTTGTATGCAAAATGGGATCCAAGAAGTGATACAAATTACTATATCAAACATTATAAACAGAAAACAATTGGTACTGATTATGAACTTGCAGAAACCGAAACAAGACAAGGAACAACAGACCAGACTACAACAATAACTTCTTCAGATGCAAAAACTTATACAGGCTTTAATGTTTCATCAACAAATACAATTCAAAATGTAACGATTACAGGTAATGGAGAAGCTGTTGTAAATATCTATTATGATCGTCGTACCTTCCAGGTAAAATATGATGATGGTGTAACAACTGAGACAATTTCTGTTCCATCTGCCGAAACATATCGCTATGGTGCAACTGTTAATATTGACTTTACTTCGATAGGAACACGACCTGGATATACTTTTGCCGGATGGAATGACGGTTCAAGAACTTACACAAGCAGTGGTGAAACATCATTTATAATGGATCTTTCTGAAGTAACACTTACAGCTGTTTGGACTGCTAATACTAATACTCCATATACAGTTAAATATTATTTCCAGAATGTTAATTGTGATCCTTCAACTAATCCATCTACTTCAGACTATATAACTGATACAGCTTATCCAGCAACCACTTCATACGGAACAACTGGTAATACTACTTCAGTTTCTGCTCCATCTGTAGCAGGATTCAATGTATCTACCGTAAATCCAATAGTAAATACAACGATTAACGGTAATGGCAACACTGTTGTTAATGTTTATTATGATAGAGTTAAAAAGACTGTTACCTATACTGCAAATAGGACTGGAGTTTCAAATCCTGCTTCCCAAACCTATCTGTATGGACAGGAAATAAGTTTCGATTTCTCTATTGCTAATGCTGTTCCTGGTTATGATTTTAATGGCTGGAAAGATAATAATTCTGGTACCGTTTATACAAGTACATCAACTCTAACAATGGGAACTTCAAATATAAGTTTAATTGGTCAATGGCAGGTAATAACTTATACAGTTACTTATCATAAACCAACTGGAGCAAATGTAAGTGGAACTGAAATAACTTCATTTACAGTAAATGATTCAACCAGGAATTTAGGAAGTCTTTCTAAAAATGGTTATACTTGGCTTGGCTGGTATGATAATGAAGGATTAACAGGAGATCCGGTAACAACAATTCCAGGTGGTTCAACAGGCAATAAAGAATTTTGGGCAAAAATGCCGGCAACAGAATATACAATTACTCTTCAAAATATGGATGATGTTACAACAAAAGGAACATATACTTTACCAACAAAATATACTATTGAGTCTCCAAAAATACTATTACCAACAAATGATGATGTTTCTAAAGTAATTACTGACGGTGTAACAACAACGACATATGAATTAGTTCTCTGGAATACGCAAAGTAATTTCTATGGAACTGATGTAACTTCAATCCCTGCTGGTTCAACTAATAGCAAAACATACTATGCAAAATGGAAAATGGTTAAAATCGAAACAACAGTAGATAATGCTGTAGCTGTTCTTGGTGCTATAGAAAATTATACTACTGGATTTGAAGTAAAACTTACGGGATCTTTTGGTACAACAACTATCTCTGATATTGCAAGCGCTATTTCTGCAAGAAATTCAAATGGTGTTAAATTATCTCTTGATTTAAGTGGTACAACAGATCTGACTGAAATTCCTGCAGATTGTTTCTACGGCTGTTATAATCTTGCCGGTATAGTTCTTCCAGAAGGTCTTGAAACAATAGGCGAAGGTGCTTTTAATATGGTTGGTAATAATGCTGGTGAAGCATATGATATTACTATTCCATCAACTGTTACCGAACTTTCTTTGGATGGAACTAATACAAGAACTCTTGGTGGAAATTTCAAAAATATTTTCATAGCTTCAGGAAATACAAAATATAATGATATTGATGGTGTAGTATATTCAAAAGATGGTACAAAATTACTTGCTTATCCAATGTATAAATCAAGTGATTATTGGGATTCTGGAATTTTTGAAATTCCAAATACAGTTGTAGAAATTAATAACAACGCTTGTTCCGGAACATATCTTCTTAAAAAAGTCAAAATACCTTCTAGTGTTACAAAAATTGGTCAGGCCGCATTTGGAAATACTCAGGCGTTAGAGGAAGTAACTATTATAAAAGGAGCAGAAACAATTCAGGGTGCTTGGGGTATCTTTGGAAATAACTATGCTCATCTTACTAAGGTAGAATATACAGGAACTGAAACTGAGTGGGAAAATTGTGCAACTGGCTGGACAGGCACATTTTATAGTAATACTGGTTGTACTTCATTTACCTTTACAGGTGAGTAATACCAGTCTAGTAAGATTAATCTAAAACAAAATCCAAATCCCTGCCCAAACATTTCGTTCAGGCAGGGATTATTTTTGTGAAAAATAATTAATTGATAGACTATTTAATGCTTTTCTTCAGTTCCAGTACTCTTTCAAGCGGGAGTTTTACGCATTCGGCTATTGTTTCTGGAGGAGTGCCTTTTATAAGAAATGCTATGGCAACTTCTTCGGCTTTTTCTTTTCGGCCTTCTGCTTTTCCTTCAATTCTTCCTCTGCGCAAACCTTGTCGAATTCCGGCATTTTTCATTGTTATTTCATCAGAAATGCGCATCCAGTAATGAGTTTCTTTCTGCCAGTTTAATTCATCCTGACTTATATTCTTTAATACTGTAAAAGCCATTTTAATGCCTCCGTTTGCCTGGATTAATTGCTGAACGTATTTCGCCCGTTTGGGCTTGTTTGCGTACAAGAAGAATTTACCCCACATTTGTGCTTTCGTCAACCTTGAAATATCATCATCAAGTTTTCTGATTTTTGGGAGTTCCATGAAAATGATATTCAAAGTGTTAGAAACAGTCCGACCTTCCTTGTTTCGCATTACATAATGACTAATGCTTTCTTGAGACTTTCTATCAAAATAAAAGTTCATGACAGATATCTGAAAAACTTGTGGGACTTTATCCCAGTCAGTTTTCTTGGGCGTATAATGATTTAAAAGATGTGCAGCATGATATTCGGCTCGTCTTCCGTAATCACTTTTCTTGCTTTTACCCTGCATTTCAATGTTCGCAAATTTTCCATCAATCTTACAATTAATGTCAAACTCTGTTTGCTTGTCTTCATCTGTTTCGCCGGATAATTCATTAGGTTGAAGAACTACATCAGTGACCTCCCTTTCAAGAATGTCGGACAAAAAGCAGGTGAGTGCCTCGTGTGCTTCTTCAGATTCATCAGTAAAGAGGATTTTAAAGATTGGATCTGCACATGGATTTAAAAGAGGTTCCTGCATAGTTTCTTTGATTTTTTGATTCATAAAAATCTCCAGTTTTTTCGTATGGATTTTCCCAGAGCATACCACCCCGGCCGGATTTTTCTCCTATATAGTAATTGTAAAAAAATGTTAAAATAGGAAGTTTTTCCCAAAGAATTTTCAAAAAAAAATGAAAAACCTCTCTTTTTATGCTATAATATCCCCATGAAAACAAAGAAAATCTTTATTAACCTTGTAAAAATATCATTTATTCTTCTTCTGCTTGCAGTACTTTTTGCTTCATGTAAAAGTGCAGGGCAGGGAGAAACTTCAAAACAGCAGCAGTATGAGCTTTATAAGTATCCTGACTGTATGCTCTGGCAGATAGACGGTGTTGCAGATGACGGAACTCCTTCAAGAGTTTATCTTTTGGGAACCTACCATGCTGGCGATGAAAGGGCAATTGAGTTTCCTGAATGTGTCGTGAACGCGCTTGAAGAGTCTGACCGTTTCGTTGCGGAGCTTTCGGAAAAAGAGTTTAATTCTCTTACAAATCTTGTGCAGTCACAAATGTATAAGTCTTTCCTTACAGACCTTTCGCACACTCTTATTGATGATTTGACTCAGGAAGAAATAATGATTATTTCAACTTTTGTAGATGCTCAGTCGCTTGCGCAGCTTGTTTGTTTTGAGCCATGGGTTTTGAATGTATCGCTTGAGTCTGTTATAGAAATGGCTGCAGCGCTTGATCCCGAAAAGGCCTATGACCTTATGGTAATGGACTATATTGCCAATTACAAAGATAACATTGGCTTTGAAGGCTTAGATGAAAATGCCCAGGTTCAGCTTGACCTTATTGACTGGGGCGACTGGAATACCCAGATGGCAATGCTCCGTGACACTATTGAATGCC
Organism: Treponema sp.; assembly: GCA_017551545.1. GTDB lineage: Bacteria > Spirochaetota > Spirochaetia > Treponematales > Treponemataceae > Treponema_D. The sequence goes on along the minus strand of JAFZLJ010000057.1, from coordinate 8,375 downwards.
TTAAAGATCTTGAAAAAGCCTCAAAAGAAATGACTGACCTTTATGAACTTTTCCTTTCGGGCGAGGAAGCTTCCTTTACTGAATTGTATTACAGTGATTTTGAAAAAGACATTGCCAGGGCACCTTTTTACAAAGATTATTATGAGCAGCTTTTGAACAAACGAAATGAAAAATGGGCGGTAAAAATTGCGGACTATTTAAAAGAGCCTGGAACCACTTTTGTGTTTGCGGGTTGTGCCCACTTTACTGGTCCAGACTCTGTTTTTGCTTATATGCGCAGTAACGGAGATTTACTTTACTAAAAGCATTTATTAGAAGTGTGCTGTGTATCCAATATCGGCAGTAAAGGCGTCGTACCAGCGTGCAGTTACAAATTTCATGAACTTAATTGAAAACTGTGTGTGCAGCTCTCCGTTCAAAAAGTTTGTAGACATGTATGGTGTCATTGTAATGTTGTAATCACCTTTAATAAGTTCAAGCGGCTTTACAATATCAAGGAAGGTTTTACCGGTAAACGACCAGGCAAAGTTTGTTCCCAGTGTAAAGCGGTTTGCACCAAGCGAAAAGGAATCACCGTAAATGTTCAGGTTTACGCCAAGGGTATCATCTACAAAAATAAGCTGATCAACTGTATCCTGCGGCAAGCTGAAGAACGAAAGATTTACATGCGCATTTTCGAGCAGAAGCCGCGGTTCAACCAGAAGGTAAATATCATCTGGTGAAAGTGTAATTGCGTTTCGTTTTGTTACCGGAACATTAAAGAGTCCTGCCTGAATAAAAAGTCCCTGAGTATAATTGTTTCCAATGAGCATTGTTGTTCCGGCATGCAAAAGAATCTTATCAATTACTGCAATTGCTTCCTGGCCCTTGTTGTTATCGGAAATTGGAAGTCCAACACCACCAGCAAAATCAAAAGTAAAGTAGCGGTAAACACAGGCAAAGCGGAAGTCTGTATTAAATACATAATGAAGTTCATCTTCGTGGTTAATGTATGCATAGCCGCCAAGAGTAATTGGTGCAGACATAAGGCGTTTTACATCGGCAATACCAATTCCAAAGTGAGGGTAGAGCACAGAGCCTGCAAGTCCAAGCCAGCTTTCGGTTATTTTAGAAGCAATAGGCTGAATTCCAAAATATCGCTGAAGGAAAATATCAGAACCAATAGGATCATAAACTCCCATAAAAAGGCTGAAGTAGTTTGCATCTGAATCGGAGTGAGATTTAAAAGTGAGTGAAAGCTCATCAATTTTAAAAGCGGCCATTGTTTCATGGAATAATTCGGAACTTATAAAATCGGCAGTATCAAGAGAAAATTCAAGACGGCCCCACATGTTCTGCGAAAAGTTGAACTGGCCCTGAAAAAAGGCCTGCAGTGTAAGGTCAGGATCATATTCCTGTGTCTGAGCTTCATTTGTTGCGTAATTTATTTTTCCACCAGAATATCCGCTAAAGCCTGCTTCTGCAAAAAGGCCTGCTGTAAGAAAAATGACTGCTGCTGTTAGAATTGCTTTTTTCATAAGTGACTCCTAAACTCTAAACTGATCTATCTGATTGCTTATCTGATCAATAGAAGATTTCATTTGTGGCGCAATCTGGTTCAATTCGTTTCCAGACTGGTTGATTTTATCGGCACCGCTGATAATCTTCTGCATGCTATCTTTCATTGCGTCAGTTGCATTCTGAAGATTCTTTATTTCATCAAGAATAGACTTGTTTCCTTCTGCCATTTCGTGACTTGCTGCCCTTACTTCCGAAGTAGTGTCGTTCATAATGTGAAGGGCTTCGCCAATCTGCTGTGAACCTGAATTCTGTTCTTCCATTGCATAGCGGATTTGGCGTACAATTTCGTCTGTTGCTTTAATAAGCTCTGCAACCTTGTTAAGTGCTTCGTTCGATTCATTAGAAGCGGCAACAACTTCGGCAACAGAAGTAGCAATCTGTGTAAGCTGCTCATTAATTTTATTTGATTCTCTTGCAGAATTGTCAGAAAGCTTTTTAATTTCGTCTGCTACTACGCTAAAGCCTTTTCCTGCTTCACCGGCGTGTGCAGATTCAATTGCGGCGTTCATTGCCAGAAGGTTAGTCTGACTTGCGATTTTTGCAATAACAAGGTTTGCACCCTGAAGTGTTTCAGACTGACTTTCAATTTCCTTGATTTTATTTGTTACAAGCAGCTGCTTTTCTACACCATTGTTTGTATGTGCCAAAAGTGTATCAAAAGCTTCGGCCATCTGTTCAACAGATTTATTTACAGAAGAAATGTTACCAATCATCTGTTCAACGGCAGTAGAAGCCTGTGCAACTCCGTTAGATTGAGTTTCAATCATATTTTCGAGCGACTGTATATTAGAAGAAATTTCTGTAACTGCAGTTGCTGTAAGTGAAACGCTTTCGCCCTGAGTAACAATTTCTTTCTTCATATCTTCTATATTATTGTAAACTTCAGAAATAGAATTTGCTGTGTCTACAATGTTCATGCTCATTGTTGTACCAACAGAAGTCAAATCTTCTTTTGAAGCTTTAATGTCGCGTACAATTCCCTGAAGCTTATCTTCAAACTGATTAAAGCCGTTTACTACATCACCAATTTCATCTTTTGAATTATGTTCAATTCGTTTTGTAAGGTCGGCATTACCTGTAGCAATTTCGTTAATGGCATTCTTTACAGTCTTAAGTGGTTTCATTGCAACAGCAATAACGGCTGTAAGAATTGCAACTGCACCAATTGTAAGAATAATAACAAAGATAATGATTGTATTTCGTAATGCGTTCAAATCAGACTGGAAGTCGCTGTATGGAACTTCGTTCATGGCAACCCAGTTTGTATCTGGAACACGTTCAAATGCAAGAATGTATGTTTCGCCATTGTTCTTGTATTCAAAAACGCCGCTTTGTTCCGTCTTAATTGCTTCAAGCTTTTTAATGTAATCCTGATTTCCTGTGAGTTCTGCGTTTGCAAAAATACTTTCTGTTGTAAATTCTTCAAGTACTGCATCTGGAGAAAGAAGGTTTTCGCTTGCAATAATAATTCCGCTTGAATGAAGTTCTGAATATGCTTCGTTTTCTCCGCCTGGTCCGTCGTTAAGAGATACAAGGAATGCCGGTCTGTTGTTACCGGCTTTGTGTCCTGTAGAAAGATGGCTTATCTGAAGTCCGTCGATTACACAGAAAATTACGTTGATTATTTTGTTGTTTTCATCAAAAACAGGTACAGAATAGAAAACTGCAGGTGCATTTGTTACTTTATTAATGAAAGGATCTGTCTGGAAACGTTCGCCTGTTTTGAAAGGTTCCTGGAAATAATGTCTTTCTTTAAAAGGAATCATTCGAGCACCGTTATTGATCCATGCAAAACCATCCTTATCAAGAATACAAACGTCAATGTAGTCATCATCAAGAATCATTGCACCATAAATAGTGTGGGTTTTATCAAGAAGAGAAATATCCGGATTACGAATTTCCGGTAGGGCAGCAAGAGTTTCGAGCATTTTATACTCTTTTTCATCAGAAGCTCTGATTGAATCTGCTGTTGCGTGTACAGACTCTACAATTGCCTTAGTCATTTCCTTTTCAAGACTGGCTTTGGCACTTTTAATAGAAGTAACGCCAATGCTTACAGATGATATAATGATAATGAAAAATGAAATCAAACTGATTTTTATACTTAAGCTTTTCATAGTATGCTCCTTAAAGTTTCTCTCTTCTATATATTATATACTCTTTTAAATAAAATACCACATATTATTATCGGCAGAAAAACACAAAAAAAACACCTTTGCACTTGAAAACTTGGATTTTCGGTATATAATAGAGTGTATGAGTGATTATCTTGATCCTAACAATGAGGAACTCTTAAAGGACTTCTTTGCAGAGGCAGAACAACAGGTTGAGCAGCTCGAAAGCAATATCCTTGTCATTGAGAATGATCCTTCTAATCATGAGGCAATTGATGAAATCTTCCGTGCAGCCCATACTTTAAAGGGTGGTTCTGCAACTGTCGAAATGATGGAACTGTCTCATTTTACACATTCAGTAGAAGATGTTCTTGATGAAATCCGTTCAGATAGAGTTTCAGTCGATGAGGATGTTGTAGATTTACTTCTTACCTCAATCGATGTCATTAAAGCAATGCTTGAAGCACGACAGAATGGTACCGTCTATGAAGAAAATATAGATGGAATTATAGAAAAACTAAAGGCTTATATTCCTGAAAAGGGTTCTAAGCCTGTTCCTAAAAAGGCACCTGCAAAAGCAGCACCGGCTCCTGTTAAGGCAGCTCCGGCTCCGGCTGCTCCTTCCAGTTCAGACGGCATTCCTCTTCCTGCACTTTCAGAAGACGAGTATGAAGAATTAAAGTCTGCATGCGAAGGAAGCCAGTCTCTTTGGTGTGTTGCAGTTAAGTTTGATGAAAATAATCCTATGAATACTGTTGGCGGTATTCAGGTTTTTGCAGCGCTTAAAGCTGTTGGTAATGTTCTTAAAACAGTTCCAGACTTTGACGCTCTTTATGAAGATCAGTTCTATGAAACTGTTTTCTATTATCTTGCTTCTTCAGAAAAGAGTGAATCAATTGAAGACGCATCTTTCTTGAGCGACGTTACTCTTGTTACAGATGCACATCTTCTTTCTGATGACAATTATTCTTCTGGTACAGCTCCAGCTCCTGCCACAGCTACTCCTTCACCTTCTGCTGCTCCGGCTGCTGCCGCTCCTGCTGAACAGACTAAACCTCTTGCTGGTCAGGCTAAAGCAGATGAAATTAATGAGCAGATTGCAGAAAAGAAAGCAGAAGCAAAACCAGAAAAGAAAGATGCTCCTGCCGCTACTGGTGCAGGTCATGCACAGCAGGGTTCAATCCTTCGTGTAGATTCACGCCGAATCGACAATCTTTTGAACCTTGTTTCAGAAGCTGTAATTATAAAGGCTTCATTCAACCAGCTGGCAAGTCAGACTCAGAACGAGCTTGTTAAATTCCAGTCAGTTGAATCTCAGTTCAGAGAAAAATTCCGTATGCTCCTTGATGAACTTCCGGCTTACATGGAAGAGCTTCAAAAGGGTGTACCTCTTAATGAAATTAAAAAGCGTCTTACCGAACAGTACGGCGACATGGGTAGCATGTTCGATCAGTACGAAACAGAATCTAAGGGCATAACAGGACGCTTCCGTTCATATACACAGCAGCTTGGTACAATTGCAGGCGAGCTTCAGGAAGGTGTAATGAAAATCCGAATGGTTCCAATCAATCAGATTTTCAGCCGATTCCCTCGTGTAGTACGCGACCTTCAGAAAGATTTGAACAAAAAGATTAATCTTGAAATTGAAGGTGAAGATACAGAACTTGATAAGTCAGTTGTTGAAGATCTTCTTGATCCAATCATGCACTGTGTACGAAACTCTGTAGACCATGGTATTGAAACTCCAGAGGTGCGCAAGGCTGCAGGAAAACCAGAAACTGGTACTGTTCTTCTTAAAGCTTCTAACGAAGGTAACCTTATCGTTATTGAAATTAAAGATGACGGTGCCGGAATTGATGTTGAAAAGGTACGCAAGAAGGCTGTTGAAAATGGTCTTATCCATCCAGACAAGGTTATTACAGACCAGGAAGCATACCAGCTTATTATGCAGCCAGGCTTCTCTACTGCCGACAAGATTTCTAACATTTCCGGACGCGGTGTAGGTCTTGATGTTGTTAAGACAATGATCAACAACATTAAGGGAAGCATTTCAATCAACTCTGTAAAAGGTCAGGGAACTTCATTTATCATCAAGATTCCTCTTACACTTGCCATTATTCAGGGTCTGCTTGTTCGCGTAGGTACAGAAATCTACTCTATTCCTATTGCTAACGTTATTGAAAGTCAGTGTATTAATATTAATGAAATAAGCCATATCGATAACTACGAAATTATGAACGTTCGTAACGAAGTTATAAGTGTTCTTAGACTTTCGAGACTGTTCAATATTCCGGAAAATCAGACTGGCGATGAGTGCTACATTGTAATTGTTGGTACTCAGGAAAAGAAGATTGGTGTTATGGTAGACACACTCATAGGCGAAGAGGACGTTGTAATTAAGCCTTTGCGCGATAAGTTTACTAACTCTCCGGGAATTGCCGGTGCATCAATCCTTGGTGATGGTTCGGTTTCTTTGATTATCGATGTTAGTCAGCTTCTTGATTTGGGTGTAAAGCAGGAATTACTGGCCCAGGCAAATGCCAGGATCAACGGGTAAGGGGGCACTAGTATGGAAGAAAAGAATGTAGTTCAAACTGCCGAACAGCTCAATGAAGCACTTCAGGAAAAGAAAGAAGCCGCAAGCTATGTTGATTTTAAGATGGTAACCTTCTCACTTGCAGACAAGGATTACGCTATAGATATTATGTATGTTAAGGAAATTGCTAAGGCCGGACGCTTTACTTATGTTCCTAACACACTTCCTTTTGTTCTTGGTGTATACAACCTTCGTGGTGAAATTATTCCAATTCTTGACCTGAGACTCTTCTTCAATGTAGAAGTTGCAGATCAGCAGGACAAGAAGCTCCAGAACCTCCTCATTCTTACTCTTGATGATCAGACCTTTGGTCTTGTTGTAGATAAGATTGATAAGGTAGTTGGTGTTCAAAAATCAACAATTCAGCCGCCGCATCCTTTGTTTGCGGATATTAACATTAAATACATAAGTGGTGTTGTAGAGAATAACAACCGTCTTTACGTACTGCTTGATATATTAAGAATTTTTGGTTCTAAAGATTCTAATGAGAATAAAGAAGCAGCTGTAGAACAGATGGCTAAAAATGCTCAGATGCCTGCAGAAGCAAGAACTGCTCCTTCTGCTAAAACTGCTGCATCTGCAGGTCCTGCTGCTCCTGCTGCAAAAGAAGAACCGGCAAATCTTGATATTAAATTTATTGCAGAAAGTCTTAAGAGTTATAAGAATTTTGACATGACTCAGATTAATGAAAACTGGGTTAAGCACCGCTACACAGAATGGGCAAGCGAGCGTGGTCATGACAAAACACAGCTCCAGAATTCTGAAGATGCAGATGCATTCCTGTCAAAGTTCTATTCTTCTTTTACAGGTACCTGGTGGTCAAAAGACTATGCAGACTGTATAAAGAATCTGTTACCAGAAAACAACGCAAAACAGATTGTAGTTTGGAATCCTGGTTGTGGCGGTGGTGTAGAAACATACTGTCTGGCATGTGTTCTTAAGAGCCGCTATCCCGAAGCAAAAATCCGTATTTATGCTCAGGATGTAGACCTTCTTGGAGTTTCAAACGCAAGTCTTTTGTCTGTTCCGGCAGCAGTTGAAGGTTCATGGCTTTCTCCTTACCTTACAAAAAAGGCAAACGGCGAAAGTACCTTTAATCAGGAGATAAAAGACAGTATAATGTTTGAGTATCATGATTGTAAGAACACAAACGTTCTTCCAATGCTCGACGTTATTTTTGCACGCGATTTCCTGTCGTTTCTGGACGTAAAATCGCAGGAAAATATCCTTTCTGAATTCTTTGAAAAGATGAAAGGAAACGGCATAGCAATTGTTGGTGAAAACGAAATAATTCCTATGTCTTATGGATTTGGTGAAATAAGTAAAGGTGCTGTTACAGCATATACAAAAGATTAAAAGGGGAATGACATGCGAGTAGAATATATTAACCCGTTTGTTGAAACTTCATTCCGTGTACTTCAGGAAGTACTCGGAGGCGCAGAGGTAAAACGCGGTGATTTGTATTTGAAATCAACTGCTATGCCTGTTATGGGTGTTGCTGCATTGGTTGGTCTTGCTGGAGATGTAGAAGGTCGTGTTCTTTTTGATATGACCATGGAAACTGCATTGAATATTGCGTCTGCAATGAACGGTGAGACTCTGCCGGAATTTGATGATCTGGCTAAAGCTACTATCAGTGAGCTTGCAAACCTTATTACAGCTCAGGCTGTAACAAAGCTTCACGAGCTTGGCTTTAGATTTGACCTTACACCACCAGCACTTTTTGTTGGTCAGAAAATGGAAATTGCAGCACTTGGTGGAACAACAGACAGCGTAGAGGCACTTATAGTTCCTCTTATTTCTGATTGTGGTAAAATTGAAGTAAACGTTTCTATCAGGGAACGTGCATAAAATATTCTAAAGGAGTAAGAAGATGAAAACTACTAACGATTTTCCAAATATCAACGAGCGTCCACCTGAGGGTAGAAAAGACGACGGTACTTCTTTCAGAGTATTAGTTGTTGATGACTCTATGTTCGTTGCTAAACAGCTCGGACAGATTCTTTCTAGCGAAGGATATGAAATCGTAGCAACTGCCGCTGATGGAAAAGAAGGCGTTGATAAATACAAGGAACTCTGTCCTAATGTAGACCTTGTAACAATGG
>JAFZLJ010000056.1 GCA_017551545.1 Treponema sp. | reverse complement strand
TGAGCCGAGGGATTTACAGTCCCTTGCAATTGCCGCTATGCGAACTCCCCTTTTAAGCTGCTTGTAGGACTTGGACCCACGACCCCGAGATTACAAATCACGTGCTCTACCAACTGAGCTAAAGCAGCAAGAGTTATTAAACAATAATGAATATATTGGATTTAGTCAAGAGCGTAATCTGAAAAATATAAAAAATTAGAAACTGGAACATATTAAAAATAAATGTTACTCCCGTGGTAAGTGACGGACGGTTACGGCTGAGCAATTTTTTTCTCGTTTAAATCCTGCGGTTTGCTGCGCAAATCCTCGGATTTACTCGATGGCATACGCCAAAAATTCTCAGAAGTAGCCGCCCGGCACTTCCCACTCCGTAACATTTATTTTTACGGTATTCAAGTTGTGATATTTCTTTTTATTATTTCTTCAAAATACTCTTGAAAAATGGAATATATTCATTATTGATAACACTTCGCCAGAGGTAATTGGTGTGGACGTGGATGGCGGCTTTTTGGATCATTTCTTTTATTTTTTCTGGTTTATATAACTTTAGTGCTATTACTTCACTTAACTTGGCTATTAGGTTTTCTGGGGTGTTGTTGTGATAGAGGAAGCCGGTTTCGTTGTTTAGGATTTTGTTCAGGCCGCCGGTGGCATTGGCAATAGGCAATGTTCCGTAGATTTGGGAGATAAAATCTTCCAGGCCGCAGGGTTCGAAGAAGCTTGGGAGGACTATGAAGTCTCCTATGGCGTTTACTAAGCGGGCGGCTTCGCGGTTGTAGCCGTTTAAGAAGATTACTTTGCCGGAAAAACGATTACATAATTCGGCCAGTTCCTTTTCAATGGCTATTTCACCCTGGCATGCTATAATAAATTTGACACCTTCATAATTATTCAAGATAGCTGGAATGGCTTTTATTAAAACAGAGATACCTTTCTGGTTTGTGATGCGGCCGTGGTAGGAAATAAAAATCTGATTTTCTTTTTCTTGGGGACGGACATTTATGTTTCCGTATGTTTTTACGCCTTCAATCTGAGTGTACTGGAGCTGCTCTACGCAGTAATCGCGGCATTTGTATTTGCCTTCGAGGTCACCTTTTTCTGGGTTAAATTCAAACGGAAGGTGCGATTCTTTTTTGTTTGACGGGTCATATCGTTCATAGTCTATTCCGTTTGTAATTCCTTTTATGTTTGTATAACGGTTAAAGAAAATGGGACTAAGACCTTCTGTTTCTGTAATATTAAAAGGATCAATAAGTTCTTTTGCATAATGTTCAGAAACTGTTGTTATGTGTGCACCGGCGTTGGCTGCAAGAAGGAATGGTTCAACCTTAAAATCATTCAGGGCGCCAGACAGTTCTGGTTCAGCTAAACCAGTGTACCAGGCGGCTTCACCTATACTTGAAAAATTATGATGATAAGCAGGTCCGGCGTTGTGGATTGTTACAACAAAAGCTGTTTTTTCGAATACCTGAAGCTTACTTGCAAAACAAGGGACTAGCGAACAGGAAGCATCCTGGCAGTGAATAATATCAGGGATTTCATCTGGAGTTGCTTTATTTCCATAAGCGCTGACAGACTTACAGAATAAAGAATCCATGAACGGAGTATCTTTGTGGCCAAAACCTTTTACAAAATCAGGATTTTTTTCCTGTTCAGAAGCTGTGTATGTATAAACCCCTTCTTTTTCTTCAAAGCATGGGTGATGAACAAAAACAACATTAAAATCACCCTGAGTGCACACTGCTTTTTTGAAGGTCATACTCTCCTCTTTGGCACACATTGGAACTGTAAGCGAAACGTCCTCTGCTTTACCAAGATCTTTTATAAGCTCAAGAGAGGTACACTTAAAATACGGAATGAATAATGTTACAGAATGTCCTGCAAGAGAAAGCTCTTTACACAAAGAAAAAGAAACGTTTTTTACACCACCGGCTTCTGCAATACCGGCACATTCCATGCTCACAATCCAGAATTTCATAATGAAGCCTCACTTAAGTTATAGGTGTAGTCTGTGATTGAAAGCACATTTATATCAAAATCCGGATAATCCTTATAGAAAGCAAGATTACTTACAAGCTCCGAAATTGTTACGCTCTGTGGTGAAAAATATGGAGTCTGATAAAACTTAGTAAGTATATAATCTGTAGCTCTTTGAGCAAGGTATGAAGCAACTCCGTCTAAGTAACTTTCAAAATCTGCCTGGTCTGATATTTTGTTGTCTTTAAGAAGATCAGAAATCAGTTCCGGTTCATATGAAAGTGAAATCTGGAAAGTAAAAGAAAAATCACCTGAGCTTCGTTTTCCTGTTATTGTTTTTGTTCCGTTGTATGGCTTGTATTCAAATTTTTCTATCTGAGCATTAGTTGGAATAAGGAATTCTTTGTGCCATGAAAATTTTCCCGGAATTACAATTTTACTGCTTATGCCGCTTGTTTTTGATTGGACAATTCCAATGTTTCCGGGCTTAACTTTGATTTGTGTCCATCCTACGAAAAAAACAAATGCACCAAAAATCAAAAGTATTAAAAAACAGATAAAGTTCTTCATTACAAATCCCCGGAATTTAAATCTCTTTGCAATATAAATTAATTTACAGTAATATTATAACAACAGGAACTTTATGACACAAGAGAAAAAGAAACATGTTTTTCCGTATGCTATTCTGGGAAAACTCACACGAAACTCGATTATCCTTGATCTGCTTATCTGTCTATTGCTTTTTGCACTTTATTTAATAGGCAATTTTCAGGCATTTACAGATATAACTCAATTAAGGATTCTTAAAGTGCTTGGAATTACAGCTGCAGTTTTAAGTGTGCTTTCTTTTTTGGGAATTGTTCAGGAAATAGTTTTTATTTTTATGAAAAACCGTAAAACTCCTGCTTTTTTTATGATTATTTTTTTCATTTTTTCTTTGATAATTGGAGTTGCTTTAATAGGCTTTTCTGTAGTCATTAGAAGGATTGCAATGGGAATATGAAAATAAAAATTGATCCCGTTTTGAAAAGATTTTATTCTCATTTTGAAAAAGCCGGCTATAAGGCATATCTTGTCGGTGGTGCTGTGCGTGATATTTTTCTGCATAAAAAGCCTCATGATTTTGATGTAGCAACTAATGCAACTCCGCAGGATGTTATAAATCTTTTTAAGGCTGTTATTCCTACAGGCTTTGAGCATGGAACTGTTACTGTGCATTTTGAAGGTCTTGAAATTGAAGTTACAACGTTCAGAACAGAGGCGGGATATTCTGACGGAAGGCACCCTGATAAAGTAAACTATGCTGCAACTATTGAAGAAGACCTAGCCCGTCGTGATTTTACAATGAACGCAATTGCGGCAGATCTTAAAAATGGAAAAATTGTTGACCCGTTTGTCGGACGCCGTGATATTAAGAAAAGAATAATAAAGACTGTCGGCATACCTTCTGAACGTTTTTTAGAAGACGGTTTAAGACCTGTTCGTGCAATCAGATTTGCTTCAAAGCTTGGATTTAGTATAGAAAAGTGCACATTTTCAGAAATCTTCAAGAAAGATATTCAGAAAAAAACAAAGTCAATTTCTATTGAACGCTTCCGTGATGAATTTGAAAAAATCCTTCTTTCTGCAAAACCAAGTGTTGGGTTAAAGCTTTTAGAAGAGACAGGTCTCCTTGCAATTTTCATTCCTGAGTTTTCTGTTTGTCGTGGTTGTGTTCAGTCTGACCAGAGAGGCTTTCACAAGTTTGATGTACTTGATCATCTTTTCTATGCCTGCGATGGAGCACCTGCAGAAAAACTTAATGTCCGCCTTGCAGCATTGTTTCATGATATTGGTAAACCGGAAGCTAAAAAAATTGCAGAAGATGAAAACGGAATTCAGACAATTACCTTTTATAATCACGAATCAATCGGTGAAAAAATTACACGTTCTACCCTTACCCGCCTTAAGTTTTCTAACAGCATGATTGATAATGTTTGTCATCTTGTTAAAGAACATATGTTTCATTATGAATCAAACTGGACAAAAGCAGCAGTAAGACGTTTTATTATAAGAGTTAAACCTGAATGCCTTGAAGATTTATATGATGTTCGTCTTGCAGATATGTACGGTATGTGGAATGAACCTGTAGATGTAAGATTCAGCGCAAGCATACAGCTTCTTTTAGAGCTTAAAGAAAGAATTCAAAATGAACTTGAAAACCGTACTGTACTTTCATTAAAGGATCTTGCAGTAAACGGAAATGATTTAATAAATGCAGGTTTTGAAAAAGGTAAAAAGCTTGGACTTATTCTGAACGAGCTTTTAGACTGCGTTATTGAAGATCCTTCAATGAATGAAAAAGAAACTCTTTTGAATGTTGCAAAAAAACTTAATCAGTAGTTTCGCCGCACAATTGTTTTAAAAGTCCGTCAATTTCTTCTGTCATAGTATTGCTTTTATAAAAATATTTACGGGCTTCTTTTGCGTACTTTGCAGCTTCTGCATCATTATCAATCAGATAAAATTCGTAAGCATAATGAAAATAAAGATTTGCAAGTGCTGCGTTATTCTTTTTATACTGTTTAATTGCAGTCTTAAAGAAATCAAAAGCGGCAGTTGTATTATTATAATCATTACAGCCTTCAATCAATAACTGACAGGTTTTAGGATTGTCTACTCCATAAGTGAATAAAATCAAGCCGTTTTCTACAACTTTTTTATTCATTTTTTGAGCTGCATAAAGACATATTCTGTACTGATAGATTCTGTAATCGTCCGGATACTTGCTGTAACAAAGATCAAGATATTTTTCTGTTGTTTTATAGTCGTTCATATCAAGAGCGATTCTTGCTGAAACAATATATGCATCTGCCTGGTAATCAGGAATATCTTCATACTGGTCTGCAGAAACAATTACATGCTCAAGACCTTTTTGATAGTCATCTACAATCCAGTAAAGAATACCAAGATGATAATTATCTGTACCAGTCATTTTGTATTCTTTTTCTTTTGATTCGTAGACTTGAATTGCCTGCTCATAATCCTTGTGTCTGTATAATGCGGTTCCAAGAACACTTAACGACCAGGAATCATAGTAACCCTGTTCAAAAGCTTTTAAAAGATATTTACAGGTATTTTCAACAATTTCGTCTTCTGGAATAAGCCAGTCTTCGCCGTAACGGTTATGTACATCTTCATAATAAAGGCCAAGAGCATAATCAAGAATTGGTTTTTCGCCGTTTTGTTCAACAAACTTTTTAATTACATCTTCCGGATTATAAAAGATTAATGAATATGTTCCGGTTTCACCACGAACTTCTTCAATGTCATCATCTTCATCAAGATTTTTAAATGCAAACATCTGATGCATCATGCTTTGAACATAATAATTTATGGCAACTTCTACACGTTTTGCAATTATATATTCATTTGTTTCATCAGAAAGCCTGCCAAAAGCTGTTGCATATTGTTTCTGGTAAATTAAGGCATCTACTTCGCCAATAAGTTTTTTTGTTTCTGCATCGGCACCATCATATACACCTTTTGCAGATAAAGAAGCTGCACTTAAAAGTAAAACTAACAATAAAAAAAGTTTTTTCATAATTTTTAGATCCCCATATTCATAACTGAACGTACTTCTTCAAGTGTTTTAATACCAATTTCACGGGCACGTTCTGCACCTTTGAGCAATACCTGTCTTATATATTCAGGATCTGCTTCAAGACGGGCTCTTTCTGCGCGCAATGGACGGAGTTTTTCGTTTAATGCAACTGTAAGTTCATTCTTAAGTGCTCCACCACCACCATCTCCAATACGTGCAGCAATAGCTACAGGTTCTTCTCCTGTACAAAGAGAAATGAGCATAAGAAGGTTAGAAACTTCTGGGCGGTTTACAGGATCATAAGTAATGTTTCTATCCTGGTCTGTCTTTGCTTTTTTAATAAGCTTTGCAGTTTCGTCTTCTGTTGCACTGAGCATTATGGCATTTCCACGGCTCTTAGACATTTTCTGACTTCCATCAAGACCAAGAATCATTGGTGTTTTAGAAAGCAAAGCCTGTGGCTCCGGGAATACAGGTTCTTTACCTGCATCAAGACAGAACTTTTTATTAAAACGGCTTGCAATTGTACGTGTCATTTCAAGGTGTGGGAGCTGGTCCTTACCAACAGGAACAACATTACCTTTACAGAAAAGAATATCACATGCCTGGTGAACAGGATATGTATACATACCGGCATTTACATTCTTAAGCCCTGCACTTTCAATTTCTTCTTTTACTGTCGGGTTACGGCTGAGCTCTGCGTTAGAAACAAGTGTAAGGAACGGAATCATAAGCTGGTTACACTCAGGAACGTAGCTGTGCGGATAGATGATTACATCCTGCTTATCGGGATTAATTCCTGCAGCAAGGTAGTCAATTACAAGCTGTTTTGTATTCTGGCTGATTTTATCAAAAGCATCGTGATCTGTCAGAACCTGATAGTCTGCAATTAAAATCATAGTTGGAACGCCCATATTTGCAAGGCGAACACGATTCTGAAGCGAACCAAAATAATGACCAATATGTAAAAGACCTGTAGGTCTATCACCGGTCAAAACACGATATTTGCCAGGATTCTTAATTAAATCTTCTTCAATCTTTTTACTGCGTTCAAGAGCAGCTTCAAAGCTTTTGTTTATGTCTGTATATTGAATTTCATCACTCATTTTTATTTTCCTTTTGTTTTAATTTTATAGCATATTATCATAAAATGAATTATAATTAAAGACCATGAATGCAATAGAAGTTTTTGAGGACTGGCTCGACGATTTCCTTAATTTTGAAAACAATCCCAAAAAAGACATATTCTGGCTCGACACTATAGATTATCTATGCAAACGTTTTGATAATCCTCAGGATTTTGCACCTTGTATTCATGTTGCAGGTTCTAAAGGCAAAGGCTCTGTTTCTCGCATGATTGCCTGTATTCTTGAAGAAGCCGGCTACAATGTAGGTCTTTATGCTTCTCCTCATATTACAGACTTCCGCGAACGCATTTGTAAACCAAACGGATTTTTTGATGATGAAATATACCGTGCTGCCGTAAAGGAAATGGTTCCTAATATTGATTCAATTATTGACCTTCCTGCAGACCGCCCTATTACCTGGTTTGAGCTTGTTACCCTTTATGCATTTTTGTGTTTCCGTAAAGCAAATGTTGACTGGTCTGTTTTTGAAGTTGGCATGGGTGGAAGACTTGATGCAACAAATGTTTTAAGACCAAAGCTCTGCTGTATTACAGGAATTGAACTTGAACACACAGAGTTCCTGGGCAATACTCTGGAAAAGATTGCGGCTGAAAAAGCAGGAATTATAAAGAACTGTACCCCTGTTGTAATTGCACGCCAGCAGACAGAAAACGTAAAGATTATTCTTCGTGAAAAAGCCTTTACCCGCCACGCACCTTGTTACTTTGTTGATGAAATTATTAAGAAAGCTTCTTACTGCTTTAACGAAGATGAAAAGGTAATGTACCTTAAACTTGAAAGTGATATTTTCAACAGACCTATTAAAACTAAACTCAGTCTTCTTGGAAAACATCAGGTATTGAATGCGGCACAGGCTGCAATATCTATCCGTAAGGTTTTGCCTAACCTTGATGAAGCAATAATTGAACGAGGACTTGCAAAGGCAAAGCTTCCCGGTCGATTTGAAATTATTGATAATGTTCCGGGTTACGAAGGAATACCTCATCTTGTTCTTGATGGGGCACATACATTAAACAGCATTAAGCTCACTCTTGAAACTCTTGGCCGAATGTATGATGACAAAAAAGTAAATCTTCTTTTTGCATGTGCGGCAGATAAGGATATTAAAGATATCTCTATGGAGTTCCGCTACCGCTTTGAGCATGTCTATGTAACAAAGCCAGGCAACAAAAAACAGTCTGATATTAACGCAGAAATAGAAGCGTTTAAAAATGCAGGAATTGAATTTACTGCAGATGCCGACTTCAAAAAAATGATTCTTAAAGCCTTTGCAGATTCTGCAGAGAACGGAGATATTCTTTTAGTTACAGGTTCGTTCTACCTTGTATCAGAAGTTAAACAGATGATGATGTTGTAAAAGAGATTGTCGGGTCAAGCCCGACAATGACACCTCTCTCCCTTGTCATTCCCGTGCTTGACACGGGAATCTCTTACTCGATCACACGTTGCACACGTTTGGTTATCGACGTCAAAACTTCATACGAAATTGTCTTTCCAAGCTTTGCTAAATCATCTGCTGTATTAAGTGCGCCTGTTTCTTTTGGGCCAAAAATCAAAACTTTATCCCAAAGCTTTACGTCTTTGTTGTCTTTGCCAATGTTTACCATGCACTGGTCCATACAAATTCTTCCACAGACAGGATAATTTTTTCCGTTTATTGTTACCTTGAGTCCCGGCGAGAATCTTCTTAAAAGTCCGTCTGCATAACCAATTGGCAATACTGCAATGTCTGTATCTTCTTCGCAGGTATATGTGCGGCCGTATGAAATTGATTTACCCTTGTAAAAATGTCTTATTGCAACAACTTTTGTTTCAAGTGCAAGTACAGGCTTTACATCAAAATCTTTTCCCTGTGATTTTAAATATTCATGAGTAATTTCATCAGGATAATAACCGTAAGTAATAATTCCGGGGCGTACCATATCAAAATGAACATCGGGATTATTCAAAAGCGCTGCACTACTTCCGCAGGAACAGATGCCCGGATTAATTCCACACGCTTTTACATTTTCAACTGCTTTCTTAAACTGTTCGAACTGAATTTCTGTATATTCCTGATTATCTGCAGTAAGACTGTCAGAAACTGCAAGATGTGAACACATGCCGCCAAGCTCAAGATGATTAGAATCAGAAATCAGTTTTGCCTGCTCACCTGCTTCTTCGGGGTAACAACCAATGCGCCCCATACCGGTATCTACTGCAAGATGGACCTTGAACTTTTTGTTTACATTGTGTGTTTCGCAAAAAAGATCAGAGGTCTTAATAAGAAGATTAATATATTCCTTACTGAATACAAGCGGAGTAATCTGATATTCAAAAAGATCATTCATTTCGGGCGGAGTACAGATACTCAAAAGAAGTATATTTGTTTTAATACCGGCATTTCTGAGTTCAAGCGCTTCGTCTACAGTTGCAACAGCAAGAAAATCAATTCCAAGCTCCTGTGCAATCTGCGAAGTAAGAACTGCATTGTGACCATAACCGTCGGCCTTTACTGCAACACAGATTTTTACCTTGCTGTCTACATATTTACGAATCTGCTGCAAGTTGTATTTAAGATTTTCTTTATAGATTATTGCTTTAGTACATCTGTTCATTTTTCCACCCTTAATTATAGATTATAAAATAAAATTATAAATAATGCCATTGTAAAAAACTATAATTTTATGGTATTATAGTATATTATGAAAAAAAGAGAAATGTTTATAAAAAAATCGCTTATTTCAAGTCTTATTTTAGTTTTGTTCTTTTCATGTGCTACAACAAATGAAACCACAAAAAAATCCGCCGATTCAAATGCTTCGCAAGAAGAAACTGTTCCACAGCTTTCAGAAGAAGAATTATTTATTCAGGAAATGAATAAATACACACTTGAATTTACAAATGTTCCTGCAAAAATCAAGAAAGGAAAAGCCTTTGCTTCTGATTTTGAAGTTACAGTAAAAGATGAAAACGGTAATCCTGCTGCAGATTTTGATGTTTGTTTTACTTATCCTGCAATGAAAGACGGTTCTAAACTTGTTTCCACTTCTATTGTTGTTAAGACAAATGAAAATGGAATTGCTTCTTTTAATCCTGGAATAATTTCGTTTGCAGTAAAATCAAAAATTCAGGCTTTCCCAGATATTACCGGTAAGCTTGAATCAACTTATGATGTGCTTCCTGTTCCAGTAACAACTGCCGATTTCCTTGTTGAATCAGATGTATCATCAAAAGGCGCAATAATGTTTGTGTTTGAATTTACAGAAGGCGGAAAACCTTCTAAAAACTCCTACGAAATTCTTTCTGCACTTCGCAAAAAAGGAGGTTCAATGATTAGTAATGGTCCTATAAGCGATGATACTTCTTACATAACAGCCTCTAAGCAGAAGATTTACAAAGATAATTATGAATATGTAGAAGATCAGTTCGGTTATCTTATTGGCGGAACTGTTAAATTTGCAAATCCTGTAGAAACAAACGAAGACGGTACATATACTGCACATCTTATTGCCGAAATCTATGGCATTGATATGAAAACAGGAGAAGTTATTTACGAAGAAACAAATGAATATACAAGCACCGGTACAAACTGGAGTAAGGCTGTAGAAAGCTGTAAAGAAAAGCTTACTGCAATTGTAGTTGATTCCATTATGTACGGACTTTAATTATACGAGGAAAAAATATGATTTATACAGATACTAGAGATAGTTCAGCTCAGGTTGATTTTAGAACTGCAGTAATGAGCGGAATGAATCAGAAAACAGGTGGTTTATATATTCCAACCTCTTTTCCAAAAATTGATTCATCTTTGCTCAACAAGGATCCTGCTCCTTCGTTCAGAGACATTGCTTTTAATATGGCAAAGCCTTATGTAGAAGGTGAAATTCCTGATGTTGATTTAGCTGCTATTATTCAGGATGCATATCCTTTCTCTCCAAAGGTTGCTCCTCTTGATAACAAATCTTATATTCTTGAATTGTTCCACGGCCCTACCTGCGCCTTTAAGGATTTTGGTGCACGCTTTATGGCTAGAACAATGTCATATTTCAACCGTAACGAAGATTCAAAGCTTCATATTCTTGTAGCAACTTCAGGCGATACTGGTTCTGCTGTAGGAAGCGCATTCCACGGAGTTGAAGGTCTTGATGTAACAATCCTCTACCCTGATGGAAAAATCAGTCCGCTTCAGGAAAAGCAGTTGAGTACATTCACTGGAAATGTTCGCGCCCTTAAAGTAAAGGGAACTTTTGATGACTGTCAGAAGCTTGTAAAAACAGCATTTACTGATGATGAACTTCGCGGCAAGCTCAGACTTTCTTCTGCAAACTCTATTAATATTGCAAGACTTTTGCCACAGAGCTTCTACTATATGTATGCTGCTCTTATTGTTCGTAATCGTGCAGCCCTTCAGAATAAAATTCCTAACCCAGATATTATTATGGTTGTTCCAAGCGGAAACTTTGGTAACCTTACTTCCGGTTTAATTGCCCGTGAGATGGGTGGTCCAATTGCAGGATTTGTTGCGGCAACTAATACAAACAAGACAATCCCGGACTGGATTGCTACTGGTGATTACAATGCTCGTCCTTCTGTAGAAACTTACGCTAACGCAATGGATGTTGGTGCACCAAGTAACTATGAACGCATTAAGGCAATGTACTCTCTTGAAGAAGTTCGCAAGCTCTTTGGTTCTTACTGGCTTGATAACGAAGGAATTATGAAGGCAATTGAAGACTGCCACCGCATGACTGGTTATATTATTGACCCTCATGGAGCAATCGGTTATAAAGCCTGGAAAGATATTGCAAACGGCGAAATGGAAAAACTTATCAACGGCGAAAAGAATGACTTTAATAAGCCAGGTCTTACACCAAATATTCCTGACTGGGCAGATAAGGTTGTTAATAAAACAGCAGTTGGTGTTGTGCTTGAAACAGCTAGTCCTGCTAAGTTTGGTTCAATTGTTACAGAAGCAATTGGTCGTGAACCACCTATGCCGGATCGTCTTGAAGAAGTACTTCGTCTTCCTGACAATGCCATTCCAATGGAAAATGACTATCAGATGTTTAAGGATTGGTTGATAGCTAATTTATAATTAGTAATACTTACAAATTATTTTAAAATAAAAAAAGACTCCAACCATTCTTTAATGACTAGAGTCTTTTCTTTTAGTATCCGGGGTCTTAGGGGCGGAGCCCCTAGGCGAAGGGGTGGCGAGCAACAAAGTGCGAGTCAGGGGAAGGCTTTCCCCTACTTATTCCTGGAACCTAAAACCTGGCACCTGGAACCTTCTATTCCCTATCCCCTATTTACTATCCCCTGAATCATATTTCAATGCTTCAAAAATAATATCTGCAAGGAAGATAACTGCGAGTACCCATGTTACTACAGGGATATCTTTTACCTTCTTGCCGGCACACTTAGCAATTACATAAGCGATAATACCGAACATAATACCCTTTGAAATTGAGTATGCAAATGGCATTGTCATGATTGTAATAAATGCAGGGATACCTTCTGTTGGGTCATCGAACTGAATGTCTACAACTGACTTCATCATTAAGTAGCCTACAAAGATCAAAGCTGGTGCTGTTGCGGCTGAAGGAATGAGGAAGAACAATGGGCTCAAGAACAATGAAAGAAGGAAGAGAATACCTGTTACAAGTGAAGCAAGCCCTGTGCGTGCACCTGCTGCAACACCTGAAGAAGATTCTACGAATGAAGTTACTGTAGATGTACCAAGAGCGGCACCTGCTACTGTACCAACGGCGTCTGAAAGAAGAGCACCCTTTACGTTCAAAACTTCACCGTTTTCATCTTTAAGGTTACCCTGTTCTGCTACACCAAGAAGTGTTCCGATTGTATCGAACAAGTCTGTGAACAAGAATGTAAAGAAGATTACAAAGAACTGACCAAGTACAGCAAATGAGAATTTGCCTGTTATTGAATCAATTGCAATTCCCTTGAAATCAAAAGCGAAAAGATATGGTTTTGAAGGAAGAGAGAATGGTTTGAAATCTTCACCAATTGTTGTTACACCAAATGGAATACCAATAATTGTTGTAAGGATAATACCAATAAGAATTGCACCTGGAACTTTAAGTGTATACAAAACGATTGTAATGATAAGTCCAAGGATTGCAACAATTGCGGTAGCGTGCTGCATGTTGAAGTTTACGAATCCGATTGTTGTACCAGTATCTGTTGTACAGATTCCTGCATTTACAAGACCGATGATTGCAATAAATAAACCAATACCTACAGCAACGGCTTTTTTAAGTCCTTCTGGGATAGAACGGATAATTGCTTCACGTACACCGCAGAGAGAAAGAATAATAAACAGAACACCTTCAATAAATACAGCTGTAAGAGCAAGCTGCCATGAACAGCCCATTCCAAGTACTACTGTGTAAGTAAAGAATGCGTTAAGACCAAGACCAGGAGCCAGAGCAACCGGAAGATTTGCAACAAAAGCCATAACAAGTGTTGCAAGAGCAGCTGCAATAGCAGTAGCTGTAAATACAGGACCCCATTCCATTCCAGAGCCGGAAAGAATACTTGGGTTTACAGCAAGAATGTAAGCCATAGCAAGGAAGGTTGTAATACCACCGATAATTTCCTTACTGATGGTAGTCTGCCTTTCCTGCAGCTTAAATAGTTTTTCCATAATTTTTCCTCCTACTTTTATGGATATTTAATTATATATCTAACTCTGTGAAATATAAAGGAATATTTTAATCTTTTTGTCTTCACAATTTCCCTTCCGCATTTTCTTAAAATGTATTCCTTAAAAGTTCGAAATTCACTATAATACTTCACAGAGGTAAATATAAAATGGTTCTTTTTGGTGGAATCTTATCAATTAAAACAATCAGTTTTTTAGTATTTTGTGTGTTCTTAATCGCTGGATTAGGATATTTGCTTGGTAGAATCACTATTAAAGGTGTTTCTTTGGGAACTGCAGGGGTATTTATTGTTGCTCTGCTTTTTGGTGCTTTCTTTTATGGAATTGACAAGGAAGGAAATATAATCGGTGGCCTTGCTAAACAGCTTGTTGTAGGCGGCAAATCTTATATTTCTAATGCACTGAAGATTATTGAAACACTTGGTTTGATTTTATTCGTAACTTCAGTTGGATTTATTGCAGGTCCAAGCTTCTTTGGAGACCTTAAGAAAAACTTTAAGTCATATATTCTTCTTGGACTTATGATTATTGTAATTGGTGGTCTTTCTTGTGCAGCTTGTATCTGGTTTGATTACAAGGTTTACGGACGTCCGCTTGAAGAAGTTTCGGCTATGCTTGTAGGACTTCTTTCTGGTTCTCTTACTTCTACACCAGCCTTCTCTGCTGCAAAAGCTACTGTTGTTGATTCAGCACGCTTTACTGCAGATCAGCTCGAAGACATTGTTGCTGTAGGACACGGAATCGCATATCTTTTTGGTGTAATTGGAGTTGTTCTTTTTGTTCAGCTTGTTCCAAAGTTTGAAAAGGCAGATATGGACGCAGAACGCCAGAAGCTTTCTGAATCTGCACCGGAAGCACCTTCAAAGCTTACAGGAAACGAAATGCTTTTGGATCCACTTGGATTTTGTACATTCAGCGTAGTTGCTATTCTTGGAATTATTGTTGGTTCATTTAAGTTTGGTAACTTCTCTTTGACAACAACAGGCGGATGTTTGATTCTTGCTCTTGTATTCGGACACTTCCAGAAAATCGGTAAAGTTCAGATTCTTCCACAGGCTGGAACACTTCAGGTTTTCCGTGAGCTTGGTCTTATGCTCTTTTTGATTGGTGCCGGTGTTGCAGGTGGTGCAAGCTTTGTTAAGTACTTTGAATGGGTATACTTCATCTACGGAATCATCATGACATTGCTTCCAATGATTATCGGATTCATCTTTGCAAAGTATGTTCTCAAGTTGAACTTACTCAACAACCTTGGTTCAATCTGTGGTGGTATGACTTCTACTCCGGCACTTGGAACTTTGATTGGAACTGCTAAGACTGAAAAGGTTGCAGGAGCTTATGCTTCTACTTATCCTATTGCGCTTGTAGCAGTTGTAATTGTTTCACAAGTACTTATAATTTTCTTTAGATAATAGATTGTCGGGTCAAGCCCGACAATGACATGATACGTCATTGCGAGCGAAGCGTGGCAATCCAGATACGCTCCTCGCAATGACGTTTTTTTTATTACTCTTCCTTCTTATTAGCAAATGTTGAGTATGATGGTACGAACATAATATCAATGTCGCCGGTTGGGCCGTTTCTTTGCTTGGCCAGGATAATCTTTGCTTCCTGGACAGCGGATTGTTCGTCTCGTTTTCTTTCTCGATGGATGAACATTACTACGTCGGCATCCTGTTCGATTGAGCCGGAACCTCTGAGCTGAGCAAGGTTTGGTTCGTTTCCTTCGGCATCGCGGCTTACCTGACAAAGTGCAACAATCGGTATTTCAAGCTCGCGGGCAAGAGCCTTAAGAGATTTTGAAATTTCACTAACCTGTTCAAATACTGCAGCGTTAGGATTTTCTGTTGTGATAAGTCCAATATAGTCCACAAAAATAATCTGTACTTTATGATTTGCAACCATACGTCTTGCCATAGCGCGAAGGTCAAGAAGACGCATGTTTGGAGTATCTACTGTATAAAGAGGTGCACTGTACCAGCGGCCGGCTGCATCCTGAATCTTATTAAAATCCTGTCTTTGAAGCATACCGGATCTCATTCGCCCCATATCAACATGTGATGACATTGAAAGAAGACGCATACCAATAGATTCATAAGGCATTTCCAAAGAGAAGAATCCGCATGGAATTTCTCGTTCAAGTGCAATATGCTGCATCATAGAAAGAGCAAGTGCTGTTTTACCAATAGAAGGTCTGGCACCAATAATGATGAGTTCTGATTTCTGGAATCCAGAAGTCATCATATCAAGCTTGCTGAAACCGCTTGGTACACCTGTAAATTCTGTTTTATTTTTATAACGGGCATCAATTAATTTAATGTCTTCAATTACAATATCTTTGATGTCCCAGATTTTTGTAGTTTCATTACGTTGTGAAAGTGAAAAGATTTTTTGTTCTGCAGTATCAAGAAGAGCTTTACTGTCTTCCTGATTGCGTTCATATGCCATTGTTTTTAATTCGCCGGCAATTTTAATTAATTCGCGTCTTGTAGAACATTCAAGAACAATATCTGAATAATGTTCAATGTTTGCAGCAGAAGGAACAAATTCTGTAAGAGATGCAATATAACCGGCTCCACCTGCCTGTTCAAGTTTGCCTTCTACAGTAAGCTGATCAACAAGAGAAAGAGTATCTCCACGTACACCCTTTGTATAAAGCTTTATAAGTGCATCATAAACAATCTGATTCTGAAGGGAATAAAAACGATCAGTACTAAGTTTTGAAACAACTTCGGCCATGGCAGTCCAATCCATAAGGATTGCACCAAGTACAGCCTGTTCTGCTTCGATATTATGTGGTGGAGTTTTTGTTTCTAGTTCTTTTCGTGATATTTCCATTTTATTCCTTCTACCGATAAAAAAAGCGGTATCTTTTATAATACCGCTTTTTTAAGATAAATCAATAAGAATTATTACTCAGCTGCAGGAGTTTCTGTTTTTGCAGGAGCAGCTTCTGCTGCTGGTGCTTCTTCAGCCTTTGGTTCTTCTGCAGGTGCAGCAGCTTCTGCTTTAGGAGCTCTGTTCTTTGCAGGTTTAGCAGGCTTTTCTTCTGTAGCTTCAATATTCTGAGCTTTTACTTCTACATGAACTTCTGCTGTCTGTGCTTCGTAAAGCTTGATTGTAGCCTTGAATCCACCAACAGATTTAATTGCAGCGCCTGGAAGTTCAATGCGCTTACGTTCAATTTCAAAGCCCTGTTTAGCAAGAGCTTCTGCAACGATATGAGCAGATACAGCTCCATAAAGCTTTCCGTTAGCTCCGGCTGGCATAACAACTTCAAGAGTAAGTGCTTCAAGCTTGTCTTTAAGACTAGCAGAATCCTTTCTTTTCTGTTCCTTGCGTGCTTCAATTTCTGCCTTACGTGCTTCAAAAATAGCAATTGTTGCTTCATTGTAAGGTACAGCAAGATTACGTGGAAGAAGGAAGTTACGAGCATAACCATTAGCTACGTTTTTTACGTCGCCTTCTTCACCCAATGATTTAACGTCTACGTTAAGAATTACTTTCATTTGTTTTTCCTCAAGCTCCTGTATTTTAAGATCTATGTTTCGGAGTATAAAACAAAGATCATTGTCATTATCGGGCTTGACCCGATAATCTTTTTTATGTATAGATTGCCGTGTCAAGCACGGCAATGACATACTTGTTAATCTGCAACGAATGGCAAAAGGCTGATTGAGCGTGCTCTCTTGATTGCCTTTGCAACTTCGCGCTGGTGCTTTGCACATGTGCCTGTAATGCGGCGTGGAAGAATCTTTCCACGTTCTGTCATATAACGGCGGAGTGCATCTGCATCCTTATAATCGATTTTTGCTTTGTTAGCGCAGAAACGGCAAACCTTCTTGCGGAAGTATGTCTTTGCCTTAGCGCGTCCGTCGCGTTCATCATCACGACCTTCGTTTTCTGGTGCCACATCAGCCATCTGAGCTTCCTGTGCCATCTGATCCTGTTTTTCTTCCATTTCCTGATTTTCTTCAGACATATTCATAATCTCCTGTATTATTTATTAGAACGGGATATCCTCTGGGAAATCACTTCCGGTATCACCATAAGATTCTGATGAATATCCGCCACCAGCAGGTGCATTATTTGGCTGGAACTTTGGAGCACCAGGAACAGCCTGTCCCGGAGCAGCATCACCCTTTCCGCCTAAAAGCTGAACATTGTTTGCAACTACCGAAACCTTGCTCATTTTCTGACCGTCCTTTTCCCAGCGGTCCTGCTTAAGGTATCCGTCAACAGCAATCATTTTACCTTTTGTAAGATAAGGCTTTAAGTTTTCTGCTGTTTTTCCCCAGATAGTAATATCAAAATAATTAACTTCATCAGTCCACTGATCACCAGTTTTTTTGCTTCTGTTAACAGCGATGCTTACATTTGCCCTAGCCTGTCCGTTAGCAACATAACCGAAACTTCTTTCGTCAGTTCCCAAATCCTTAGTAAGACGTCCGATAAGTACAACATGATTTAAATCTGTCATAAAAGCTCCTCCACTGTGATTTATGGCTTAAGATAATTATTTTTCGTCAATGCGAACAAACTGATATTTCAAAAGATTCATATTGATTTTGAATTCTTTATCAATTTC
>JAFZLJ010000055.1 GCA_017551545.1 Treponema sp. | reverse complement strand
TGGGATATTTCAAAAGTAAGAAATATCGGTATCAGTGCCCACATTGACTCAGGTAAAACAACAACTTCAGAACGTATCTTGTTCTACTGTAACAAGATTCATGCTATTCACGAAGTTCGTGGTAAGGACGGTGTTGGTGCTGTAATGGATAACATGGAACTGGAACGCGAACGCGGTATTACAATCCAGTCGGCTGCTACTCAGGTACAGTGGAAAGACTACACTATCAACCTTATCGACACACCGGGACACGTAGACTTTACTGTAGAAGTTGAACGTTCTCTCCGCGTTCTCGATGGTGCTATCATGATTTTGTGTGCCGTAGCAGGTGTACAGTCACAGTCAATTACTGTAGACCGTCAGCTTAAACGCTATCATGTACCACGCGTTGCATTTGTAAACAAGTGTGACCGCCAGGGTGCTAACCCTATTCGTGTACGCATGCAGCTCCGCGAAAAGTTGGGCTTGAACGCTTACATGATGGAACTTCCAATTGGTCTTGAAGACAAACTCGAAGGTGTAGTTGACCTCGTAGGTATGAAGGCAATCTACTTCGACGGACCAAACGGTGAAGATGTTCGTGTTGCAGAAATCCCAGCTGCTATGCAGGCAGATGCAGAAAAATATCGTGAAGAACTTCTTGATGCTGCTTCTATGTTCGATGATTCTTTGATGGAAGAAATCATGGAAAATGGATACGACGGCGTTGCAGAAGAAAAAGTAATTGCTGCTATCCGTAAGGGTACTTTGGCAGAACAGTTTGTAGGTGTATTCTGTGGTTCTGCTCACGTAAACAAGGGTATTCAGCCATTGCTCGACGCAGTTGTTCGCTATCTTCCAAATCCTACAGAAGTTGTTAACACAGCTTATGATCTTGATAACAACGAACAGGAAATCACTCTTGAATCTGTAGATACAAAGCCAACTGTTGCTCTTGCATTCAAGCTTGATGACGGTCAGTATGGTCAGCTCACATATACTCGTGTATATCAGGGAAAAATCAAGAAGGGTGAAGAACTATACAACACTCGTTCTAAGAAACGCTTTAAGGTTGGACGTCTTGTACGTATGAACTCTGCTCAGATGGAAGATATTACAGAAGGATGCGCAGGTGATATCGTAGCACTCTTTGGTGTTGACTGTGCTTCTGGTGATACTTTCGTAAACGGCGGAATCAACTACTCAATGGCTTCTATGTACGTTCCAGAACCTGTAATTTCTCTTTCTATCACTCCAAAGGATAAGCAGGCAGAAATGCAGATGGGTAAGGCTCTTAACCGCTTTACTAAGGTAGACCCAACATTCCATTCATATACAGACCCAGAATCTGGTGAAACAATCATCAAGGGTATGGGTGAACTTCACCTTGCTGTATACGTTGAACGTATGAAGCGTGAATATAACTGTGAAGTAGTAACAGGTGCTCCTCAGGTAGCATACCGTGAATCTATCACAACTCAGGGTGACTTCAACTACACACATAAGAAACAGACTGGTGGTTCTGGTCAGTATGGTCGTGTAGCAGGTTTCATGGAACCTGATTCAGAAAAAGACTACGAGTTCGTAGACGCAATCAAGGGTGGTGCTATTCCTAACGAATTCATCCCTTCTTGTGATAAAGGTTTCCGCAAGGCTATTACAGAAGGTTCTTTGATTGGTGCTCCAATCGTTGGTGTAAAGATTACAATCAATGATGGTCAGTCACACCCAGTAGACTCTAACGATAACGCATTCCAGCAGGCTGCTATTGGTGCTTTCCGTGAAGGTTATGCAAAGGCTAAACCTGTTATTCTTGAACCAATCATGAAGGTACAGATGACTGCACCAACAGAATTCCAGGGTAACCTCTTTGGTCTTATCAACCAGCGCCGTGGTGTAATCGTTGACTCAACAGATGAAAACAATACTTCTACTGTAAACGCAGAAGTTCCACTTTCAGAAATGTTCGGATTCTCTACTATCCTCCGTTCATCTACTCAGGGTAAGGGTGAATTCACAATGGAATTCGAAAAATATGGTAAGGTTCCAAACAATGTTTCTGAAGAACTTCAGGCTAAATACAAGGAAGAGCGTGCAAAAGCTGCCGCTGCTAAGAAATAAGGAGCACCGTTATGGAAAAGAAGGATTTAATCGCTCATAGCCCAGTACGCTACTTTGACAATGCAACTTCTGCATCACTCAAAGACGGTGAAATGGGACTTGTAACTGCAAAGAAGGGTCTTGGAAAGACTTCTATTCTTGTACAGTTTGGAATTGACTCTCTTTTGAACGACAAGGCACTTGTTCACGTATCTTTTGACCAGCAGTCTTCTAACGTTATTGCATGGTACTCTAGCGTAATGGCAGAAATTGCAAAGAAGAAGAACTTCAACCTTGATGATGTAAATGAAGAAATTGTTCGCAACAGAACAATCTTGAACTTCAACCAGGAAACATTCACACTTCCAAAGGTTGTAAATACACTCAAGGCTCTTAAGGAAGGCGGAATTGCAATTGCAAGCATCGTTGTAGACGGTCTTGACCTTGCTAAAACAGCAGAAGCTGACCTTAAGGTTTTTGCAGACTTTGTTAAAGCAGAAAAAATGACTGCATGGTTCAGCTATACAAATGAAGCAGCTACTCTCAAGGATACTCTTGATGCAGCAAAACTCGATTCATTTGCAACAGTAGCACACCTTGCAGCAAGCGGAAATCAGCTTTCCCTCACAGTTCTCAAGAACGGCGACGGAAGCGTAAACCTTGACGCAAAAACGTTACTTTTTACTAAATAATTGTTAACATAAACGTCATTGCGAGCGAAGCGAAGCAATCTACAGACTGGATTGCCACGCCTCCGGCTCGCAATGACTTTTTTTTTATAGGACCGCGCTAATGTACGGATTTTTATTTAAGAAAAACTTTTGTGACGGGTGGGATAACCTGTTTACTGTTGTTGTAATCAATGTTTTGTTTCTTATAAGCATGGTTGGTGTAATTCTTTTAAGCTCTTTTGTTACACAACATCTTAATGAAAACACTACTGATATGGCCTTCTATCTGATTCAGACAGGCATTCTTTTTATTGGTATATTTATTTTTAATATCATAGATTTTGCCTTTGGTGAACTTTCTCAGAAAATTGCTAACTTTGAAGGCATTCACCTTCTTGATTTCTTCAAGCGCATTCCAGGCGTTCTTTTAGATGCATTCCTTTTTTCACTCCTGACAATTGTGATTGTTTTTATTTCTGTCTACAGCCTTACATTCTATATCCTTCAGCAGCAGACAATAATGGGTCTTTTTGTAGGAGCGCTGCTCTTCTGGATTGATATTATTATTGCATTATCACTTCAATGGTTTGTTCCAATCCGCAGCACATTCCATAACAAGTTTGGAAAATGCCTTAAAAAATGCTTTATTATTTTCATGGATAATACAGGCTTTTCTATTATCATGGGATTATATCATCTTCTTTTGACAGCACTTTCTATTCTGCCAATTGGATTCTTCCCTTCAATAACAGGGCTTTCTATTTCTAAGCACAATGCCTTCCGTCTTCGTATGTACAAATATGATTATCTTGAAGAGCATCCGGAGCTTACTACTGCCAAAGACCGCAAAAAGATTCCTTGGGAAGAACTGATTTATGATGATCGCGAAGCACTTGGACCAAGAAAACTTCGTTCATTCCTTTTCCCTTGGAAGGAAGAAAAATAACAGTGGAAACCTTTAAATGGCAGAAGAAAAAGATACCAGCATTGCAAAGGTTTCACAGATTCACACTCTTACAGCCGATTTTATAAAAAAGCGTCTTTCAGAAAACGGCTTTGATGATTTTGCTTCCTCTCACGGATACATTCTTTATCAGCTTAGTGTGAATCCGGAAATTACAATGAAAGAACTTTCTGCCAGGATAAACAGAGATAAATCTACAACTACAGTTCTTGTACGTAAGCTCGAAGCAGCAGGTCTTGTAACTACAACAATTGACCCGCTGGACAAACGAAACAAAAAGCTGAGTTTAACTTCAAAAGGCACAGAATACAACCAGATGACCCAGAAACTTTCTCAGGAACTACAGGAAACCTTTTATAAAGGCTTTACCAGCAAAGAAAAAGAAGAGTTCTGTGCATTTTTAGAAAGAATCAAAAACAACTTCAATTAGGGGTTGACAATAGTTTTATATAAAACTATTATTCTCTTACTATGAAAAAATCATTTATTATTCTCTCAATTCTTTTATCATTTATTGTAATTTCGTGTAAATCTGCAACGACAAAGAAAAAGTCTATTGCAGTTTTTATTCCAGGTATTTGCGCAGACAGTCCTGTTTATGCAATGCTTCGTGACGGCGTTTCTCTTGCTGTAGATGAATTCAACAGCGGCAAAGAAATGGACAAGAAAACAACACTTTATGTTCTTGAAGCCGGTACAAATCAGTCTGAATGGCCTGCTAAAATTTCTGCCCTTGCTGCCGAACAGAAGTACGATGTTATTATTTCATCTAACCCTTCCCTTCCGGAAATTGTTCTTCCAATAATTGAACAGTTCCCAGACCAGAAGTTCATTCTTATGGACGCAGAATGCAGAGGTAACAAAAATATCTGTACTGTCTGCTACAATCAGTATGAACAGGCATATCTTACAGGCTACATTGGTGGTCTTATGTCTTCTTCGCACAAGCTTGGTCTTATTGCAGCACAGGAATATCCTGTTATGAACAATATCATCTGGCCTTATTTTGAAAAGGGTGCACGCGATGCCAATTCTGCTTCTACTGTAGCTTTCCGTGTTGTTGGAAACTGGTACGATGCAAATAAAGGCGCAGTTCTTGCCGACAGTCTTTACAGCGAAGGTGTTGATGTAATTCTTCCAATCTGCGGAGGAGCTTCACAGGGAGTTATTAATTCTGCAGTAAACAACAACTTTTATATTACCTGGTTCGATAACAACGGCTTTGACAAAGCACCGGGCAACATTATTTCATCTACCGTAATGCTTCAGCAGGAGCTTTCATTTATTATGACAACCGACTTCCTGAACGGCAAAACAGATTGGGGAACAGCAAAAACCTTTGGTATAAAAGAAGGCTTTGTTGATTTTGTTCAGGACGATCCTCTTTATATTTCTACAGTCCCTGCCGGTATTCGTACAAAAATGGCAGAGCTTGTAGATTCTATTAAAGCCGGCGATATTATTATTCAGTAAAAAACTGGATTGCCACGTCGCTTCGCTCCTCGCAATAACGTCATTGCGAGGCCGAAGGCCGTGGCAATCCACAAAATGATATGACGCTTGAACTTAGACAGATTTGTCTGCATTTTTCTAAAAAAACTGTTCTCAATAAATTAAGTCTTTGTTTTAATGAAGGACAGCTTCATGCACTTTTAGGAGAAAACGGAGCCGGAAAATCAACTGCTGCAAATATTATCTGCGGCGAACTTTCACCAGACAGCGGAACAATTCTTTTAGACGGGAAGCCTGTTGTTTTTCGTACCCCAAAAGATGCAATTCAAAACGGAATCTGTTATGTTCATCAGCGGCCTATGCTTGCAGATTACATTACTGTTAAAGAAAATCTTTTACTCGGGCTGAACAAAGAACAAAAGCTTTTGCTAAAACCTGAAGCAGAAAAATGGCTGCCCGAAGTAAACCTTAATTCACTTGTATTAAAACACGGAGCCGATACACGATTTTTTATTGCGCTCACAAGTGCCCTTATAAAAAAGCCAAAGATTCTTATTCTTGATGAACCTTCTGCCCTGCTTGATGACAATCAGAGGATTTTTCTTTTCGAAAAGCTCAGGCTTCTTGCGGGTGAAGGAATGAACATCATTATCATCACCCATAATTACGATGAAGCAGAAAAATACTGCGACACAGTTGATTATATTAAAGATGGGAAGATTGTGCCTGCAGGGAACCCCTTCGACAAACTCGGAGATCACGGGTCATTTGGTGACCCCATATCACAGAGCAACAACGGTAGAATTACACTTATAAAAGGTCTTGCAGAAGATGGCCTTGATAAACTTGAAAAATCACTTATAAATATGCGCTCACATCATGAGTTCGCTTTTAAAACAGCACTTATCCCTACAGACAGAAAGTTCACCGGTTCTTCTCCAAACCTTACAATTGAACAGATGCTTACAAGTTCACTTGATATTCCCGAAAGCCAGAAACCTGCTGCTGCCCTTCAAATGATAAACTCAAGCGGAGTAGACATAACACCACAGGAAAAATGTTCAAGTCTTTCCGGAGGCATGCTTCAAAAGCTTATGTTTGAACGAGAGCTTTACGGAAATCCGGAACTGTTAATTTTATGTAATCCGCTTCAGGGACTTGATGTAAACACCTGCCAGAAAACTTGTGAACGAATACAAAAAGCTGCTCAAAACGGAGCCTATGTTCTTGTCCTTTCTTATGGTGCCTGGCCTTCTGAATATTGCGATGTAGAATACAGATTAAAAGACGGAAACCTGGAGGCTGTGTAATGTACTACTTTGGACTTATGCTAAGCCTTTCTGCAATTTATATG
Organism: Treponema sp.; assembly: GCA_017551545.1. GTDB lineage: Bacteria > Spirochaetota > Spirochaetia > Treponematales > Treponemataceae > Treponema_D. Next base: position 59,432 of record JAFZLJ010000055.1, on the reverse strand, counting down.
CTCGCAGGTTCAGGAGCTGCTTTTTCACTTAAAACAGGACGCATAAATCTGGCTGGAGAAGGCCTTATTTATCTTGGAGGCTTTTTATGTGCCGTGCTGCTCGACTTGTTTGCAAAAGTTCATATTCCGGCCTTTTTTGCAGTTTCATTCGCGTTTATAATTTCGGCTGCAGCAGGTGCGCTAATTCTTATTTTCTGTGAACTGCTTTATAAGCTCAAGCATGCCGATTTTCTTCTTACAACCTTTATAACCTCTTCTGCAATCATTCCGCTTATTGACGGCCTTATTTCAGGTCCATTCAGAACTAAAACAGGAAACCTTCTTGCAACTCCGTATCTTGTACAGCAATATCGTTTTGCAAGCATATTAAAGCCTTCCCCTTTGAACTGCACCATTTTTGGAGCAATTGCATTATGTATTTTGCTCGAACTTTTCTTTATAAAAACACGTTTTGGTAAACAAACTCAGATTTACGGCATCAGTCCTCAGTTTTCTTTTTATTCCGGATTCAACTGCAACAAAATAACATTTACTGCTGCAGCTGCCTGCGGTTCTCTTCATTCACTTGCCGGCGCCACTGCAATCTGTGGAATATATTTTACATGCCACACAAGCTTTTATGCAGGCTTAGGCTGGAACGCTCTTTCTGTAGCAATGATTGCAAGAACAAGACCTGCCCTTGTAATTCCTGTTTCTATTTTAATTTCGTCGCTTATGACTTACTCAGGAAAATTTGCACTTTATTCAAACCTCGATTTTGATGTAAACACGCTCATTCAGGCAATAATACTTTTTTCAATTTCGCTTTTGTATGCGCCTCATAAAAGGAGGAATGAAAATGCTTAACTTCTTAGGTTTTTCATGTCCGCTTCTTCTTGCTGCAACAGGCGCTTTATTCAGTGAATATGCCGGTTGTCTTGCACTTTTTATGGATGGGCTCATATCATTTTCCGGATTTTTAACTTATGCATTTACAGTCGCAACAGGGTCTGTAGCAGCAGGTATGACTTTGTCTGCCATAATTTCAGTTTTGCTATGCCTTGTTATTGCACTGATTATTGAAAAAGCACGTGCAAATACTTTTATTGCAGCCATTGCAGTAAATCTTCTTTTTAGTTCGTTTACATCGCTTTTTTCGTGGCTTTGTTTTGGAACAAGAGGAGTTCTTTCTTCACCAGGCTTTGTTTATCATCTGGTACCGGTAAATATTTCGACAACATTAATTACAGCTGCACTTATTACGGCTGCTGTAGTTTATATTAAAAAAGCAAAGGGCGGAATATATTTTAGAATCACCGGAAGTAATCCTGATGTTCTTCTTGTGCGCGGAGTTTCCCCTGCCATTTATAGAATTGCATCCTGGGGAATAAGCGGATTTTTTGCAAGCTTTGCCGGAAGTTTTCTTGTTTTAAGGATTTCTTCTTTTGTTCCGAATCTTGCAAGCGGGAAAGGATGGCTTGCACTGGCAGCAGTTTTTATGGGAAAAAGAAAGCTCCCGCTTATAGCACTTTATGCTCTTATTTTCTGTGCCGTTGATTTTGGAGCTGTTTACATACAAAACTTTATACCAGGCATTCCTTCTTCTGTTTTGCTTTCTCTGCCGTATATTGTTTCTTTAGCCCTTATATTCTTCAACTGATTCAAGATCAAACTCAATTTCTTCGAGTCCAGCTTCTCCGGCTGCTTCAAGGCCCTTTTCTGCAAGAAGTTTTTGTTCTTCAATAAACTCTTCTGTAAGTTCTGTTGAAACAGGAGTTTCTATTACGCTTTCTTCATCTGCTTCTTTTACAGCTTCATCAACAGTTTCTTTTGTTTTGAATTCTTCAAGGATATTTTCAAGATCGGTCATGTTCTTGTAGCTTTCTTTACTTGCAACACTAACACCCATCATTCGTTCAACAATATCTGTAGTGCCTTCTTTGATTTTCTTAATTGCAGAAGTTGCTTCAAAGAACTTATCATTCATTGCATCTACGTCTCTTGAAACAGATCGCTGCTGTTCTGCAAGGTCTTTACAATAAGTATTAATCTTATCTGCAGCGGCAAACTCTTCTTCACTCTTTACTTTAATCTGCTGCATCTGAGTATCAATACTTTCAATTCCTGTAGTGATTTCTTTTAAAGATGAAACAACATCATCGGCATATTTACTTACTTTACGGAATGCTACAGAAGCTTCGTTACTTGATTTATTTGCGTTATTTACAGATTCAATAATTCCATTAATTACACTAGCAATTGTTCCCGCATTTTCTGATGTATTTTCGGCAAGCGTTCTGATTTCTTCTGCAACTACGGCAAATCCTTTTCCAGCTTCACCTGCATGTGCCGATTCAATTGCAGCATTCATAGAAAGAAGGTTTGTCTGTTCTGCAACGTTATCAATAATATCAATTACTTCTTTTACCTGGTCAAGCTGATTAGAAATAACTGTAAGAAGATCATTTGTGCTCGAGATTTTTTCATCACCATCTGTAATCAGTGAGTGCATTTCCTGAGCCATGCTTGAACGTTCTGTTGCCATTGATTTTATATGCTCAAGAGTTCCTGCAGCTTCATTTACAGCCTTAGAGCTTTCTTCTATTGCAAGCGCCTGAACTTCATTATTACTTACAAGTGTATTAACCTGAATATTCATGTTCGAAATAACCATTACGGCCTTTCCGACTGTTTCAATCATCTGGTCAAACTGGGTCATTATTTTCTGAATATTTTCATCAATTGCCGCAGTTGCAGCTGCTGTACTGTTGGCAGCATCATTAATTGTATAACCAGAAGAAATTGCTCTTGAAGCAGTAACTTTAACAACAGTAAAGAATGCATTTATCTGATCAACCATGTTGTTAATATTCTGCATAAGAGACCTTATTTCATTACTTCCTTTAGGAACAACACTTGCAGTAAAATCCTTTTCGGCCAGAGTAGAAGTCATATCGCGCACTCTGATAATTCTACGTGCAATTCGTGTAGTTATTGAAAGAATGAAAAAGCTTATACTTACACATGCAAAAACAGCAATAACCAGAATCATAAGAGAAATGATTTTTTCCTGCTTTCCAATAATCGAATCAATCATTTCGTAAGACTGGTCTGTTACAATTGAAAGAAGAGAATAATTCCGTCTGATTTCAGAAACATCATAACTTGCCGACTGTGCAAGCTCCATAAGCTTTGCTATATTAGGATCATCAGAAAGATATCTGTATGCTTCTTTTATTCCAAATTTCTGAACCTGCATGTAGGTATTGTTATCTAAAGTTAATGCTTCCATATCTATAAGCTTTGCTTCAAGGTTTCCGAATCCGTTTGTAAAAGAATTAAAAAGATTTTTTGCCTGATTAATATTCTGCAAATATTCAGCCGGGAAATGCTTTATGGAAGAATCATTTAAATAAATATCAATATTTTTATTCAGCGAAATTGACATGTTATGCCATTCAAGCCAGGCAGTCTTTTGGTCAAAACCCCAGTTTTCCATGCCATCAAGATAATTAATCATTTCGCTTAATTGTTTCTGGGTTTGAGACTGAACAAGCTGATAATCTTTATAATGCTGAATAGATTTAAAACCAGTGAGCGACAATGCAGAAATTACCGCAACCTGAATTACTGAGAAAAAGGTAATCAATAGAAATTTATTCCGCAGTTTCATAAAAAGGGTCTCCTTTTCTATTATCGGCAGACCTAAAGACGAAGAACAATTATTTAATTTACAGTTTACATTCTTTCAAGATAAGGAACAAGTACAAGCTTCATTGCATTCTTGATTACCTGAAGAGTACAAGATGCTAAGTAGAGACGTGCCCCGGCAAGCTGCTTGCTTTCTGCATTTACGATTGAACAGGTCTGATAGAACTTGCTGAAAAGCTTTGCTGTATCATAAACATAGGCTGCAATTGTGCTTGGGTCAAGGTTTTCAGCTGATTTTTCGATTGCTGTCGGGAAGTCGCCCAGCTGTTTGATGAGTGCCCATTCGTCTTCCGAGGTCAACAGGGCAACTGCTTCGTCAGATTCGTCCGGTGTAATGCCTGCTTCTGGAGCTTTACCTAAGATTGAATTTATGCGTGCACCCATATACTGAAGATATGGACCTGTATTTCCATTAAAACTCAGTGATTCTTCGGGATTAAAGAGCATGTCTTTAATCGGTGTTGCCTGAAGCATGTAGTAATGAAGGGCTCCAAGTGCTACTTTTTCTGCTACCTCGTCGGCGTCTCCTACTTCGCTGTCGCGGCCACGTTCTTTAATTGCGGCTAAGGCATCTGCGTGGAGTGAGTCTATAAGATCGTCGGCATCTACTACAGTTCCTTCGCGGCTCTTCATTCTTCCGCTTGGTAAGTTTACAAGACCGTAGCTAAGATGATAGAGCTTGTCTGCCCAGTCAAAACCAAGCTTCTTTAAGATATGGAAGAGGATTTTGAAGTGGTAGTTCTGCTCGCTTGCTACAACATATACAAGCTGGTTGAAGGCCCAGTCGTCGTGGCGGCTGATTGCAGTACCAATGTCCTGTGTGATGTAAACTGATGTGCCGTCTTTGCGAAGGAGTACTTTTTCGTGGTTGTCTTCGTCCTTGCCCTTTCCTACAACGTCTGTTACATCTATGCGTACAGAGCCGTCCGGAGCTTTGAAGAATACTCCCTTGTCCAGACCTTTTAATATTTCGTCCTTACCCTTGAGGTAGGTTTCACTTTCAAAGTAATATTTGTCAAAGCTGATTCCTGTGCGGTTATATGTTGCCATCATTCCGTCAAAGGTCCAGCCGTTCATTTTTTCCCAAAGTGCGTGAACCTCTTTGTCGCCGGCTTCCCATTTGATGAGCATATCTTCTGCCATCTGGTTTGCTTCGGGGTGAGCTGTTTCGGGTTTATCTTTTTCGCCTTTAAGATATTTGTCAAACTCTACGTAGCACTGACCTACAAAATGGTCGCCTTTCATTCCAAGTGATTCTGGTGTGTCGCCTGCGGCTTCGTGGAACATTTTGTATGCAAGCATAGACTTACAAATATGAACACCACGGTTATTAATAAGGTCTACCTTGTAAACATCTGCACCGGCTGCTTTAAGAATGCGGCTTACAGATTCACCAAGGGCGTCGTTGCGTACGTGACCCAGGTGAAGAGGTTTGTTTGTATTTGGAGAAGAAAACTCAATCATTACACGGCGGCCTTCAAGTGGCTTTTTGCCTTCACTGTTGAGGGAACCGTAGCTGTCGCCCTGAGTTTTGATTGCCTTGAGGATTGGAGCTGCGGCATCGCTTTTATTAAGTTTAACGTTTACATAAGGACCAACGGCAATAAATTCGCCGATTGACTTGTCTGTGATTTTTGCAACAACACCGACTGCAATCTGAGGAGGAGCCATGCGGAGAGCTTTTGCATATGCAAACATAGGGCTTCCAAGGTCTCCCATTTCAGGGTTTGGGGCGTTTTGAACGACAATTGTAGCCGGGTCAACAACGGCTGCCGACGAGTCTTTTTCTTTTATAAATTCATTTAATGCCGTTGCAATAATTGCGCGGCAAAGGTCCTTTGTATCCATGATAACCTCTTCTAATATGAGATTCCCGGGTCAAGCCCGGGAATGACAAGACTTGTGTCATTGTCAGTCTTGACTGTCTGTGTCATTGTCAGTCTTGACTGTCTGTGTCATTGTCGGGCTTGACCCGACAATCTCTTTCTAATACACACTTAAAATCTTCTGTAATCTCTCTTTACCAATAATCCTAAAGAAGCTTCCCAAGCGTGGTCCCTGTTCTTTGGCAATGAGTGCCTGGTAAAGGGCTGTGAACAAGGCTTTTGATTCAAGTCCCATTTCTGTTGCAATGTCGTACATTGCCTGCTGGCACTCCTTGTCCATCTGGAAGGTATCGAGCTTTGGAACAACTTCATCACGAACGCGCTGAACAGCCTTAAGAATGTCGCCTGAAAGGTCTGCCTTGCTGCCATCCTTGCGGAGTTCAAAACAGAAATCAGGTGCGCAGTCTGGAGCCGAATGCTTTACCCAGAACCATGCACATTCAATTCTGCGGTGGAGGCGTTCTTCCTGTTCAGGCTTTACGTCACCAAGTGCCTTAATAACAGCATCAACGTCGCCAGAGTAAATCTGGAGCAATGTTGTAAGCTGGCGGATTGTTACCTGGTATGGCATTACGTCTGGAATCTTTCCGTCAATCTGGCTGAGCATGTAGATTCTCTTTTCTTTGTTGAAGTGATCATCGCTCTTTGCCTTATCTATTCCGTAAACAATACGTTCTGTCTTGTCGTAGTCTTCGTAAACCTTAAGAACATCCATATCAAAGCTGATAGCAAATTCTGTATTTGGACGAGTTCCTGCAAAAAGGTAGCGGAGTACTTCTGCCTGGTAAACATCAAGTGCGTCCGGCAAAGCAATTACCTTTCCTTTTGAAGAAGACATCTTTCCAGGCACTCCCTTTAAGTTTACAAAGTCATAGCGCATTGTTACCGGTGCGTCCCAGCCGTAGATTCTCTTAGAAACCAATTTTGCTGTATCGTACGAACCACCCGGGCTGATATGATCCTTTCCACCCGGTTCGAATACTACTTTTTCTTCGTTCCAACGCATAGGCCAGTCAACACGCCAGCCAAGCTTTGCACCCTTGAAGACGCGGATATCTGCAGTTTTGCAGTTGCCGCATTCACACTTATAGGTAATTCCGTATTCGCCGTCGTAGTCTGTAATTTCTGTTGTATCTTTGTTACACTTACCGCAGAAAATAGAAACAGGCCAATATACGTCCTCAGGCTTCATTTTGTGTGCGTCATCGCGGTATTCGTTCAAGCATTCCTTAATAACGTCGCGGTTCTGCATTGCCTTGCGCATTCCTTCTGCATAACGGTTTGCACGATAACGGCTTGCCTGGTACAAAAACTCCGGAGCAATTCCAACGCGTGGAAGCTGAGTTTCAATATCTACCTCGTGATGACGTGCATAATTTTCATTGCGGCCAGTTGTATCTGGTACTTCTGTAATCGGATATCTAAGATATTTTTCCAAAACCTCTGGGTCCGGCATATTTGCAGGAACTTTGCGGAATACATCGTAGTCGTCCCATGAATAAATAAAGCGAACCTTTTTACCACGGTCGCGAAGGGCACGTACTACTAAATCAACAGTAATAATTTCGCGGAAGTTTCCAAGATGAACAGTTCCGGAAGGTGTAATTCCTGAAGCACAGGTGTAAGAATCAAGATCACCCTTTTCGCGGATAATCTGACTAGCCATCTGATCTGCCCAATGACAGAGCAATGGATCTCTCTTTTCGTTGTTATTTTCGTTACTCATAGGAGTATATATTATAGTAAAAAACAATTATAAACAATCAGATTTGAAAAAAAATACAATCAGTCTTCAAACTAAAACAAGCTGGCCTTAAGTTCATCCATTGCTTTTGAATCAAAGTAAATTGAATCATTAAAATCAGGAATATCCCACAAATCTTCAAAATCGGCCTGCTTTTTTTCTGAAGGTTTATAAGTCTTTTTAACACCGTCAATTTCGCTCATAATCATCCAGTCCTGATCTGTGTAGGTAAAGGTTTTTACAAGTTTTCTTGTTGTACCATCGCCCTTATATACATTTAGCGGAATGTGATGCCTATTGTATTCAACTTCGGTCTGAATCTTTTTACCGGTTTTAGTATCTGTTATAGTCATGCGGATTATATCTTTGCGGCCATTTTGTTCCATTTCAATTACAAGCCCGTTTGAATAAGTTCTTCGTGTTATTTTTCCATTATTTTCATAAGCAATGTTTAAAATCACTTTCTTATTCTGTTTTACTCGTACAAGTCTGTTACGTGCATCATATTCCATAACAATTGCATTTTTTTTGCTTGTAGAATCTTTTATTCTGTTTCCAAAAGAGTCATATTCATAAGTATGTGTAACACCTTTTCCTTCTGTAGAATCATAAAAAGCAATTACCTGTCCTTTTGAATTAAACGTATATTTATAAACAGTTTTGCCTTTATTCTTTAATTCCAGAACATTATTTTCCTGATCATAAACTAAATCATCATATTGCTGAATTCCTTTTGTGTTACTATCTTCTGTCTGATTGTTTTGCGGCACATAGTCTTCAGAAGCATACTCATATTCTTCTTTTATGGTTTTTTGATTTTTATTGTAGTAATATGTTGTTCGGTTACCATCTCTGTCTATAAAAGTTGTTATTCTATCTTTAAAATTGAATTCAAACCTTTGTGCTTTTCCATCTTCGTTTACAAGTGCAGTAGCAACAACACTTCCTTTTAAAATCTTGTCATCATAAAGAATCCTGTAACAGCTTCCATCATTTTTGTTCATGGAATCTAAAAGTCCAAACTCATTGTAACCATAAGAAACATAATCTCCATCTGAATCTGTAACTCCTGTCATTCTGTCACCATCATAAAAATAAACATATTTTTCAGAAGGATCACGGTCATTTGTAATTGATTTAATAAATGAGTTTTCATATTCGACCGTAAAGCTTTCTCCAAACGATGATTTTATGCTGCTTATCTTTTCATCCTCATCTCGAATAATGTTTATCTGATTACCATATCTATCTATTATCTTTACAAGGAATCCATAAAAATCAAAAACCTTAGTCTGACCCGAGGTATCTTCAACAAAATAGTTGCCGTTTCTATAATAGCAAAGATACTCTCCGGACTCAGGCTCCCAGACATCCTTGTATTTCTTACTTTCATACATAAGGTTAGGATATCCTTTGTCATCTATATATTGAATTGTTTCAATTCCTGTCTCTTCATACCAGGACTCCATACCTTTAAACATAGCCTTTTTATTTCGCTCTTTTCTGATATTTGATATTGTTATTTCTTCCTCCATTTTTATTTTCTTGTTAGTATCTTCATCTAATTGTTTTTTTACTCCCTCAAGTTTTCCAAGTACTTCTTGTGCTTCTTTTATAGACTCATCAAGCTCTTCAAACTTTTTATCTGCATCTTCTATTCCCTTATCACACGATTCTATATTTTCTGTAATCAATCGTTCATCTTCGCTTCCGGCAGGCATAAAACCTTGCATTCCCAGCAGTTCGTCTTTTAGTCCTATAAGTTCATTTTTAATAGAAACAACTCTTTTCTGTCTGCCTTTTAATTCTTCAACTACCTTATAGGGATCATCCACCTCATAACTTTCTTTAATTGATTCTTCATATTGAGAAACTATACTTTGACGCATATCAACAATTCGAACCAGTATATCATATAGTTCTTCTGAAGGTGGAGAAACACATATGATAATTCTTTCATCAAGATTTGTGGACCAGCCAATTCCAAAGCTGCCGACAACAGGAGTAGCAGAACGGTATTCGCGTGTAACAGTCAGTTTTTGTATAGCACCTTTTTCTATATCTGTTTCATCACAAACATATTCACCCGTTGTTATTTTTACACCTGCATTTAAACAGAAAATTGAAAACAAAAAAAACAGAGAAAATAATAATTTTTTCATCGGCTCTCCTCTCTTTTAAAGTATATCAAACTTAGTAAGGTAGTTCTATATTCAGAACAATGCCTATCTTGTCGTCAAATCTACCTATCTGTATAATAGCTTATATGACTTACTTTTTCGAAACATACGGCTGCGAAATGAATATTGCAGAGTCTGCTTCTATGGAGCAGCTTTTGATTGCGCGCGGCTGGACAAAATCAGATTCGGCTCAGACAGCAGATTTAATTGTTGTAAATACATGCTCAATCAGAAAAACTGCAGAAGACAGAATAGAAGGACGACTGGGCTGGATCAACGGGCTCAAGGCTGTACGCGAAAAAAGAAGTAATGCCAAGACAAAGTTTTTAGAAGAAGCAGTTGAATATGTAAAGGACGGTGCCAAACCTCTTACAGTTTTAGTTACAGGCTGTATGGCAGAACGATTACTCCCAACTTTTAAAGAGCGCTGGCCTTTTGTTGATTTTGTTGTTGGAACTTTTGCAAAACATCACTTTGGCGAAATTATAGATTCAATCGAAGAAAAGCATGCCGCACCTGCAGTTCCTGATAATTCAGAGCCATATCACTTTGCGCCTGTTTCTGCGGAGCCTGGAGCATTTTCTACATTTGTTCCAATCATGCATGGCTGCAATAACTTTTGTACTTACTGTATTGTTCCGTATGTTCGTGGCCGTGAAATCAGCCGTCCTGTTGAGCAGATTCTTGAAGAGCTTGATATCCTTAAGAAATTGAAAGTTTGTGAAATCACACTTATTGGTCAGAATGTAAACAGCTACCAGGGTCTGGGGCTTGATGGTGTAACTGTAAACTTTGCGGGGCTTTTGCGTATCATTGCAAACCACCTTCGTAAAACAGAATCTACAATCCGCTGGGTTCGATTCATGTCTTCGCATCCAAAAGATTTTACAGATGATGTAATTGATGTAATTGCCGCCGAACCTCTTATCTGCCGCCATATTCATCTTCCGGTGCAGAACGGTTCTACAGCAGTCTTAAAGGCAATGAACCGCCGATACACACGTGAACAGTATCTTGAACTTGTTGCAAAAATCAAAGCAAAGATTCCTGAAGTTTCTCTTACGACAGATATCATGATGGGCTTCCCTGGCGAAACAGAAGAAGATGTTCAGCAGACGCTCGACCTTATGAAGCAGGTAAAATACGAAAGCGCAATGATGTATTATTATAATCCGCGAGAAGGAACTCCTGCTGCAAAAATGGAACAACTTCCGGAAGAGGTCCGCAAAGAGCGACTTCAGCGTGTAATAGACCTTCAGCTTGAACACACACAGGAACGAATGAGCGAACGTGTTGGAACAACAGCCCTTGTCCTTGCAGAAGGAGTAAGCCGCGACAGTGCCGATGAACTTTTAGGCCAGACAGAGCAGCACGAAAAAGTTGCCTTCAAAGCCGACCGCAAGTTGATAGGTTCGTTTGTAAATGTTAAAATAATTCAACTTAATGGTAATACTTTTAAGGGAGAATTGATATAAACAATCCGTCATTGCGAGCCCGAAGGGCGTGGCAATCCACATTTGAGAATTTCTTTTAATATGTGGATTGCCACGCTGCGCTCGCAATGACGTATGGAGTTTTACTATGATCGCAGCATTAATCGTCATCTTACTCATCATCCTTTTCCTTGCATTTTTTATTGGCAAGAATCTTTCGAATGTCTGTACCTTGTGGCTTTTTAAAACCTATACAGATAAGTCTATTGTTGTTGTAATTTTTGTTGCGTTTGCTGCAGGAATCATTTTTTCACTTTTGTGTTATCTTATTGCAAAGTTCATAAGACTTTCCCACGAAAATGAAGTTGCCGATGCCCGTAATCTTGGCCTTAAAGAAAAGAAAAAGCAGGAAAAAATAGAGCGAAAACTTGCAAAAAAAGCATCTGCCGCCACGCCTTCTAAATCAGAAAATCCTGTTGAGTCTTCATCAAAATCCACCGATAAAGTGAATAGTATAGAAGACAGAATTCATGAATAAAAAACTTTTTGCAATTGTAATATTTTCACTTTTTACCTCACTCATTTTTGCAGAACCAAAAGCAAAAGATATAAAAGCTCAGGCTGTAAAACAATCAACAGTCGAAGAATCAGTTTCGTATGTAAAGAATCAAATCAAAAGCCTTACAGTTGCTTCAGAAAAACGCGCTGCTTATGTATTTTTAGCGTCGCTTCAGGAGCAGCTGGCCTTATATGGTGATGCCCAGAAAAGCTATGCAACTGCTGCAGGAATTGCCGCAGGCGATGCAGAAGGCATGCCGCAAAAAACAAATGAACAGCTTGTAATTGATGCAGTGCGCTGTGCCCTTTGCTGCGGAGACTGGCCTACTGCCGACAGCTACTTAAACTCTGCAGTGCGAAATTCAAAAGATGCAAACATTCAATCTTATGTAAAATTATATGCCCAGTGGAGCGCACTCTGCAAAGCCGAAAACGTTGACGACTTAAACGAGCCGCTTGAACTTTTAAAAGCCTATCTCAAAGTTCAGTCAATGAAGAGTGTGCATCCTGTAATTTTATTAACACTCTGGTATGTAACCGGCGACAAATCGTGGTCGGAACAGATAACCAAAAATTATCCAAACTCAACAGAAGCTGCAATTGTAAAAGGCGATGTTCAGTTACTTCCAACACCATTCTGGTTCTTTGTACCAAAGAGCGGTGTTGCAGAACAGGGAACAGGAACTTTTAAAGAAGATATTTCTGTAGCTCCTGCAACAAAAACAACAGCCGCAGCTACAACAACCAAAGATTCCAAATGGCAGCTTGGCCTTTTCAAAACAGAATCAAATGCAAAACTCCTGTGCGAAGAAGTAAAACAGAAAGGCTTTGACGCCTACATTATTTCAGAAAAACGCGCCAGCGGCACAACCTACTACATTGTCCTTGTAAAAGATGACGGCACCGGCACAACCGCAGACAAATTACGAAGCTCCGGTTACGACTGCTATCTTTATGAATAAAAACTAGCAATAAAGACTCTTTTCTGATAAAATAAGGGGAATATTTCAGAGGGAGTCCTTACATGACACACACACATTTTAAGCTTTCAAAAATTACTATACTGGGGGGGGGCGTTATTATGTATAGTAAATCTTTTTCTGCTCTCATCCTGTAATGATTTCTTAAATGCCGGAGAAACAAAACAGCAGATAGAAAAATATATTGATTATGCAAATGCACCTTCGTATAAAATAACCTTTGATTATCCTGGTCAGGGAACAATGCAGAATCCTGTTGGTAACCAGGTAATGAAAAAGGTAACAGATTCCTTTGAAATATCCTTTAAACCTTTCGAATCTTATGAATTTATATGCTGGAAAATTATAGATTCTGCCAGCGGAACAGAATTAAAAAACGGAGATTTTCTTTTTATTGATTCTCCTACTTCAGAAAATACAACCTGTTCTTTTAATAAAAAGCCTTCAGACGGAATGGAACTTTGTATAAGCGTAGTTCTTGCAGAACGCCCTTCTGTTATTTCTAAATACCCTGAAACAGCAAATGTAATCAGAGAGTCAGTTATTACAGTTGATTTTGACTACGAAATGAACACAGATTCCATTTATTTTACAACAGATGAATATGATAGATTAAAAGACTCTGTCACTTTCTTTGAGCCAGTAACACTGCCTGATGGAACACAAAGATATTATAAATATAAAATTGGAAATGAAATATATTTTAAAAATATTAAAATAACAAATAAAAAAACCGGCGACAATCTTTTAAGTCTTTTTGATGCTCCGACTTTTGAAAACAACAATATTACACTTATAATACCACCAAAAAAGAGTTCGCCACCTGTATCTTACACCAGTCTTCTTGTATGTATTGAAGCAGGCTTTTTCTACACAGCAAATTCTTCCGGATATGAAAAAGACGTACAAATGAAGGAATTCAAAAAATGGAGCTATACAGTTAATAATCAGACCGATAAATTCCCTCTTGTAACTGATAAATTTACATTAAAAATTAATAATACTTCTAAAACTTCAAAAAAGTTTACTAAAGTTTCTGATCTGAAAAACGATTTTATCAAAAATAATAAATTCCAAATTGCCCTTGATATTTCAGTAGAAGAAAACTCCGACGGACAATCTGGTCCGGATACTTCTTTCTGGATGAAGGTTGAAAAGGTTAAGGGAAAGAACTATCAAAACGCATCTTCTTCCAGAGATATCCAAATTATTTATTCGACAGTAGATTCTTTAAAAGCCTCTTATACGGGAACAATAGATTTATTAAAAACAAAAGCAAAAGAGATTATCGATGAAGGAGTTTACGCAATAAGCTTTACCTTTAAAGATAAAGCCGGTAATGATTCTACATATCCTTCTGACGGCAAAAAGTATTATTTTGCAATAGACAAGACTGGAATAAGTGAAAAACCTGTACTTACCAGCATAAGTTTTGAAGATAAAGTATATAGGGATTTTTGTTTTAGCTGGTCAGAACCTACTGCTGCACCAGACTTTGCTCAATTATACTATTCTTTTAAAAAAGTTGGAGCAACAGAAGTTGAAACTTCTAACAACACAGTTACTTCGTATATAATAAAAAAATTTGAATATGATGCACTTTATGAAGTTACTTTAAAATATATAGATTACGCAGGAAATGTAGGAGAAGCTGCTACCTTCTATATAAGAAGCGATGCCATTGCGTCTATACCAACAAAAATCACCAATTATTCAGGAAGTTATGATGGAGGTACTTACTGTAAATTCGGAAACTACCCTCAATCGCTAATTGACAGCACAAATGTCAGCCTGTATCCTCAAGACAAAATTTGTCTTGACTGGTACCTTGGTACAGACGGTTATTTCTATGAAAAATACAATGGTAATTATTACAAGTATGAACCTATTATCTGGCGCGTTATAGGTGATTCTAATTCTAACAATGTGCTTTTGGTTTCAGAAAAAATCCTTACAGCAGATGTTCCTTTCTATGACGGGCCTAATCAACAAAGAAACAATGAGGGAGTAACGTACTATCCAAATGACTATGAAGTGTCTACAATAAGAGCATTCTTAAACGGCTTATCTTATCCGACTCTCGTTCCAGTAAGTAATCTCGAATATATGAAAGATATTAATTCATTATATTATAATAAAGGATTCTTACAAAAAGCTTTTGTAACAACTACCGCTACAAATACAATACTCAATTCTTCTGTAAGCTTTAAGGCATATCGCAAAAACAATAATGATGCAGAAATATGTACTCTTGAAAACGAAAAGATTTTCCTTTTAAAAAACACAGATGATCTTGGCTCAGAATATTCTTACGCTAAAAAAACCTTAACAGCTTATGCCCAAGCTACAAACAGTACAGCAGATGGCAGCTGGTGGTTGAATAACGCTTTTCATGATAATAGAGCTTGGAATATTAATGAGACCAGTTCGCATAACAAGGATTATTTTGTTGATAGTAATGGAATAACGACCACTGTCGAAATAACAAGAACAGTTGTCCAAGATGAAAAACCAGGCGTAGTCCCAGCTCTTTACATTAATGCAAGTAATTTACAAGAGGCTTCGAACTAAACTCCCACTTTTCGCTCATAGACGTATGTTTCAAAAAAATCTTGCAATTACCTAAAAATGCAGATATACTAATTTTTAGGTAATAGAAAAGTATATGATATTTTCTCGAGATATATACATAAATCAGCTTACTCAAAAAAAGCAGAACGGAATGATTAAAATTATCACCGGACTCCGACGCTGCGGAAAGTCATATCTTTTATTCAAGCTGTTTTATGAAAAACTTATTTCACAAGGTGTATCAGAATCTCATATTATAAAGATTCCTCTGGACGATCTGGAATACGCCGAACTTCGTGATAAAATCAGCCTTTACAAATTTATAAAATCAAAAATCACAGAAAAAAAATTATACTACTGCCTTCTTGACGAAATTCAGCTGGTTGACGGATTTGAAGAAGTCCTTAATTCGCTTTTGCACATTCCAAACATAGATGTGTATGTTACCGGAAGTAATTCGCGTTTTCTTGTAAAAGATGTAATCACAGAGTTCCGTGGACGAGGTGATGAAATAAGGATGTATCCTCTTTCGTTCAAGGAATTTTATGAATCACGAAAAGACGATTTTGTTTCTGCATGGACAGATTATTATACTTATGGCGGTCTTCCTCTTGTTGCAGGAATGAAAACCCACAAAGAAAAATCAGATTATCTTTCCAGCCTTTTTTCAAAAGTATATCTCACCGATGTAATTGACCGTTACAATATCCGCAATAAAAAAGAGTTTGAAGATTTGCTTGATGTTACAGCTTCTTCTATCGGCGCGTTTACAAATCCTGTTAAGATTCAAAATACCTTTAGGACAAAAGAAAAATCTTCAATAACAAACAAAACAATCACATCATATTTGAATTATCTTGAAGATGCCTTTTTAATTCAGACAGTAGAACGCTTTGACATTAAAGGAAGAAAATACATTGGCGCAAACAAGAAATATTATTTTACAGATTCCGGATTGCGAAACGCCAGACTGAATTTCCGCCAGATAGAAGAACCTCATATCATGGAAAACATCATCTACAACGAACTTAAAATGCGCGGTTATAATGTTGATGTTGGAATTGTAGAATATAACACGAAAGACAAGGAAGGCAAAACAAAAAAGATTCAGCTTGAATGTGATTTTGTTGCAAACCTGGGTAACGAAAAAATCTACATCCAGTCAGCTTTAGATATTTCTTCCGAAAAGAAAAAAACTCAGGAAGAAAACTCCCTTTTAAGAATCAACGATAGTTTTAAAAAAATAATAATTCAAAAAGAAAAAGTTATCCCGCATTACGACGACAACGGAATCTACATCATCTGCCTGGAAGATTTTTTAACAGGAGATGAACTGTAATCCAATGTAGTGCTGTTGATTCTCTTCTCCCCTTTTTCGTATAATATATTCATGCGCGACATTCAAAACGAAACAGACACACGTAAGATTCCGCTTCAAAAAGTTGGCGTAAAGGGCGTTCGATACCCGGTAACTGTCCTCGACAAAAATCACAAGCAGCAGCAGACAACTGCAACAGTAGATCTTTTTGTAAACCTTCCTCACAATTTTAAGGGAACTCATATGTCGCGCTTTATTGAAGTGTTCCATAAATATCATCAGGATGTTACGATGCAGCATTTCCTTGATATGCTTGAAGAAATGCGCAAAAAGCTTGATGCCGAGCAGGCCTTTGGAACTGTAAGCTTTCCTTATTTTATTGAAAAAGCTGCTCCGGTTTCGCAGGCTTCGGGAATTATGGAATATAACTGTTCTTTTGAAGGAACTGTAAGCGCAGATGAACGAAAGTTTTACATTACTATAGAAGTTCCAGTTACAACCTTGTGTCCTTGTTCAAAGGCAATCAGTGAATACGGTGCTCATAATCAGCGTGGAACTGTAAAGGTAAAGCTGTTTTATTCTGAATTTTTCTGGATTGAAGATATTATTGAATTGATTGAAAATTGCGCTTCTTCGCCACTCTACTCATTGCTCAAGCGTCAGGATGAAAAATATGTAACAGAACATGCCTATGACAATCCTCGTTTTGTTGAAGATGTTGTGCGTGAAGTTTATACAGCCCTGGCAAAAAAGAATTTTAAATGGTTCAGCGTAGAAGCAGAGAATGAAGAGAGTATTCATTTTCATAATGCGTATGCTTATACTGAGGGCCCTTCGACCCCTTCGACAAGCTCAGGGACCGCGGGGGTTGCGCTATGAAAAAAATCCTTTGCGTTTGCATGAGTGCTACTTACCAGCGCACTGTTGTTTTTGAAAAGCTTGCTCTTGAAAAAATAAACAGGGCTCATCACTACGGACTTTATGCTTCCGGAAAAGCTGTGAACTCTGCTCGTGTACTTGCCCAGCTTGAAAAAGGAAGCGCTGTTACTGTATGCCCGCTTGGTCAGAAAAACTCTGCGGAATTTATTGAACTTGCAGAACGCGATGGCCTTGATTTGTGGTATGTTGATTCTCCGGGGAAAATCCGCGACTGCTGGACGCTGCTTGACTCTACTGCAGGCACGACAACTGAGCTTATTGCGGGTGAGCCTGTTCCAGAAGAAGACTACGCGGCTACAGAAATAAAATTCCTTAAGCTTGTTACAGAAAAACTTGACGAATGCGAGGCCCTGCTCATTGCCGGAAGCCGTCAGGGAAAATGGTCGCCTGATATTTATGCAGTTCTCTGCGGAATTGCCCTGGACAAGGGAAAGCTCGTCCTTGCAGACTTTATTGGCGATGAACTGAAATGTGCACTCAATACTGCAGTGCCTTCCATTGTAAAAATCAATTCAGATGAGTTTGAGGCAACTTTTGGAATGCCTGCAAATCAGGAAAATATCTGCGCAAAAAGCCTTGAATACAATAATATTTTTATTATCACCCGGGGAATTGACTCTACTCTTGCCGCCTGCCGGGGAGATTTTTTTGAATGCCCTACCTTAAAAGTAAAAGCCGTAAACACAATTGCATGCGGCGACAGCTTTAATGCAGGCTTTTTACACGAATACCTCAACACCGGAGACATGCAGAAATCCCTTGAAAAAGGAACCTGGTGTGCAGCACAAAATGCCCTTTCTGAGGTGCCGGGAAGTATACAGTAAAGTAGATTGCCACGCTTCGCTCGCAATGACGTGGCCTTTCGTCATTGCGAGGAGCGCAGCGACGCGGCAATCCATAACATAGGTAATTTGTATTATTGAAAAAATCCAAAAATGATATACAATAAATTCATACAGGAGAACAATTTATGATCGAAAGAAGACCTTTGGTAAACGACCTTTATACAGCTGATCCTTCTGCACACGTTTTTAATGGAAAAATCTATATCTACCCTTCTCATGACGAGGATATTGATGTAGAAAGCAACGATAACGGTGATCAGTATGATATGAAAGACTATCACGTTTATGAGATGAAAGATACAGAAACTTATCCACGTGATTGTGGATGTGTTTTCACAATTGATGATGTAAAATGGGCAAGCAAACAGCTTTGGGCTCCAGACTGCGTTGAAAGAAACGGAAAATACTATTTCTATTTCCCTGCACGCGACAAAAACGGTATGTTCAGAGTTGGTGTAGCAGTTGGCGACAAACCTGAAGGCCCATTCAAGCCGGAAGATGACTATATCCAGGGAACATATAGTATTGACCCATGCTGCTTCCCAGACACAGACGGAAAATACTACCTTACATTCGGTGGACTTTGGGGCGGACAGCTTGATCAGTACCGCAACAACACCTGGGGTGCCGAAAACAAGGAACCACGCGAAGAAGAAGCATGCACACCAAAAATCGCTTTGATGAAAGATAACATGCTTGAAATTGCAGAAGCTCCACGCGACCTTGTAATTGTAGACGAAAACGGAAAGCCTTTACTTGGTAAAGACGAAGACCGCCGCTACTTTGAAGACCCATGGCTCTTTAAGAAAGGCGACACCTACTACTTTACATATTCAACAGGAACAACCCACTTTTTGAACTGGGCAACCAGCAAGAATGTTTACGGTCCATACACCTACGGCGGAAAGATTCTTACTCCTGTTCTTGGATGGACAACACACCACTCAATCCTCGAGTTCAACGGAAAGTGGTACTTGTTCTACCATGACTGCGAACGCTCAAACGGCGTAAACCAGAAGCGCAACGTTAAGTTCCGCGAATTGACATTTAATCCAGATGGTTCTATTAAGACTATGGATGGAATGGAATGGTAAAAAAATAACGTCATTGCGAGGAGTGAAACGACGTGGCAATCCAGTTATTAGAATGCATTTTAATAACTGGATTGCCACGCTTCGCTCGCAATGACGTGTGTTTATAGGGCCCTTCGACAAGCTCAGGGGCCCCAGCAATTATCCTAATGTAATCTCTACATTAACTTCTTTCTTACCTTCAACAAAAGGCACTACACAACCTTCAACAGCCTGGCCGTCTACAACCAAACTCTTTACGCCCTTGCATACGTGGCTTGGGTTTTTGATTGTGATGTTGTATTTAGCACCGCGGAAAAGACGTGTTGCTGTAAAGCCATCCCAGTTAGCCGGAATAGAAGGATCTACCTTAAGTCCGTCAAAGTCCGGCTGAATGCCCAAGATGTACTGGCTGATTGCAACCATGTTCCAGGCAGCTGTACCTGTAAGCCAAGAGTTTTTACCCTGACCAAAGTTCTTGCCTGTCTGACCTATGTCCGAACCTGCGTCCTTACCACCGATCATCTGGCCGTATACATAAGGTTCTGTCTTGTGAAGGTCAGAAGTTTCTTCTGTATAGGCAGGTGCAATTTCTGAGTAGTACTTGAATGCCTGATCACCTTCACCGGCATAAGCTGCAGCACAGATAATCCATGCGTTGTTGTGTGTAAAGATACCGGCATTTTCCTTGTATCCGCCCGGATATGTAGAAATCTCACCGTACTGGATGTAGTACTTAGAGAATGCAGGGTTATTCAAAACAAGACCGTGCTTTGTGTTCAGGCGTTCATCAATTGCGGCAAGAGTCTTCTTTGTTGCATCCTTGTCAATGTCAGACATGATTGCAAAGCCCTGTGGTTCGATGAAGATCTGTCCTTCTTCGCATTCCTTAGAACCCATTTTCTGGCCGTTTGCATCGTATGCACGCATGAACCAGTTTCCGTCCCATGCAGAATCCATCATAACCTTCTTCATCTTATCGATTTCTGCCTGAGCCTTAGCTGCTTCGTCTTTCTTGCCCAAGTGATTGAGGATTCCTACGAAGTTTGGTCCAACGTAGGTGAACAAAGCGGCAACAAATACAGATTCTGCAACCTTTGAGTAGCCGCCTTCTGCCTTGAACTTAGGGTTTGTATATGTCTGGAAGCTTTCACCCGGTGTGTCAGAGAAGCATGAAAGGTTGATACAGTCGTTCCAGTCTGCGCGCATTGCAAGTGGAAGTCCGTGTGGTCCAAGATTATTTACAATGTGGTAGAAGCTTACTGTAAGGTGATCGAGCATTGACTTAGCCTTAGACTCATCGTTGTCATAAGGAACCTTTGCGTCCAGGATTGACCAGTCGCCTGTTTCCTTGATGTATGCAGAAACAGAAAGAATCATCCAAAGTGGGTCATCAGAGAAGTCGCCACCAATGTCTGCGTTACCCTTCTTTGTAAGCGGCTGGTACTGGTGGTAACATCCTCCGTCTTCAAGCTGTGTTGATGCAATATCAATAAGTCGTTCGCGGGCACGGTCAGGAATCTGGTGAACAAATCCAAGAATATCCTGGTTAGAATCACGGAAGCCCATACCACGACCAATTCCTGACTCAAAGTAAGAAGCCGAGCGTGAAAGGTTGAATGTAACCATACACTGATACTGGTTCCAGATGTTTACCATGCGGTTTACTTTGTCTTCCGGTGTATTTACGTTGAGAATGCCCAAAAGTTTATCCCAGTAAGCACGAAGCTCTTTCATACCGGCAGCAAACTTTTCCGGAGTGTTGTATTTTTCGATCATAGCAAGAGCTTTTTCTTTGTTGATTGTCTTACCGTCTGCTTCGAATTTCTTTTCAACAGGCATTTCTACATAACCAAGTACGAATACTAAAGTCTTTGATTCGCCTGCTTTAAGTGTAATTTCCTTGTAGTGTGATGCAATAGGAGACCATCCGTCTGCAAGAGAATTGCCGCACTTTCCGTCAAGAACAGCCTGAGGATTGTGGAAGCCGTTGTAAAGACCAATGAATGTATCGCGGTCTGTATCATAACCGTCAATCTTGTCGTTTACAGAATAGAATGCATAATGATTGCGGCGGTCGCGGTATTCAGTTTTATGATAGATTACAGAATCTTTGATTTCTACGCGGCCTGTAGAAAAGTTTCTCTGGAAGTTTGTACAGTCATCCTGAGCATCCCAAAGACACCATTCAGCAAATGACCAGAACTTAAATGTCTTGTCGCTTGAACCTTCGTTTGTCAAAACTACCTGCTGAACTTCTCCATCGTAGTCCTGTGGAACAAAGAAGGTAACCTGTGCCTTAAGGTTATTCTTTTTACCGGTGATGATTGTATAGCCCATACCATGGCGGCATTCGTAAGAATCAAGTTCTGTCTTTACAGGAGACCAGCCCGGATTCCAGATTGTACCGTTGTCGTTGATGTAAAAATAGCGTCCGCCCATGTCGATAGGTACGTTGTTGTAGCGGTAACGTGTAATACGACGAAGGCGTGCATCTTTGTAGAAGCTGTATCCTCCTGAAGTATTAGAAATTAACGAGAAAAATCCCTGTGTTCCAAGATAGTTAATCCAAGGATAAGGTGTGCGAGGTGTTTCAATAACATACTCGCGGTTGGCGTCATCAAAGTGTCCGAACTTCATGAACGGTTCTCCTATAAAATAATTGAAATGTAGTTCGTTCATTATAATAGAGAAAACGTAGATTTTCAAGGTTATAGGGGAAACTCCCTATATTCCTTGTCATTGCGAGCGTAGCGTGGCAATCCAGTTACAAGAATGCATTCTAATATCTGGATTGCCACGTCGCTGCGCTCCTCGCAATGACGATGTAAATCTTTCAAAATCTACAATTCAGTAGTATTATATTGGTATGAAAAAGAAAGCAATAGTTTCCATTATTCTAAACACCCTCATTTTCGTGCTGGTATCATTTGCAACAATCAGCATGATTTTTAACTTTAATATTATGAGCCGTTCGGAAGAAGTACGTGCTTTTACAGCTGCTAACCTTTCTGCATTTAAGTATTACACAGTTGATTCGAATGTTTTTGGAGGATTGCTTGCGCTTGTTTATATTTTCTTTGAAATTGCCCTTGCCAAAGGTAAAATCACACGCCTTCCAAAGCTGCTTCACCTTTTAAGACTTGCCGCTGCAACAGGTCTCACCCTTACAATGCTTGTAACAGCCTTCTTCTTAATCCCACAATTCGGCGAAAACTGGGCAATCCTGTACATAGACAACAACTTTTTCTTCCACCTGACAGTCCCACTGCTTTCAATCATCACCTTTATATTTTTTGAACCAGACACTGATGACATTTCCTTAAAAGATTCTCTCTTCGGCATAATCACCATGGCAATCTACGCCGTTTTCTACACCATAAACATAATAGCCCACCTGAATTCCGGCAACCCTTTAAAAGACTACGACTGGTACGGCTTCCTGGGCGGCAACATTTCCAACGCCCTTATAGCAGTCCCAGCCATGCTCCTCATCACCTGGTTAATTTCCCTCGGGCTTTGGATAGGCAATAGAAAGATAAATCTCAAAAAATAAAGAAATAGTAATTATAAATACCAGTTTGAAAAAATCGCGTAAGCCGATTTTTAAACATATTCGAAAACAAAGCTGCGGAGCTAAGGGGCGGCCGCAAACTACTTCGAGGCTTGCCGAGCGAAGCGAGTAAAATCTTACTTTGCAAGTCTCGCCGTAGTTTGCGGACGTTCCTTAGCGGGAGCAGATTTGTTTTCTAACTGTTTGCAATTTCGGCTGGGAGCGATTTTTTCCCACATGATTGCATATAAATTGCTATTATCGTCTTTTTTATGATATAATATCTTTCTATGGAAGTATTTTTAGGCATACCCGCCGCTGACGGAATTGGCATTGGCACCGCTTTTGTGATTCCTGACCCGGTAAAACGCGCAATTACTCAGCATCATATTAAGATTGACCAGCTGAATGACGGCTGGAGCAGGTTTGAGTATGCTTCTCAGAATGTAATTTTTGAGCTTAACAGTTATCTTGACTCACTTTCACGCACAGATCCTAAGGATAAAATCCAGCGCGAAGTTTTTGAAACATATATTCTTATGCTCGAAGACCCTGTTTTCTTAAAAGAAACCCGCGAGTTTTACGAAAAAGAGCTCTTTAACATTGAATACTCCCTGAATTTTAAAGCAGAAGAATATGCCCAGCGCCTTAGACAGTCCGGAAACGAATATCTTTCTGAACGTGCCCAGGATATCACAGATGTTTTTGGCCGCGTTCTTGATGAAATGCTTGATATTCATCCTTTTGACATCAACAGTGTACCGGATGGAGCAGTTATTTTTGCAAACGCCCTTAGTTCTTCTGATACAATCATTCTTTCAAAACGAAAAATTGCAGGTCTTGCCCTTAGTGAAGGCGGAGTTTCTTCTCACGTAGTAATTCTTGCCCGTAACTATGGCATTCCAACAATTACAGGCCTTGAAAACATAAACAAAAAAGTTCATAACGGCGAAACAGTAATCATAGACGGTACTTCTGCAGAAGTTCTTGTAAGCCCAGATATTACAACAATCAACGAATATAAGGCAAAAATCCGTGAAGAATACCAGCATAAGCTTGAACTTAAAAAATATCTGGACAAACCCGCAGTAACTCAGGATGGAACAAGATTCCAGCTTTTTGCAAACATAGGTACTCCCGAAGAAGCAGAAATTGCAAAGGCAGAAGGAGCAGACGGTATTGGTCTTTTCCGTACAGAATTCCTTTACATGAGCCAGAACGGTGTTTCGCTTAATGCTGCAGCCCGTTCCTTCAGCGAGCAGACTCAGTTTGAAGCTTACAAGCAGGTTCTTCAGATAATGGGAGACAAACCTGTAACAATCCGTACTTTGGATGCCGGTGGTGATAAACTGATTAATGCCGTAGACATGCCTATGTTCGAGGAAAAGAATCCTCTTATGGGCTTACGTGCAATCCGCCTTAGTCTTGAATGTCCAAATGTATTTAAAACTCAGCTTCGTGCCCTTTACCGTGCAAGTGTTTTCGGCAACTTAAGGATTATGCTTCCGCTTATTTCGAGCGTTGACCAGGTAAAAGAAGCCCTTACACTCATAAAACAGGTTAAGGAAGAGCTCACAGCCGAAAAAATCGATTTTAATCCGGCAACTCCTGTTGGAATTATGGTCGAAACTGCAGCCGCTGCCCTTACAAGTGATTGTCTTGCAAAAATCAGCGACTTTTTCAGTCTTGGTACAAACGACCTTACTCAATATACACTTGGCGTTGACCGCGAAAATCAGCATGTTGCAGGTCTTTATAACGAATTTAATCTTGCAGTCCTCCGCCTTATTCAGACAACAATCACTGCTGCTCAGGATGCAAATATTCCTGTTTCTGTATGCGGTGAAATGGCAGGCCGACCAGACAGCATTATGGTTTTGGCAGGCATGGGAATCCGCAATTTGAGTATGAGCCCAAAGATGATTTCGAGCACAAAGGAATTACTCAGCCGCTTTACCATTGACGAGTTCAAAGCAATTTCTGATAACAGGTTGAACAATATTTAAGCACGGGGTCCCTGAGCTTGTCGAAGGGCAATAGAGGAATTATGGCAAAAAAGAAAAATAAACCGGATTTTTCAAAACCAAAAGAAGAAGAACAGCCGGTTACACAGGATGAATTCTCAAAAGAAGTTGAATACGAAGGACTTCCTCTTGTTGTTATTGCAGGCCGTCCTAATGTTGGAAAATCTACCCTCTTCAACCGATTCCTCCGCCGCCGCATTGCTATTACAAATGATCAGCCTGGTGTAACACGCGATCCTGTAGAAGCAACTGCCTTTTTGAACGACAAACCTGTTCATCTTGTAGACACAGGTGGATATAAACTTACACGCGACATTGGAACAAAAGAAGCAGAGCTTGATGACTATGTAGTAGAACGCTCGCTTGATATGATAGACCGCGCAGACGTTGTAGTTCTTCTTTTAGACGCAACAGAAATCACAGGCGAAGACGAAGAGTTTATCTTAAAAATGCGCCCGTACACCCACAAGCTCATTGCAGCCGTAAACAAAACAGAAGGCGGACGTAATGAAGCAGAAGCCTGGAACTATGCACGTTATGGTTTTGAAAATCTGATTTTTATTTCTGCAGAACACGGCGACAGAATAAGTGAGCTTACAGACCTTATTGTTGACCGCTGCGACTTCAGCAATGTTCGTGAGCTTTCTGCAGACCGCCCTATTAAAATTGCAATCATGGGTAAGCCAAATACAGGAAAGTCTACACTTTCTAACCGCCTTACCCATTCAGAAAAATCAATTGTTTGTGACTATGCCGGAACTACCCGCGATGTTGTAGAAGGTAACTTCACCTATGGCGGCAAAAACTTTCATGTTCTTGATACTGCAGGAATCCGCCGAAAGGCACGCGTTCACGACGACGTTGAATATTATTCTGTAAACCGCGCAATCAAAACACTGGACGAATGTGATATTGTGTTCCTGCTCATAGATGCTGTAGAAGGTCTTGCCGAGCAGGATAAAAAAATCTGTTCACTTGCATTTGAACGAGGCCGCGGAATTATTTTTGTTTTGAATAAATGGGACCTTCGCGAAGAACAGGGCAACAAAGCAGTAAAAGCCGTTCGCGAATGGATAAACATAATGTTTGGGCAGATGGACTTTGCTCCGATTCTTCCGCTTTCTGCACTCGAAGGAAAAGGAATCAAAGATCTGCTGAATACTGCAATTAATATGTACGAGCAGCTTACACGCAAAATTGGAACTGCATCGCTCAACAATGCGCTTCAGGACTGGCTTGAACGCTACCCTCCTCCTGCAAGTAAAACTGCACACTTTAAAATACGCTATATGACTCAGGCAAGCGTAAACCCTGTAAACTTTGTGATTTTTGCAACAAGGCCAGAGGTTGTTCCTGAGCCGTATGTAACATACCTTAAAAACCGAATCCGCGAAGATTTAGGCTATGACCATATTCCTGTTCAGGTAGAATTCAAAGCAAGCCGCCAGAAATGGGAAGACAGGGGGTAAACATGACTTATTCAATTGGCGAAGTAGAAGACTTAACCGGCATTAAAGCTCATGTTCTTAGATACTGGGAAGAAGTTGTTCCAGGCTTTGCCCCGCAAAAAGATATGGGTGGCCGCCGAACCTACACACAGCGCGAAATTGAAATGATTTACCGTCTGAAATATCTTATAAATGAAAAGAAGTTTACTGCCGAAGGAGCTGGTCAGCAGCTTTTAGAAGAAGCTCAGGCCCTGGAAGAAAATGCAGATTTAATCCGCCAGATTCACGAAGCCAGAACCGAGCTTTCGCAGATGTACCTTGCGCTTAAACATCAATCTCAATCTTGCGACCAGTCGGCTCATACTGATAGTAACGAACCCCAGCAGCATTCATCAAACGCTTAGAAGCTTCAACGCTTGGCGTTCCGTCATATTTGTTATCTGCATAAACAACAGTTTTAATTCCAGCCTGAATAATTGCCTTTGCACATTCATTGCAAGGGAAAAGTGTCACATAAATTTTTGAACCTTCGAGCGAACCGCCGCGATAATTCAAAATTGCATTAAGCTCACTGTGGCAAACGTATGCATATTTTGTTTCGAGTGTGTCTCCTTCGCGTGCCCATGGAAATTCATCATCAGAACAGCCGCGTGGAAAACCGTTATAACCCATAGAAAGAATCTTGTTATCTTCGCTTACAATACATGCTCCAACCTGTGAATTAGGATCCTTTGAGCGGAAGCCTGCAAGCTTTGCAACTCCCATAAAATATTCATCCCAAGAAATGTAATCGCTGCGTTTTGGTGTAATTGCCATTTTTTATTCTCCCTGCAAAAATTTATCTTTAATTTCTTTTTCTTCTTCTGTAGTAAACCCAAGCTTTTGCTTAAAAAACTCGTTCAACGAACCAAAATCCTTTTCAAGACGGTTCAGCGAAGCTTTTATAAAATCGGGTTCAGCCATAAAATAATGTTTGATTTTATGTGCCAGCTTATGGTTTCCTTTTGTAATGAGCAGTCCAAGATAAGCCATGTTTGCCTTAAACTGAACGTTTTTGTTTGTAAGAAGATAATCTTTAATAACAGTAGCCCTGTCTACTCCCAAGAACGAAAGCAGCAATGCCGAAATAACTCCTGTTCTATCCTTACCTGCAGTACAATGAAAAACAACAGAAAACTTCTGGAGCGGCAAAGTCAGAATATATTTTAAAACCTTTACAACATTATCAAGGCTTTCTGCTGTTACCATACTCACATAAAGTTCTTCCATGCGTGGCATCATCATAAGTGTCTTAAAGCTGCGAACCTTTTTTTCATGACTGATTCCGGCTACAGCTTCATTAATAATAGGCATATGAACAATTTCAACACCGTCAATAAGAACATCAGGCTTTTCAAGCATTTCTTTCTGAGTGCGTAAATCTATGATTGTCTTAAGATTGTATTGTTCCTTTAAAAGCTTTATACCAAGCAAGGTAGGATCAAAAAGCGTTGTACCACGAATGAGCATATGCGGCTTTGTAACTCTGCCGTCAACAGTCTTTATGCCCCCCAAATCGCGATAATTCTTCAAACGCTTCAGCCTGATAATTTCCATAACAATATTAGTATATCACACTTTTTTTTCTTGACAACCCTCACCGCGAGTGTTATATTGTGTATATACAATATACACAAGTTGAGGTGTGCTTATGAATTTAATTGAAATTCGTGGACTTTGTAAAAACTTCCCGAGCTTCCAGCTGAAGAACGTGGACATTACACTGGAAGAAGGCTTTATCATGGGATTTATTGGCCGCAATGGTGCCGGTAAATCTACAACCTTAAAGACAACGCTCAACCTTATGAACAACGACGGTGGAACTGTTAAGCTTTGCGGTCTGGATATGCCAAAGGATGAGATTGAAATTAAAAATCAGGTTGGATATGTTTTTGGTGGAGTTGATTTTTACCCTGAAAGCAAAATCAAAAATATTACAGACATCACAAAAACCTTCTACAAAAACTGGGATGACAACCGCTACAACGAGTTTTGCCAGCGTTTTGAAATTGACCAGAACAAAAAGTTCAAACAGCTTTCTGCAGGTATGAAGGTTAAGTATTCACTTGCAATTGCAATGAGCCACAATGCGCGCCTGCTTATTCTTGACGAGCCTACAAGCGGTCTTGACCCTGCAGCACGCGACGACCTTATCTGCATGCTTCAGGAATTCATAGAAGACGGACAGCATTCTGTTTTGTTCTCTACACACATTACAAGCGACCTTGAAAAATGCGCCGACTACATTACTTACATTAAAAACGGTCAGATTCTTGCTGCTGCCGAAAAAGAAGACTTTAAAAAGAGCTACATTCTCGTTGCCGGTAAAAAAGATCAGCTTACACCGGAGCTTGAGTCAAAGATTATAGGCCTTCATAAGCACCAGCTTGGCTTTGAAGGAATGATGTATTCAAAAGATGTTGAGCTTGCAAAGGGCGCCGGCTTTGAAATAAGCGATCCGCTGCTTGAAGATATTATGATTCACATTGAAAGGAGATAGGCTATGAATGTTATGAAACTCTTAAAAAAAGAAGCAAAGCTTGAAACAAATCTTTCTGTTTATATCTGGATTCTTTGTGTCCTTGTCTTTTATTTTATTCCGTCTTATCCGGTTTATATAGGCTGTTTTTATATCACACTTGGAATAATGATGACCTATACTCTTAATCAGGTTAATCACGGAATGATGTACACAGTTCTACTGCCTGTACGAAAAATTGATACGGTAAAGGCCCGCTTCCTCTACTGCGGACTTCTGGAATTATCATTTATTCCTTTTGCCATTCTTGCGGCATTTATTCGTGCAAAATGCAACTTCCCGCCGAATAAATCGGGAATAGACATTAATGTTGCCTATTTTGGATTCCAGTTTTTTAATCTTGCAATTTTTAATTGCATATTCCTTGGCGGTATTTATAAAAATCCGCTTAAACCTGGCTGGCGCTTTATGCTTTCGGCAGTTTTGTATTTTGGAATTTACGCACTTTGTGAACTCCCTGTATGGATGTACAGAGGAACTTTGGCCCACCCCGAAAACGCACAGACATTCCTTACACGTTTTGGTTCAATATTGAATCAGAATGATTTTGCCGGCCTTATAAAGCAGCTGCCGGTACTTGGAATTGGTTTATTACTATTTATAATAAGCTGGCCAATAACCTTCCGCCGGGCTGCCAAACAGTTTGAAAAATATGATATGTAGGCTCGGGGGCCCTGAGCCTGTCGAAGGGTCATTATGGATATAGTATTGTCACAACAATCAGACAAACCAATTTATACTCAAATCTACGAGCAGATTTCTAACCAGATTATGACTGGCGAGATTTCTGCCGGCGAAAAGCTGCCTCCTATTCGCACTGTTGCCCTGAATCTGCGCATAAGCGTAATTCCTGTAAAACAGGCGTGGGAGCAGCTTGAACGCGAAGGTTTTATTTCTACAGCCGCAGGCCGAGGAACCTTTGTAAACAAGCTTGAACATCACGAAATTTCGGGTAAACGAAATGCTGCTGCCGAAGAAGTATTACGCAAAGCAGTAAATTCCTGCCGCGAAATGGGTTTGAGTCTGGATGAAATTGTTCAGATTATAAGATCCCCGGGTCAAGCCCGAGGATGACATATTACTTTATATGTTTTCTAAAGAACTCACATTCATCGTCATTGCATACAACGGCTTCTTCCAGGTGCGGGTCGCAGTGGAAAACGTGCCACAATGGTTTTTCTTCTGAACCATAGCAATGATATTCAAATTGAACCCCTGCCTGTTCCAATGCCTTTGTAATAAAAGGTGCCTGAACAAACTGAAAATCACCAATACAAGTCATTATAAATGCAGGAGGAAAAGCTTTTGTAACATGCGCACTCGCATTTAAAAGCTCAAGTCCTTCCTTTGTTATTTTAGACTGCAAAAGTGCTTCTACAAGCATTTTCATAAAAGGATTTTTTTCAAGCGAAGGATCAAGATTATATTTACCGCAGTTCAAAGCAACACCACGAAGACTGAACGGCTTACTTTTAATGAACGTAAAATTCTTTGCATATTCATCATTTGTTATTGCAGAAGCATAAAGTGCCAGAAGATGTGCACCGGCAGAATCGCCTACAGCAAAAACATTATTTATATCAAAACCATATTCGTCTGCATTATTGCCAAGCCACTGAAAAACAAGCTCTGTATCTTCAACTGAACAAGGAAAAGCTGTTTCAGGTGCAAGCCTGTAAGAAAAATTAATTACTGCAAAACCGCGTTGAGCAAGACGCATACAGTACCACTGATAAACATCCTTATCGCCATATACCCAGGCACCTCCATGTACACTAACAATTACAGGAAGCTTTTCTTTCTGAGATTTCCCAGCAGGACGATAAACATCAAGATATTGCCATTTCTGGAATTTTTTGTCGGGACCATACAGAATGTTTTCAAAGCGCATTACATCATCAGGAATTGACTGACCTGCATCGCGTCTCTTATCCATTCTTCCAAAATCCCAGCGCGTTTTGCACGCCATGAACTTCTGAATAATGTTTGCCATAACTCTCTAACTCTCTCCTTTTTCTCTTTTAATCATTTTAACATCTATAAAAAAAATAAACTAGTATGAAGAGCCTCAAGTTTAACGAATTGTTTTTTCTGTGATTTTCTGCTATTAATATGAAAATGAAACACACTAAATTATCAATTATCGCCACATACTGCGGAGTCTTTTTATGCTCTGTAGTTCTTATTTCATGTTCTTCAAAAAAAGAAACAAAGCAAAAAGCAGAACCTGTAATTCCCGTAAAAATATCTTCTGCTTCTTCTTCAACAGAAAAAAACAGCAAACAGCAAACCTGGACAGAAGTTCCTGCCCTTAAAGATGAATACACCAAGTACTTTGATTACTTTGGTTTTGCAGTTCCGGAAACTCAGCTTACAAATGACAGCATCATGAAGGGTGTAAGCTATCAGGCAAACTGTTTTACCTGCGAAAACGAATGCAAACCTGATTTTATTTTTAACTGGGCTCAGCCACAAAAAACAGTTGCTTTTAAAGCAGAAGACGGAAAAGAGTATCAGGTTCCAGATAAACTTTTAGGTTTTACCCGCCTTGCAAAGATTCTTGATATTGCAAAACAATATGGAATGATAATGCGTGGCCATGTACTTGTATGGCACAGTCAGACTCCGGATTGGTTCTTCCGTGAAGATTACTCTACAAGTAAACCATATGCCGACAAAGCTACAATGACAGCCCGCCAGGAATGGTATATAAAATCTGTTCTGGAATTTGTAAAAGACTGGGAAGAAAAAAACAACGACGGCAAAAGAATTATTGTTACATGGGATGTTGTAAATGAAGCCTGTACCGACGGCGCCTGGACAGATGACCCGTTAAGAACTTCAAGTCCGTGGTATTCAATTTACGGTGACGACAGCTTTATTGTAAATGCATTCCGTTATGCAAACAAATATGCTCCGGCCGACGTTAAACTTGCCTACAATGATTATTCAAGTTATGCACCTGCCAAAACAAAAGCAATCTGCAAGGTTGTTCAGGATATTCAGGCAGCCCCTGACGCCCGCATTGATATTGTTGGAATGCAGTCGCATGTAAGCATGACCTACCCTGCTGTTGCCGATTACGAAAAAGCCCTGAATGAATTTTTTGCACTTGGAGTAGATGTTCAGGTTACAGAAATGGAAATTGCTTTTGGCGGCAGAAGCGTTTCTCAGCAAGCCCTTAGCGACAGATATGTAGAATACTTCAAGCTCTTCCTTAAATACCGTAAAACTCCAGGCAAAAATGGAATTACAGGTATTACCTTATGGGGAACAAAAGATGAAGTTTCATGGATTTACAATAATTCAGATAATGCAAACAAGCACCAGCGTCCTTTGTTATTCGAAAAAGAATACGAATGCAAGCCGGCCTTCTTTGGCGTTCTTGAAACTGCGCAAAACTTTGAGTAAAATAAATATAGACATATTAATTGGAGGATAACGAATAATGAACAATTTTATTTTCTTGGGACCACCGGGAGCTGGAAAGGGCTCACTTGCTGTAAAGGTTGCAGAAGACTACAAGATCCCTCACATTTCTACAGGAGATATTTTCCGTGCAAATATAAAGGCACAGACTCCACTTGGAGTTAAGGTAAAGGCTATTATTGATTCAGGTTCTTTGGTTAGCGATGAACTTACTTTTGAACTTGTAAAAGACCGCCTTGCACAGGATGACTGCAAAAACGGATACATTCTTGACGGATTCCCACGCACAATTCCACAGGCAGAAATGCTCGAAAAGCTTGTTGATGATGTTAAGGTTGTAAACTTTGAAATTCAGGATGAAATTGTAATCCGCCGTCTTTCTACACGCCGTGTATGTAAGGCTTGTGGTGCAAACTTCAACGTTCTTACACTTCCACCAAAAGTAGAAGGTGTTTGCGACAAATGTGGCGGCGAACTCTATCAGCGTGATGATGACAAACAGGAATCTATCATGCACCGTATGGATGTTTACCGTGAACAGACAGAACCTCTTATCAACTTCTACAAGGGTAAGGGAAAAATCACAGACCTTGATGCTTCTATTGAAACAGACGTGCTTCTTGGCAAGTTCAAGGAACTCTTCTAGTATTTAATATCAATATCAAACTTCAGTTTCCATTCTTCGCTGCGCAGATATTTTTCTAACCGCAGTGAGGACTGGAACTGAACCTTCGAAAACTTTCCTATTACCGGGGTCAACCCAAAATCTAATTTTACATAAACGCTGTCATTTAAAGTGCAGTGAGCAAATACATCATAAAACCGTTCCAGGTGGCGAAGGTCCGGCAGGCGTACTGTTGCAGTGTCGTATTCAAGAGCTATATCGTAACCTAAATAAAGGCCTGCCCGCGGAAAATACAATCGCCAGAAACCGTTTTGAATTTCCATTCCCGAAAGCATAAGCTGTGCATAAGCATCTACGGCTTTTCCGTTTGTATAAAACAATTCTGCGTGAACTGTAGTTGGCAGACATAAAATGATATTTTTATAATTCTGTACCGGCATTAAAAATGGAATTTCACCTGTGCCGTATATTCCAGCGTTTATCTGATAAGGATTCCAATTACCCCATTCCCACGAAGAAATTAATTTTACTCCGGCTGCTATACCAACTTTCTTCAACGGAGAGATTCCATACTGATGAATATTTGAATACAGCAGGCCTGCAGTGCTCTGCCATTGTCTGTATGATTTTGAAAGCGAAGGCCAGTCTGTAAGATTCGGGAAACGCTCTGTCTGTGTAACATCCCAATATGTTGTAGAAGCATTAAAAGCAAGCGATACGTCAAAAGTAAGCCGTCTGAATGTCATGGCAAGCGGAAGACTGAACACAATATCGCTGAAAGCAGAAAGAGTATATTCACCCGATTCATTAAACTTAAACACACCGGAAGCAACAATGTCTGCAGGAGTAGATGTGTTTTTAAAATAAATTGCAAAAGCTGCATCCTTGCTTAATTCAATTTTCTGCGCATTAAGCTCATCCAGTTTCTTTTTATCTGCATTAAAAATCTGTTCAAAATCAAGCGGTACAAAACCTTTTGCTGCAGAAATAAGAAGCTCGTTATTCGAAAAAGGATCGGACTGTGTTTCAAAAATTGCACCAAGACCAGGTTCCCGTTTTATTCCATCATCAAGCGTTATATCGCGCACAGGCATGAAGAAAGAAAATGAACCTTTGTACATATATTTGAACGGAGAGTATTTTTTTAGTTCAAGGGTTTCTTGATATGGTCCTTCGACAGGCTCAGGAACCGCAGTTGTTGGCTCAGGAATTGCAGTCGTTGGTATAGGAATTGCAGTTGTTGGCATAGGGCCTGCAGAATACGAAATCTTTGCTTCTTCCAGCGGAATATCATTAAGCGAAACATATTTTAATTCAGAATAATCAAATCGCTGCGAAGAATAATAAAGCTTACAGTCAAACATTGCCCCGCAATTCATACCGCCATAATAGTCACAGCCGGAAACAAGAGACCTTAACGGAATTGAATTTTTATCAAAGAAAAGCCAGCCGGTACGAACAAACGAAGTTTCATTTTGAAGAACATAATCATATAACAGGCAGAAGTTTTTATCTCTGTCGCTTTTTTTACCTGAAACTTCAACATAATCGGCATAACGCAAATTACGGATTTTCAATACTTCGGCAAAGCTTTCATTGTTCCCGCCGACAGAGATTGTATAAAAATCTTCATCATTCTGTCCGCCTGCAGAAAGTTCTGGTGTAATATCAGAAAGCATTATGTACCATTCGTTGCTGCTGTTCAAAAGACACGCAAAATGATTTTTTCCAAGAGCAACAGGACTATAAGGAATTACATTGCTTTCAAACTTTCTTGAATAAACAAGTCCTTTATAAACATCGCATTCAAACCCAAGCAAAGAATCAAGCACAGGCGATTCATAAATCTGCAGGCAGGAATAACCGTCATCAACATAGTTTCCGGCAACAGCAAATCTTCCGTCTTCTAGCCGCACAATTGAACCGTCGCGCATTTCGTACTTTTCAGAAAGGAATTTTCGTTCTTTTAAATCATAAATACGCACAAGGTCATGTTCAAATTTTTCGCGTATACCACCCTGAACATGCGAAACTACAAGAAAGCGTCCGTCGGGAGAAACTGTAAGATTGGTGATATTATTTGCAAGAAAAAGCAGCTGTTTAATACTCTGATAATCATAAAAACCGGAAATATCAACCTCTTCCTTTAATTCATCATACCAGACAAGACCATAATTTGTGCTTACAATATATTTGTAATTTGAATCGTAATCTGTTTTAAAAAACTGTTTTGTCTTTTCTTCTTCCTGAGCCGAAACTTCCGGAACAGGTATTGCTTCTATAAAATCCTGCCAGACC
The DNA here is from genome assembly GCA_017551545.1 of Treponema sp. Lineage (GTDB taxonomy): Bacteria > Spirochaetota > Spirochaetia > Treponematales > Treponemataceae > Treponema_D. Next base: position 24,263 of record JAFZLJ010000055.1, on the reverse strand, counting down.
TTTGTAATTTCTTCTCCATAAACCTTGCGAAAAATTCCTTTGTCTAGCTTAAAGAAATTCAACTTTCCGCATTCCTGCCAGTATTCTCCGAATTTTTCTATTCCCCACAACTGCTGAATATATGCATAAAAAGAAGCGGCAGCAATATAGTCAATTCTATTTACCGGATAAATATCATAGGCGCCGGAAACCTGCAGAAGCGACGGAAATTTATTTTCAAGCTTAGCCTGCATTAAAAGTTCAAGATTCCAGTTGTCATATAAAATGCCAGACATGCTTTTTTCGTCTTCTGCATAAACTGCTCCTTCAAGGAAAGAGTACGGTACATTAAGAAGGCCTGCCGGCTGGAAAGAGTCACCTAAAAAATACTTTGAAAGAAACGCCATTGGTTTAGAACGGATTGACTGACTTACTGCCCTTCCAACTTCATGTGCAAATAAATCAAGTAATCCGCTTGCATACGAGCTTGCTTCAAGTCGTCCAACGGCATCAAAAATTACAATGCGGTTATACGGAGAAGCAGTATATTTTACAGAAAGGGTATCTGAATCCGGAGAAACAACTACTATAGTTCTGATATCATAATCGCAGTTAAAGGTTTGTTTTGCATTAAGATAAATATCATCTGCCTGTTCGGCAAGAAACCTTACAGTCTGTTCCTTTTCGAGCGGAAAAAGAAAATCAAAATATTTTGTAGAAATTACATAAACAGAACGGGGAATTGCCATCTCGCCGCAAAAAAGCTTTGCGCAAAAGAGAACAATAGTTAAAAACAAAAATCTGTTTTTTACGGCGCGATGGTGCATTTTTTATTTTGCAGCAAATTCTCCAAGAACCCTGCGGAAGATTGCAAGTCCTTCTTCAATTTCTTTGTCGCTGATATTCAACGGCGGAAGGAATCGTACAACGTCAGAACCGGCTGTTGTTACGCAAAGGCCTTCTTCAAGACAACGTACCTTTATGTCGCCCGGATTAATTGAACTGTCAATCTGTGAGCCAATCATAAGACCACGTCCGCGAACTTCTTTTATAAAAGGAATATTCCAGCTGGCAATAGTCTTTCTGATATATTCACCCTTTTTATTTACCTTATCAAGGAAGTTCAAATCGCTTACAGTTTCGGCAACAACACAGCCTGCAGCACATGCAAGAGGGTTTCCGGCAAATGTAGACTGATGATCTCCTGCTACAAAAACATCTGCAGCCTTACCGCGGAAGAGGCATGCTCCCATTGGAATACCGCCTGCAATTCCTTTTGCAAGAGTAACAACTTCTGGCTTAAATCCAAGGAAGTCGCTTGCAAGGAAAGTACCTGTTCTTCCAATACCAGTCTGAACTTCATCTGCCATAACAATTGCACCAGCTTTGCGTGCAGCGTCTGCAGCAGCCTTAGCCCATTCTGCATCAATAAGATTTACACCGCCTTCTCCCTGAATACATTCAATAAAGAGAGCGGCTGTTGTATCGTCAAAAGCAGTTTTGATTGATTCGTAATCATTTGCCTTAATTGTCTTAAAGCCTTCCGGATAAGGAGCAAAGCATTCTGCATGGAATTTTTCCTGACCAGTTGCTGTAAGTGTTGCAAGTGTTCTACCGTGGAAGGATTTTTCCAAAGTTATGATTGTCTTGCGCTTAGAACCACCGTTGAGCTGACCATACTTTCTTGCAAGTTTAATTGCAGCTTCGTTAGCTTCTGCGCCTGAGTTACCAAAATATCCTTTTTCAAAGCCTGTAATTGCTAAAAGTTCGTCTGCAAAAACAAGACCAATATCGCTGAGAAAATAGTTGGAAATATGGAGCTGCCGTTTAGCCTGATCTGAAATTGCCTTTACAAGTGGTTTATAATTGTGTCCAAGGCAGTTTACGCCAATGCCTGAAAGGAAATCGATGTACTTTTTACCATTTACATCCCACATTGTTGAGCCTTTTCCTTTAGTGAAAACGACATCAAACGACCCGTAGTTGTTCAGAATCTTTTTTTCCATATTTTATTCCTCGCTTTCTGCGATTATGGCACTTTTTTAGTGGAAATTCAATAATTATATGATATAATGAAATACTATAATATAGAGATAATTGTTTTATGGGAGCAACAGAATAATGGCAGAAGCAGAATTGGATCCGGAAATTGCTGCATTGTTAGCAAATACAGAATCATCAGTATCTATCGAAGATATTGATAACATGCCTAGCGCATCGGATTCCTTTAATCCTAATTTACTTTCTAAAAATTCTTCAGAATCGCATACTCACACAGCAGGAAGCGGCGGCGTTCATGAAGTAAACTTAAGTCTTAAGGAATTTGCTCCTCTTGAAAAGCTTAAGAATGACACTCCTTCAAATGTCTACGAAGATCCAAAATATTATAAAACAGTTCTTACAAACGAAAATCAGTCGGCACAACGAGTTCATCAGGTGCTTTCTAAATATCTTACCTGCCAGGATCCAAAAGATCGTGCAGTTTACCGCCAGCAGATTGTTACCTGTTATTGGGAACTTCTTCGCGGAATGGCGCCAAAAATGGCAGATATCAACTTGCCAATGCCAAAACGCATGCTCATGAGATTCGGTGTTCTTCTTCCTTCACTTTTTAAAGCAGAACAGAAGGATTTCTTTTCGCGCATAATTTTTGAAAACAAGCCTCAGGAGCCTGTACTTTATGTTGATGAGTGGTTCAAGGAAATTGCTTCAGGCCGAATGAACAACTCAATGACAGATGAAAAGAAAACTCCACAGAGAAATCTTTCTCCGGAACAGGCAGCCAGTGCAGAACAGGCTCGTCTTATGCAGCTGCAGTCAAAGAACTCCGGAAAACTTCAAAGCTCAGAAAATATTCTTCATATAAAAGAAAATGAACGCTCAATGATTGAAGTTGAGCTTCGTAACAGAGTTGATTCTTTGTGCCAGCACAGCCCTATTATTGGTATGGAACCACATACACAGGGTCTTTCAGAATCTCAGCGCAAGCTTTTCTCTGAAATTACAGATTTGCTTCACCGCCTTTCACGCAATGATAAGGAACTTTCAAAGGCACTTGCAGAATTCCAGGAAGCAAAGGGCGTTTACGACAGCGTTCAGAATAAGATTCAGGATTCCGGTCCTATTGTTCAGGTAGACACAAGTGCAATCAATATTGAATTTGAAACAATCCGCCAGATGGCAAAGATGACAATTGGTCGTCGTGGTAACCAGTTCCCTATTTTCACACGCGAATTCTACCACTGTACCGAAAACGGAACAGGAACCCGCGAAAACGTAATTGAAGTAATGCGCTGGATTGAATCAATTGATCCAGGTGTATTCTGCCGTGTACATAAAAATATTCCTAACCGAATTGTTCCTTATGTTTGTCTTGTTCCAACTTATGGCGACAGAGGCTTCTGCTGGGAACCATTCGACCGCTACAACCGTGTAACAAGCCGTGGACGTATTGTTGTTCCAATGTATCCAAAGGACCTCCGCATTGCAGTTCTTACAGCCGTTGCAGATTTGCGCTGGCAGGTTGCAAAGGAAAAGGCTTCTTACTACTGGATGGAAGAAGGTCTTACAGGTCAGTACTACCAGCACTTTGACCAGGCCAAACTCAAGGGTGACGTTAAGGAATTCTTTATTGAAGATTACATCCTGTGGATGACAAAGGAATCTACCGGTGTACAGCGTCTTGAAAAGGACGTTCGCGGTATCTTCTGGCGCAACATGCCGTTCCCTAAAGAACTCAAGGAAGATTTGCGCAGACGTTCACTTGTTTATGATGAACTTTGTAAGAAAGATGCCAACCGCGAAATGTCGGACGGATATTAATAAGAGATTCCCCGGTCAAGCCGGGGAATGACAAAGTGTGTCATTGTCGGGCTTGACCCGACAATCTCTACTCACCACTAAGTGCAATTACCGGGTCCAACTTAGCCGCGCGGCTTGCCGGATTCAATCCAAAGAAAATACCTACAAACACACTGAACACAAATGCTATGATACAGGCGTTTGTGTTTATTACGTATGACTGCTTCTGGACATATTCTACCGCCAGACTTATCAGAATCCCTACTAAAACTCCAAAGAAACCACCAATAAGCGTGATACTTGCAGATTCAACAAGGAACTGCTGCCGTATTGCGTTCGGGCTGGCACCAAGAGCTTTTCGGATACCAATTTCCTGCTTGCGTTCTGTTACTGTTACAATCATGATATTCATAATTCCAATACCACCAACAAGAAGCGAAATTGCTGCAATAGCACTGAGCATTGTCGAAAGTGTTGTTGTAATGGAACTGATCTGGTCTATCATTGTCTGCATTGTAGAAACGCTTACAGAGGTGTCTGTTCCGCTAAGGCTTGTACAGTATTCCTTGATTTTATCTACAAGACCTTGTGCCTTATCTTCGCTTACAGCCTGAACCATTACAGTTGCTGCATCTGCATTAGGCGAAATCTTTTTGTCATAAAAACCGCGTGGTACATATGCAGAACTGTTTTCCATACCTGTTGTCTGTTCCTTTAAGACACCAATTACTTCAAAGCTGAACGAAACACGGCTTACTACAACAAGAATCTTTTTACCAACAGCGTCTCCTGCAGGGAAAAAGCTTTCGGCAGTATCGTGATTCAAAATGATTTTCTGAGTTCCCTCTTCGTTGTCGCTTACATTAAAATAACGGCCGCCTTCTTCAAGCTCCATTCCAAGTGCCTGAAGGTAGCCTGTTTCAATTGCAGAACAGTTTACAGAGTTAGAAGTTTCACCGTAAGTAACAGTTGCACTCAAAGAGTTCTTGTACCAGATTGTCTTAATATTTTCTACGTTTTCAAAAAGGTTATCGCGGAAAGTATCATTGAACTTAATGCTTACTGCACTTCGTCCACGCCACATACCGCCTGAAGAAATACTTACCATATCAAGACCGGCAGAACCAAAAGTGTCGGCAACCTGTTTTGTAGAGCTTGAACCAATACTTGTAATTACAATTACCGAAGCTACACCAATGATTACACCAAGCAGAGAAAGGAATGTTCTTGTCTTGTTGCGTACAAAATTATTTAAAGCGTTTATAAAATCTTCCCACATAATTACTCCTGAATCTGCCCATCAAGAATCCGAATACATCTTTTTGTAGACTCACCGATTCTTGGATCGTGTGTTACAATGATGATTGTCGTGCCCTTTTCGGTATTGATTTGTCTGAAAAGCTCCATTACCTGCTTACCTGTTGTTGAGTCGAGCGCACCGGTTGGTTCGTCGGCAAGAAGGATTTTTGGCTGTGTTACCATGGCACGGGCAATTGCAACACGCTGCTTTTGTCCACCAGAAAGTTCATGAGGACGGTGCTTCATTCGGTCGCCAAGGCCTACTGCTATAAGTGCTTCTTCTGCACGTTCCACACGCTCGCTCTTTTCTACATGCGCATATTTCAAAGGAAGCATTACATTTTCCAGAACGTTCATCGAAGGAATAAGATGATACTGCTGGAATACAAAGCCTACAGTCTGATTTCTGAGCACTGCAAGCTCTTTTTCTGTCATCTTTGCAGTTTCTTTTCCGTTTATTTCAACTATTCCAGAGGTAGGTCTGTCCAGACACCCGATCATGTTCATACAGGTAGATTTTCCAGAACCAGACGGACCCATTATAGAAAGGAATTCCCCCTGCTCAATCTGGAACGAAATGCCCCGCAATGCATGAACTTCGCTTTCTCCCATGGAATATGTTTTTACTACATTTTCAAGTCGTACAACAATTTCAGCCATGACGCGCCTCGTTAGAATGGCATACCGCCGCCACCAAAGTTTGGCATTCCACCACCACCGGAACTTCCACCACTTCTGCCGGAACCACTACCACCAGAGCTTCCGCCAAAGTTAGGCATACTACCGCCAAAGTCAGGCATTCCGCCCTGCTGATTTCTGTTTCTGTTTGCAGCTGAACCAGACTTTGGAATCTCGCTTGCCTGCAAAAGTATTTCGCCGCCGCTAAGACCACTCAAAACCTTTACGTAGTTTCGTCCATATTGTTCAACTTCTACATTTATCTTCTGGTTACCACGTGCAAGAATTACATAAGCCTGGCCGTCATCATCATACCCGATTGCATAGCGTTCAACTGTAATTGTTTCTACAGGCTCTTCAATCTGAATCTTTCCGGTAAACGAATAGTTAGGAAGTATTTCTTTTGGATAATCATCAATACGGATTTGTGCACGAACAACAGAAGCACCACGGTTTGTAAGCTCACCAATTGCAGGCCAGCCTGTTACATAGCCGTTACCCTGCTTGTCAGAAGCATTGAATTCAAGAATTACAGGAAGTCCAACCTGGAGCTTTGCAACATCTGTTTCCGGGATTTCAACCTCTGCAGTAAGGTAATCAAGATTTACAAGTGTACCAATCTTATCACCGGCCTTTACAGAGTTTCCTTCAGAAACATTAAGCTCTACAATTACACCATCAAAAGCAGCTACTACCTTGCGGTCTGCAATTTTCTGCACAAGTGAAACACGCTGGGTTTCCATAAGGCTTAAATCACGTGGTGAACCGTTGAGCTTTGTTGTAGCCATATTATAGTCGTGCTTTTCAAGGTTATAAACTTCTTCAGAATCATCAAGCTGAACTAGAATATCACCCTTCTTAACTGTGTCGCCTTCTTTGACGTAAATCTTCATAACAGTTCCGGCGCCCAATGCATTAAGGGTCTGCTGCTGAGCTGCAGAAACAGTTCCGGAAATTTCAATTACGTTTTCGTAAACTTCTTTGTTTACTGTGTAAATCTGTACCTGGTTTTTATCCTTGTGGAGGAAGAATCTGAGTCCTATAAGAACCCCAGCAACAACCACAGCCACAATTGCAAGAATCAAGATGATTTTTACGCTTTTCTTCATTTTCTTTCCATTTTTTTTTGCCATATTATTTCTCCACAAACATTGCTTTTACTTCATCATTATAGACAATAAAGTCTATGCGATTTATAAGGCCTTTAACCTTTGCCTGCAGCGTGTTGATTACTGCAGATGTATAATCTTTTTCCGAAATGAGTCCCTTCTTGTAGTAATCAAGCATCTGCTCTTCTACAGCGGTATACATTTCGTAATTTTTCTGATTTGTTTCTTTGTCCCATTCAAGATCTTCAAGCTTAAGCTGCTTTTCGAGCACAGCTGTTTCATAAGCAGACCATGCAGATTCAATTTTCATCTGTTCCTGCTCTATAGAAATTTCTGTAAGCTGGTCAGAAATCTTGTTTTTCTTTGATGTTGTTGGTGTGTAAGTAATTCCCAATGTAACAGTTGGGGAAGAACCAGAACTGCCTGCTCCCATTCCACCTGCTCCACCGGCACCGGAACTACTTCCAGACGCAATCGGCACATTCACGTTTGCACTTAGGCTCAAGCCTTCATAACCGGCGCTTACTCCTGCACTTACAGTGTTTGAACCGTTTCCGTTGTTGTTTCTGTATGTGTAGCCGCCGTTTGCAGATAAAGTAAGCTTTGTGTTGGCATCACGTGTCATCTGGTTGATTGTCTGATTCCACAAATTGCTTTCTATCTGAGTATAATTTTCTGCCTTGTATTCAGATATATCTTCTGCTTCTACTTCAGGAATATCTTCTGGAATAAGCTCTTTAAAGTCTGTATCTTCAGGGATTTCAATTTCGTAGCCGCAGCTGGCATAGAACAACTTATAATCTCTTATAAGTGTATGAATTGCCGATTCAAGGTCGCGTTCAGAAGATTCAAGCTTCATCTGTGCCTTGATATAAGTTGCCGAAGTTGAAGCATAACCCTGAAGCTTGATTTTTTCGAGTGAATTAAAATCGTCGATTATTGTGTTCTGCTTTTGAACTATGCTTGAAATGCTGTTCATAAGGTTGCTAAGGCTTTTGTAAAAAGACTTTTCTTTGTCTGTAGCCTTTGCTGTAAGGTTTCGTTCTGCTTCGAGCACAGAGCGTTCTGACTTTAATAATGAAATATCTCTGTTTGCTTTGTTCGAAGAAATGATGTCTACAGAAACTGTTGCGCTTGCACTGTCAAAAGTTGTCTTTCCGTCTGCAACACTAAGCTGGCTGCTTACATTTAATCCAAGATTGTTCATGCCTGGAATTGTTGCATTTACGCCAGGCTTTACGCTGAAGGAGTTATTGTCTCCAAGGGTCATTGTCATATCGCCGGTAGACAGCTTGATTGTAAAACCCTTATCAATTTCTGTTGACTGCTGATTAAGCTTTGCCTTTTTTAATTCAAGTGCCAGATTTTTAAGATCTGTGTCCTGTTCCAGATACGAAGCTAAAAGCTGTTGTGTAGGAACAAGTTCTACTGCACCAAGAATATTGATTGTAAAAAATGCCGCAAGGACACAAAGTAGTTTTCTTTTCATAATCAATCCATATATACATATTTTCGCAAATTTTGGGAAAAAATCTATATATGGATTGTTATATAACGACTTGTTATGATAAGAGTTTTCTAAGAAAAGATTGTCGGGTCAAGCCCGACAATGACAATAAACAAGGGGCCCTTCGACAGGCTCAGGGACCACATCTCTGTCATTCCCGTGCTTGACACGGGAATCTATGCATTGGACGCTGCTGCGATTCCACCCATCTTTCCACCAGCAATAAATGTTCCAATTGTACTACCAATAGATGATAATATAAATATTAATAAAATTCGAAGAATTCGATTTTTATAGAATCCTCTAAATGTTACATCATCTTGCAGAGTTTCAATATCCCGAATTTTGGGTTTACACACAATAGCCTGAACTATTGCAGTCACAAAACCACAACCAATAGTCGGACATAAAGAAGTAAGTGGCGCACTTATAATAGCAGCAAGTATTGTTATCGGATGTCCAGCACCTATTATAGTTGCAACCCCAGCACATACAGAATTCCAGAAAATCCAGGTTAATATCATTTCTTTAGCGATTTCACGTCCACCAAAAATATAACCTAGAACAAATAATACAACAATCAAAACAGGAATAATCCAAGGAATAATCTTTGCAGCAACAGTTTTTGGAGGAACAACATCAATTTCGTCAATATTCACTTTCTGTCCGCCTGCTATTTTTTCAAGATTTTCTACTACACCATCAAGATGTCCTGCACCAAGGACTGCAACAACCTTATTTCCAGGGCTGTTCCAGATTTTATCGGCAAGATAAGTGTTTCGCTCATCAATAAGAACTTCTTTTACAACAGGCATGTATTCCGAAAGCTCGTTCATCATTGAATCCATCTCATTCTTTTCCTTGATGTTTTCAATGTCCTGAGCGCTCATATCTTCTTTAGAAAAAGCACTTGAAAGAAGTGTTGCCAAAAGCTTGCATTTTCCCCAGAAGGAATTTTTAGCCCAGGCACGCTTAAGTGTAATTTGAATAGCGCGGTCTGCCATAACGGTAGGAATATTTAATTCATCGGCTACACGCATTGCTGCAAGCATTTCATCACCAGGATTTACGCCTACATTCTGGCCCATTCTGCGCTGAAAAGAAGCAAGTACAAGGTTTGCAAGAAGAAGAAAGCCTTCACCACGACGCAAAACCTTTACAATATCAAGTTCGCGGTATTTATCTTTATTACGGATTGAATCCGCACGTTTTTCATCAAGTTCTATTGCAACACTGTCGGGCTTAAGCTCTCTTATAGCATTTTCAACTTCTGCAACACTTTCGGCCGAAACATGTGCTGTACCAATTAAAGTAATTGTCCTTCCACCAAGCGAAAGAACCCTCTGTAACTGACTCATAAACCAAGTCCCCATTCTGCTATTCTATATTCAAAGAACATTGGTGCCTGGAACGCTGTAACCTTAGCATAATATTCCTGGGCAGTTTCTATAGAACCATTGATTTCATAGAAAAGTCCCATGTAGAACAACATTTTTCCTTTTTTATTGTTATTATCTTCTTTGTTGATTTTATTTACAAGTGAAGTTTCCGCATTTTTGCTGTATGTGTCAACATAAAAACGAACAAGATTGTATTCTGTTGATTCACGATCAAGCTTTTTCATCAAAGCCTGTGCTTCCTGTTTTGCGGTATTCTTGTCGCCTTCTTTTAAGTACATAGCAATATTCATAAGCTTATAGGCCCAGCTGTCACTATATGAATATGCCTGGTCAAACAAAGCTCGCGCATATTTATAATTTCCAAAGTGATATTCAAGAATTGCAGTAGATTCATAAGCATAATAATAATCAGGATTTGTTTTAATAACCATGCGGTAATTCTGTAAAGCTAACTCAAACTGATTCTGTTCATCATAAATACCTGCAAGATAAGCATAGGCTAAGAAATAATCAGGAATGATTTCTGTTGCTTTAGTCCAGCATTTTATAGATTCACTGTATTTTCCCTGATAGCGGTAATATGTTCCCATATCAAGATAAAAATCATAATTGTCAGGGTCGTATACAAGGGCATCCTGTGTAAGCTTTATTGCACGAACATAGTTAAAATCTTCGGCAGCAAGCTTTCCCATAAGGGCAAGAGCTTGTGCATTTTCCGGATCCTTATCAAGAATAGTCTGACATGTTTCTTTTGCAAGCTTAAGGTCATCCATGTAATATGTCATTTTTGCATAGCCGTAAAGGGCATCTGTGTTATCCGGTTCAGATTTAAGTGCTTTACTGTAGGCATCGCGTGCAAGCTTCCATTTATGATTAAGAGCCTGCTCGTCGCCTTCCATGATATTTATCTGTGCATTATAAGGATCTGTAGCAAGAATTGCTTTTGCAGCAGCTTTATAGGTTGTACTATCGCCCTTTGCCTTTGCACAAAATGTTTTTATTTCAAGTGCATCAAGATTTTCAGGGTCAATTGCAAGAACTTCATCTGCAACCTTTATAGCCATATCATAATCAGCATCAGAAACATAAAGTGAAGCAAGAACAATCTTAAGTTCAATATCATCCTTAAGTTCAGGAGGAATAGTGTCAAAAAGAGCAATTGCAGCCTTTACATCACCCTTGTCGAGCAATTCCTTAAGCTGCTTTGCAAATGCAATATTCGGTGGATCCTGTGGTTCCTGAAGGGCCACCTCTTCTGTTTGCCCTTCGACAAGCTCAGGAACCTCTGTTGGCTCAGGGATCTCTGTTGGCTCAGTAACTTCTGTCTGCTCAGGTGCTGGGGTTGTTCCACAGCTCCAGAATGTAAATGCTGCAACAAAACCAATCAAAAAAATCATCAGTATTTTACATTTCTTCATCATTTATTCCTTATATATATAGTTGAAAGTCCCTTATTTTTTGGTTAAACTATAAGCACCATGAATATGCGTGTTATAAGAAAAGCCATAGGACTTCTGATTGTCGATATCGTTATTATCATCGGCATTTTTATTCTTCAATTTAGAACAGATTCTTCCATTCTCAAAAAAATCGGAAACCTTCAGGTTAGCATGGCAAGGACCGAAGAAGCAGAAAATTCAGAAGCTCTGCAGAACAAGCTGGAAATTTCATACAACGGAATAACACTCCACACAAATGATCAGGACAGCATTAAGATAATTCAGAAAGATGAACAGGTTGCAAAAAATCTTCAGCTTATTTCTTATGAAGAAAACGACCTTCAGTATACATTCCATTTTACAGAAAATGTAAGTATTGTAATTATGCTTGCTCAAAATGAAGCAAATTCACCGCTTACCATTTACGCCGATGTTCCTAAGAATATATCAGATTTGTATATACCATTCAATATTGGTTATAACTTCAAGATTCTTAAAGAAGATTCAAACAGAATTGTACTTGAAGGCAAAAAACAGAACTGGAGCATAAGCGCATCTGAAATTGCAGAAAATTACCTTCATTTAACTTATGCAGATAACATTGCACATTACACAGTTTATGATGAAACAAAGAAATTCTCTCTTGATGTACTTACTTCTCTTGCAAGCGCAGAAAAACAAGCCTACGACAATACAGTTTCTTCAATTACAGCTAATTTAATAAGCAGCTTTAAGACTTCATTAAATGATAACAGCTATACAGAACAGGCTGTAGTTGCATATATTTCTGCAATGGCTATAAACGGAAACTACAAGACTGCAATAGATGATATTCCACAGGATTACAAAAAGAGTAATTCAAGAACATATCTTTCTGCACCGTTCCTTAATAACCTTGCAAACATGAACACTTTGCTTGAAACTGCAGTAAAAGAGTCGTCAGATTCAATCAGAAAGGCCGCTTCTTCAGGTACACTCGATATATTTACTGTAAATAATCTTGCAGCACGCTTGTGTATCTACCCTGAAAAATCAGAAGCTGTTGCAGTTCTTAGAAACGCCGCTACTTCTGACATTTCAAGAGCAACAATTGCTCAGGTTTCGGGAATCATGCGAACTTATGTAGAACTTAGAAAACTCAACGCTGAATATGCTTCTATTCTTGAACCTGTTATGGGAGATTGTGTACAGCATATTACAGATTCGTGCACATTTGAAAACGAAGTTCTTACAATTTCCGAAAACGACACCTTCCTTTCTGTAGTCCAGGCAGCAGAAGCCGGTATTTCACTTATGAGATTCGGTCTTGCTGTTAATAATGATACATATACAAGAGCAGGTCGTGTAATTGTTAATTCATACCTTGGCGAAAGTACATCATTCGACTTACGCACACTCACAACACTTTATCCGCTTCTGGCATACGACAACACATTCTATCCACATATTCAGCTTATACACGGCTCCGGAAAGGATGTTATGTGGGCATGGACTTGTTCTGGCGACATAAAATATGCTAAGGCTGATGACGGAGCTCTTGTTCTTACAATCAACTTCCCTCTGGAATACACACATTATGTAATACTTAAAGGCATTCCGGCATTTGAACAAATCTTCATTTATGATATGGCATTCCGTACAGACCCACGCTTTGAAACATACAATTCTTCGGGTTATGTATATAAGTCTGACTCACAGACATTGCTCCTCAAGTCACGACACAAGTCTGAAAACGAAAATATCCGCATGTCATATACACCGGTTCCAAAGCCTGCTCCGGCACCAAAGCCTGCAGAAACAGAAACAGGCTCTGCTGAACCTGAAACAACAACAGAAACGACAAGTGAACCTGATATACTTACAGAACCAACTGCAGAATTTACAAGATACCCTGCAGGAACAATAATCGAATAAGGAAAAACTATGGCAAAAACATTCGACGACAAGAAAATTATCTACACAATGGACCGCGTTGGCCGTGCTTACGGAACTAAAGTTGTACTTAAAGATATAAGCATTTCATATTTTTATGGAGCTAAAATTGGTGTAATCGGTCCAAACGGTTCCGGAAAATCTTCACTTTTCAAAATTCTTGCCGGAATTGATAAAGATTATACAGGTGAAACTTCACTTGCTCCAGGCTACACAATCGGTTACCTTGAACAGGAGCCTTACCTTGAACCTGGAAAAACTGTTATGGAAGTTGTAAAAGAAGGTGTAAAACCAATTACAGACCTTCTTGAAGAATTTGACAAGATTAATGAAGCCTTCGGCGACCCAGATGCAGATTTTGATAAGCTCTGTGCCCGCCAGGCAGAAGTTCAGGAAAAGCTTGATGCCTGCGATGCATGGAATCTTGATAATAACCTTGAACTTGCAATGGAAGCTTTGCGCTGCCCTCCACCAGAACAGGTTGTAGACGTACTTTCCGGAGGTGAACGCCGCCGTGTTGCTTTGTGCCGTCTTCTTCTTCAGCAGCCAGATATTTTGTTGCTCGATGAACCTACAAACCATTTGGACGCAGAAACAGTTGCATGGCTAGAAAAGCATCTTCACGATTACCCTGGTACTGTTATTGCCATTACCCACGACCGCTACTTCCTTGATGATGTTGCCGGCTGGATTCTTGAGCTTGACCGCGGAGAAGGATATCCGTTCAAAGGTAACTACTCAAGCTGGCTTGAACAGAAGAACCAGCGCCTTGCAATGGAAAGTAAACATGAATCTGAACGTCAGAAAGAAATTCAGCGCGAATTGGAATGGATTCACATGGGTGCAAAAGGAAGGCAGGCAAAGCACAAGGAACATATTACCCGCTACAACGAGCTTATGGCACAGGAAAGCAAAAAGCAGCTTAAGGATGCACAGATTTCTATTCCTGCAGGTCCACGTCTTGGCGGTCAGGTAATTGATATTGAAAACCTTACAAAATCATTCGACGATAAACTTTTATTCGAAAACTTAAATGTTCATATTCCTGCCGGTGCAATTATTGGAATTGTAGGACCAAACGGTGCCGGTAAAACAACACTCTTTAAGATGATTGTAGATGCAGCAGGCATGGAAGGCGGAGAAAAGCCAGACAGCGGAAGCATTAAAATCGGTTCAACTGTAAAGCTTGTATATGTAGACCAGATGCGCTCTACACTCGACATGAACAAAACTGTATATGAAACTCTTGGCGGCGGCGGAGACCTTGTAAAGCTTGGTGCCGTTGACGAAAAGGGACGCGCCCTTGAAGGTGGCGTACGCGAAGTAAATGCACATGCTTACTGCGGCTGGTTCAACTTTGCAGGACCGGATCAGAATAAAAAGGTAAGCGTACTTTCTGGTGGTGAACGCAACCGTCTTAATCTTGGACTTATGCTTAAAGAAAGCGGTAACGTACTCTTATTCGACGAACCTACAAACGACCTTGACGTAGAAACAGTACGCGCGCTTGAAGAAGCCCTTGAAGACTTTGCAGGCTGTGCCCTTGTAGTAAGCCACGACCGCTGGTTCTTAGACAGAATCTGTACACATATTCTTGCATTTGAAAATAACTCTGAAGTACGCTTCTTTGAAGGAAACTGGAGTGAATACGCTGAATGGAAGATGAAGGAATTCGGCGAGGATGCAGGCGTTCCAAAAAGAACAGTTTACAGAAAACTTAGCCGTTAGTTCTTATTCAACAGTGCATCAAGTCTGTACATTTCTACAAGTGCATCTTTACACTCTAAGAATATTCTTCCCAAATCAGGATCAAAGTGTGAGCCGAATTCTTTCTGCATAATTTCGAAGGCTGTATCGTAATCGTAAGCCTCCTTGTAGCAGCGCTTAGTCACAAGTGCGTCAAAAACATCTGCAAAAGCCATTATACGGGCTTCAATAGGAATTTCTTCACCCTTTAACCCTTTAGGATAACCGCTTCCATCCCATTTTTCATGATGATAATGAGCAACGTTTATAGAAATCTGCTTAAACTGCTTGTCTTCAACTTCTCTAAGAACATTGGCAACTATTTCGGCACCCTTTGTAGTGTGAATTTTCATTGCTTCATATTCTTCCGGAATAAACTTTCCAGGCTTTTGCAAAACAGCATCATGAACGGCAATTTTTCCAAGGTCGTGCATAGGAGCAGCTTTTGTAACATTAATACAGAAAGATTCTCCAAGATAATCATAATCCTTATGTTTTTTAATCTGTTCTACAAATATGCGAACCCCTTCACTTGTACGGCGAATATGGTCCCCGGTAGAGTTGTCGCGGCTTTCGACCATACTTGCAATACCGGTAATAATCGAATCCTGAATATGAACAATTTTATTTGATTTTTCTTCTACTTCAAGTTCAAGATAATGGCGGTTACCTTCCAGATTTTCCAGATACTTCTGATGCGAAGTAACATCGCGCATTTCTACAAGATATCCAATATTGCGGTTATCGTTTCGAATATAACGGATTGTGGACATGGCTGTAATATCGCCATTTGTAATTTTAAGCTCTTTTTCGTCGCCATCAACCCAGTCATCAATCCAGTCAAGAATAACAGAATAATACTGGCAGTCTTTTGTATTTAAATATTCATCAATTTCGGCTTCTTTTAATTGAGGAAGCACCTTTTGTGCAAACCTGTTACAGCCAAGAAAACGTTTTTTTCTGTCAAAAGTAATATAACCGTATTCAAGTCGCTGTGAAAAAACATTAACAAGATTTTCGGTCATATCATACATTCCTGCATGCTTAAAAATAACAAGAAGGGCTGCAAGAAGAAGGATATTTATAAACGGATAAATTTCAAACGGATAATTTGTAATAAGAGAAATAATAGTTGTGATGTCTGTAATTAAAAGTATTCCAAGAAGGTAAAGTACTGTTTTTTTAGAAACCTTCTTGCCCTTTTTTCGGGTAGTAAGAATAACAAAAATGCTGGCAATTGTGTTAGCAAGAATAAACAAAGGATAAAGGAAGTATAAAACTCCATATTCCTTAATTACATAGGCTGCCCCGGCAAAATGACCAATTTCTACCTTTTTAAAGAAAAGATCATAATGGGCGCAAACTGCTACCAAAGCCATTATTATAAATGCAACGCCAAAAAGACAGCGTTCAACATAACGATGAAGCTTTACTGTACAAATATCTGCGATTACAAAGAAAAGGAAAACAAAAGTAAGGGTGTTACCAATAAAATAAATCTGCATTCCGCATATTGCTTCGTTTACAATTATGGCAAAAGATTGAAAAGCACAACCGTAGTTTGCAATAAAACAGGCAATGAACAAAATCAATCTGTTCTGACTGTTTTTTCCAAGCCGCTTTTCATAGAACATTACAAGCTCTATAAGAGAAACAAAAAATGCAGATAAATAAAGCCCAGGTAACATATTATTAATTATATCATTAAAAAGATCTGAATGCAAAAAAAAGTCATTGCGAGGAGCGAAGCGACGTGGCAATCCATGGATTGTTTCGCCTTGGCTCGCAATGACGTTCTGTCTAAGAGATTATCGGGGCAAGCCCGATAATGACACTTTACTCTTTTACACCACCAATTGTCATACCAACTACGAAGTACTTCTGTACGAATGGGTAAACAACAAGAATTGGTAATGTTGCAACTACTGTAATAGAAGAACGAATACTAATTGGAGTTGTTCTACCAGATGATGTTGAACCGGCAGCTGCGGCAACGGCCATAGAACCGGCATCAGATGCAGAAGAGCTCTGGTTCTGACTTGCCTGTAAGTAAGACATCAATACGTACTGCAAAGAATGAAGCTCTGGCTTATTTGAACAGAACAAATATGTATCGAACCAGCTGTTCCATGCACCTACAGCAACGAACAAAGAAATCATAGCAATTGAAGGGACAATAAGAGGCATGATAATCTGCATAAAGATCTTAAATTCGTTAGCACCATCAATGCGGGCAGATTCAACAAAGCTGTCTGGAAGTCCGTTTATATATGTTCTTACAAGGATGAAGTTGAATACATCTACAAGACAAGGAACAACATAAACTGCAAACTTACCGATAAGATGAAGGTTTTTCATGAGCATGTAACCAGGAATCAAACCGGCATTAATGTACATAGAAATTACAACTACAGAAGTAAGTGGTTTTCTGAGTACAAACTCTTTGCGGCTCAAGGCATAAGCAAGCATTGCTGTACAATATACACAGAAAACTGTCTGTAATACAGTACGAGAAACAGAAATAATTCCTGCATGGAAAATCTCGTCTGTTGTAAACAAATCGGCATAGTTCTGCCATGTAAACTTACGTGGCCAAAGCTTAATACCGCCCTTGAGCGAGTCAAAACCGTCATTGAACGAAATTGCAATTGTATTCCAGAAAGGATATACAGTTGCTACTACAACAAATGCAAGAACAAGGAAGATAATTGCATCAAAAATGATGTTGCTTATCTGTGTCTGCCTTTTTGCTGCATAATATGAATTAATTGTCTTCTCTTCCATTATATCAACCTCTCTTCACCAGATCTCTTGGCAAGCCAGTTAGCAAAAAGCAAAAGAATAATATTAACAGCATTCTTAAACATACCGGCAGCTGTTGCAAGAGAGAAATTAAACAGGTTGAAACCGAATTTCAATACATAAATATCGATCGTGTTTGCAACGTCCTGAATAAGACCATTCTTTAAGAAGAACGGCATTTCGAAGTTAGCATCAAGGATATGACCTGCTGACATAATCAACATAATAACGATTGTTGGCTTAATACCTGGCAATGTAATATGCCAGATTTTGCGAAGACGACCACAACCGTCAATCTGTGCTGCTTCATACAGACATGGGTCAATAGCAGTCATTGCACCAAGATATACAATAGTATTCCATCCTACTTCCTTCCATACGTAAGTCCAACCAATGATGTGCCAGAAATATTTTGGAGTTGAAAGCCACTGTATAGGCTTTTTAATAAGATGAAGTCCCTGTAATATGTTATTTAAAGTTCCGCCTTCTACGGAAAGAACATTCGCAACCAAACCCGTAACAATTACCCAAGAAAGGAAGTGCGGGAGATATGATACTGTCTGAACAAATCTTTTAATTCCAATAACACGAACTTCATTCAGGAATACTGCAAGTACAATTGCTGTGATGTAACCCAAAGCAGTACTGATAAGACTCATTCCGACTGTATTTCTTAAAGAACGAAGGAATTCGAGATTCCAGATATACTCGTCTGTTGAAGCATTATATGATTTAAACAGTTCTTTAAACCATTTAAAACCAACCCAAGCCTGGTCTGAAAATTTAACATTAGGCTTATATGACTGAAAAGCCATTGTCCAACCCCAAAGTGGGATATATCTGAACAAGATAACATAAAGAACAAATGGAACAGACATTAAAATAAGCATTTTCTGCTTACCAAGCTTTTGCCACTTGCTCACTTTATTTGTAAGAGCTGTTTCTGTTGTTGCAGGAGCAGCTTCAGTTTTTTTATTTTTCATAAAAAACACCAACTAAAAAAAGAAGTTTTTACATAGAAAAAAAGTCCACAGAAAATGGCCTGTGGACCTTTTAGCAGATGTAAAGGGTCATAAGAACCCCTTACATCAGTAATTGAAGGATAACTAAAAGTTATCTTTTAATTAATATCCCTCAGGAACAGCACCGTACTTAGAAATGCGGTCATCAAGACAGTTCTGGAAGTAAGCATTCCATGTTACCATGTAAGGTTTAATACCAGCAACATATTCTGCCCAGAGCTTTTCGAATTCAGCGTCTGTTTCACACATAATCATCTTTGGAAGATACTTGCGTGCCCATGTGTCTTCGAACTGTACCTGTGCTTCCTTAGCAGTAGCTTCAGCACCACCGTTTTCAGCGTTAGGGTTCAACTGCCAGAGTGGATACCATCCAGTATTCATTGTAGAAGTCTGAGGTTTGCTCATGAGTTCCTTGTAAGAACCTACACCATAAGCTTTCCAGAGTTCAACATCCCATGGATGGTCAGCGTTAGCAGCTGCCTGTTCATATGGATATTCTTCGATTGAGCGGTTATATCCACTAGCTGTTGTTCCTTCAAGTTTTGGAGCTTCATCATCCCAAAGTCTTGCACGGTTCTTTTCAACCCATTTTGGATCTTTCTGTTCCTTGCGCATCTTTTCTGTGCGGTATGGCTGACCCTTAACACCAGTTACAGATCCGTCCTTATCGATGAGATAATCTTCGCCTTCGAATCCCCAGTAAAGAACTTTCTGGTTTTCTTCTTTGAGCATTTCATCCATGAACTTAAGGATCTTGATAGCTTTTTCTTCAGAACACTTTGTTGTGATACCATATCCTCTCTGGAGGTTTGGAAGATCACTATCTACGTAGCGTGGAACTACTGTGTTATCAAATGTTACTGGAAGAGGACAATATGTTCTTTCTCCCTTTCCGTCTACTTCAAGAGCGCTATCATAGTTACCCATGAATTCCCATCCCTGGATGAAGAATCCGAGTACACGACCCTGAGTTACTTTAGCCCAGTACTGGTCTTTGTTGTCTGTGAAAGAAGCTGGATCGATCAATCCTCTCTTATAGTAACCGTTAGCAAGCTTGAACCATCTCTTAGCAGCATCAGACTGGAAGTTGTCTTTGTAAACATACTTTCCATTAACTAATTCTACGTGTCCGTTACCATCGTTTGGATTTCCAGACAAGAAGTTAGGTGGGTTCCAAAGGTTGAATGCTTCCCAGTCATATGTAAGGATTGAGAATGGAATTGTTGGCATTCCGTCGATTGTTGGATACTTCTTGTAGTATTTTTCGAGAAGATCGAAATATTCATCTACAGTAGAGATTGTTGGGTATCCGAATTCCTTAAGAACGCACTTCTGAATCCACCAAGCATTCTGGTTGTAATATGTACCTGATGATTTTCCATCAATTACACCGTAGTTAGGGAGAGAATAGATGTGTTCTTTAACGATCTTTCCGTTAGCATCTTTCTCTGAATCAACGTCGAGCATCTTCTGCCAAACACTTCCATAGTGCTTCAAGAGGTTCTGGCAGTTTGCTTTCTGAAGCAAAGGCAAGAGGTCACGAAGACATCCAGCACCCTGGAATTTTTCAGAATCTACTTCTACGAGATCTGGAAGATCACCAGAAGCGATAAGCATACCAATCTTCTGATCCTTGTCACCAACCAAGATATCCCAAGTGAATTCAACACCGAAGTTTTCCTTAATCCACTTGTAAGTTTTGTTGCTCTTAGATGGCTGTTTGCGGCTCTGGATAGTAAAAACAGAAATCTTGAGAGTTTCTACCTTTTTCTTTGCAGCAAACATTGATGTTGTAAGTGCACATGCAACCAACAACATTGCAACGATTTTTTTCATAAAAGTCCTCCTTATTGACTTTTTTTAAGTTTTTATTTTTTAATTCTGCTTGAATACAATTCTTGCAAAATTATAAAATCCCAAATACCAGACATTAAAATCATGTCCGCCCGTAACTTCCTGCCATATAAAGTTTACACCATCTTTTAAGGTTGGCGCAAGCTTTGAAAGGTACTTCGCAGCACCACTGGCCGAAGAAAAAGCTACAGAATCTTCCTTTCCACATATATTGTAGAAAAAGTTGATTCTGAGCTCCGGATTACTTTCTAAACAGGAAGCAATCCTTGTACTCTGGTAAGATGTCGGGGCAGCCGAAAAGGCACCGAACCAGCTTATCAAATCCAGACATTCACAGATTCCGATATTGATAGTCTGCATACCGCCCATCGAAAGTCCGGCCATAGCACGGTACTCTCTGTCAGCAAAGGTTGCATAGTGACTGTCAATGTATGGTATAAGGTCGTTCCTTAATTCCTGTCCAAACTTATAGAAGGAATTAAAATCTGAACCCTCTCTACCATACTCACGGCTTGAACGCCCGTTAGGAGTAACAATTATAAACGATTCGATTTCCCCTTTGGCAGTAAGATTGTCCATGATTTTTTTTACCATGGAACCGTCTCCCGTCATTCCCCACTCGGATTCGTCTCCGCCTATTCCGTGCATAAGATACAACACACCATACTGCTTTGTACCGTCATACCCGTCCGGCAGATAAACAAAAGCACTTTTGGTAATATCTCCACCATCACCAAAGTAATCTTTTGTATTATATGTAATTTTTTCGATGTTCCCGCCAAGTTCAGTTTTCACCCTGTACTGGACAGGTATCGCATCTACAATATCCACTTTTTTAAACCCTAATGTACCGTAAAACGATACACTTTTTCCGTATAAATATAGTTTAGACGCGTTTTTTATAAAAAATACATCTATACTATCATATTTTTTATATTATAGTCTCATTTCTAAGAATTTTCTTAGAATTTGCAGGGTTTTTCCCTTATTTTTCCGGTTGTGCATCTGTGTTGAAAATCATTTTGTTAGTATCGCCTGTTGTATAAGGCTTCCATTCAGGCAAAACTGCATCATCGCAGTCTTTTCCGTTAGGATTTCCGGTCTTTACAAAGTTACACAGGTAGTTACACATCTTGCGCGAAACATCATACTGCATTCCCTTGAAAGGTCTCCAGCACTTGGCAAGAGTTTCGAACCAGAACCAAAGGTCTACAGAATGGAAGGTTCCCGGATTATCCCAACCAGGGATTGGAACATCAAATATATAATAGTAGCTTGGTACAGCTTTACCAATTTTTTCCTGGAACTCCTGATACTTCTGAACGGCAATAGCAAGCGGCTGAATCTTTGGACCTTCAGGCTTTGCAGGATCTGCCGGGAACAGGAACTCATCAGTTGTGTGTCCAAGAATAAGTGGAACAGGCTCAATTTCACCCTTTTCAAGCAAAGCAAAGAAATCGCCCTTTACAAACTTTTCATCCTTTACAGGAGTCCATGTTGCAATAGATTTAGCAAAGCCACCGTATTCATCCCACTTTTTGCGGAGTGTCTGAGTATCAATAGCGCGGGCTTCTGCAAGATTTTTTGCACCTATAAAATTGAAGAAATCAACACCACACTGCTCTGCTTCTTTAAGGTCCTTCTGACGGAAGAAGCTGTTATCAGGAGAATAGAACATACCGCTGTGAACTACGGCACGCTTATAGATTCCCTGTGTACCAAAAGCAATCTGATTCAAAACGCTTCCGCCGCCGGCAGACTGACCACCAATTGTAATATTATCAGGGTCACCACCAAATGCGCTGATATTATCCTTTACCCACTGCATTGCACATCGCTGATCAAGTAATCCAAAGTTCGCAGGCTGTTCAGGATTTTCTGCAGTAATTTCTGGATGGCAAAGGAAGCCGAACATATTAAGACGATAGTTTACAGTAACAACAACAATTCCGCGGCGGGCAATGCGTTCACCGTCAAATTCCATTTCGGCAGTAAAACCAGTCTGCCATCCGCCACCGTAAATCCAGAAATAAACAGGAAGCTTTTCGTCTGCCGCATTTGCAGGAGTCCATACGTTTACGGTAAGGCAGTCTTCGCCCATAGGAATATCTTTATCTACAGACCATTCGCGGCAGTAAATATCATTAGGATCATAATAAGGAGTTGGCTGAACAGGAATTGGTGAAAATTTGTAGGCCTGCATAACTCCGTCCCATTTTTTAGAAACAGGAACAGGTGCGTGCCAGCGAAGGTTGCCTACAGGCTGTTCTGCAAAAGGAATGCCTTTAAAAGAAGTGATTCGAGGGTCTGCGGCAGGAAGCCCTTCGATTTTACCAAGCTTTGTTTCTACTATTCTAAGCATATTGTTTCTCCAGAATGTGTCATTGTCAGATTCTACCTTTTGTCATTGTCGGGCTTGACCCGACAATCTCTTTATAAGATAGATTCCCGTGTCAAGCACGGGAATGACATTGGTTAAATTATTGTCCCACACTTTTCTAAAAAATACAAGAAAATCACCACATTTTTTATACTTTATTCTCATTTTAGTGTATAATGGTTTTATGGCGTATAAAAGTGAAATTCCTATTGGTATGTTTTCTCAAACCACCTATCTGGAAAAGGCGCACCATCAGGTAGAGTACGAAATCTTCTATATAGATAAGGGTTCCGTAGAGTTTGGCCTGGAAGATTCCGTTACAACTGCAAAAGCCGGCGATGTTATTTTTATGCACCCCGGAACAAATCATTATGTAAAAAAAATTGAAGGAATTGACTACCATTGTTATGTCATGGTTTTTGACAGTTCCGTTCTTGGAAATCAAGGGGAGCCGGTCCGCAATACACTGGACAGTATAAGAGTATCACGGTTTATAAAACTTCCTGATGCAGTTTTAATGAAGATTCGTGATGCAACACAATTTGTAACAGAAAAAACCTTTGGTCACGAGCTTTTTGTAAAATCTGTTTTGTTCGATATTATTTCCTGCGTGCTTCTTACAAATCAGTATGTAGAAATTACAGATAATCGCAGGGCCGAACAGCGCCATACAGTAAATGCAATAGAAGATACTTTGAACTATATCCGTGAACATTACCGCGAAAACATTTCGCTTGATGATATTTTAAAAATAACTTCCTACAGCAAAAGCCACTTTATCCGTCTGTTTAAAAAAAATATGGGCATGAACCTTACAGACTATATCAATAAATATAGAATAGAAAAGTCATGCCTCGATTTAATTTACACATCCAAAAACATCACCGAAATTGCAACAGAAAACGGGTTCAACACAGTTCAGTATTTTTCAAAGATGTTCAAGAACTATATGAAGTGCACCCCAAAGCAGTATCAGCGCAATGGTAAGAATGTAATTATTACTTCGGGGAATTAAAAGGGGCGCCTGCCCCTCGGTCGCACTACGTTGCGCCCTACCCCCTCTAACGGGGCTGAACTGAACCCAAAAAGCTAGACACTTTTTGGAGGATGTTATGCAAAGAGTATTCAGTTTTGAAACACGATTGGAAGCTGTAAGACTGCATGAAGAAGAAATTCTGTCGCCAGGAGCAATCGCAAAGAAAATTGGAACTTGTCATTCTGTTGTCGAACGATGGTTGAGACTTTATAAGTACAATGGAATCGAAGGTTTAAGAATTAAAGATTATAATCAACATTATGATGATGATCTAAAATC
>JAFZLJ010000054.1 GCA_017551545.1 Treponema sp. | reverse complement strand
CTGTTCTACCGCTATCTTCTTTATGTCTACCCATGTCTCACCGTATGGCGTGTACTCAAGCCTCTGGTATTCATCCCCGTTATGGTCTGTTACAAGCTGGGCACTTCCTAAGTGGTCACTGTGGTAGAAGTAGATGTGGTTTTTCTCTGTTCCGAATGTCCTGTCTTCTACGTTCCTGTAGTCGTTTATTACTGTCGCAAGTCTTGTTTCTCCAAGATATATATGCTTACTTACCGCACCTCCTTTAAAACCTGTACTTCCACTATTATTATACGTCCAGAAGTTAAATTTTCTGGCGGTTGCCTGCCTAAAGGCAGGTCGCGCTTTCCGCACTTCGCCGTCTTACGCGGCTCATTCTTCCGCAAGCGGAAGAACTAAAGGTGCTCCAATCGCTAACCGGCATTTAATGCATTATAAATTGTTTAATTTCTGATTCTGAAAGCATGTCTTTAGACTTATTAGTTTCTTTTGCATATCTAGACAGTTGCCTTAAATCTATACCAAGAGAAGGTTTTGTCCTGTATGGATTTACTGTCTTGATAAAATCCTGAGCAATCCTGTCTTTTTCAAGAGTTTCGTTTACATTAAAGTTCTTCATCAGACCATTCATATTTGTAAACCTCCTTTATTTTCTTTGCACTTTCTTCTTCTATCACAAAATGATACGGATGCATTATTCCGACAACTATTGCATCAAAAACTTCTACATAGTGCTGTAGAATGTCTTTGTCCATTGCTATGGCATGAACACATCCGCCATGTCCGCGCTGTTCTGAAATATTAATTGCAATGGCAAACAGATGACCGCCGACACCTTCATACAATTTTGAGCCGTTGCGCCAGATATTATTTTCAGGTGACGTGCAAACCCAGTTCATATAGACGGCATTACTTTTTTCATCATCTGTCAGTGCAATCAATCCCTGAATGTCTACCGTTCCCTTTAAGACAAGTGCATAGACTTCTGTTTCTTTATCAAACTTACTCCAGTCTACATACCAGCCAGTTCTTTCATTAAATTTTGAAAGAAAACTCTTTCTTTTAACGCGGATAACCTCTGTCTCTACTATGTCACCATTAAGTACATTCTTAAGACATGGTGTAAGCCCATCTATAAAGAACGGTATCATTTCTCACCTCTAGCATATTGTACCACATATCTAAGAAAATTGCACCTGTTTATATTGTAATGAAAAAAATCTTCCTATTTTTTTTCATTACAACTTGTATACGTAATTTCGAAATCTATATTTTCAATATCATCTTGATCTAATGAAAAAGTTGCTGAATTTCGTCTCGTTGGAAAACTGTAATATTGCTCTTCATGGTCATTTGCAATTTTCTTTATTGAAATTTCATCAATATACTTAAGATAATTTGATTTCTTGTCTTCAACTAAAAAGTTTACACTATTGCCTTCAATATTGTATATCAAATCAGGTTTATAGGGAGAATCATCTACATTCCCATCTCGGATTGTCATAATATAGATTATGTCTAAAGGTCTGCTTGAATCAATATACAACAACGAATCAGAAGTCTCATCAAGATATATTAATTTCCCAAGATGATTTTTCTTTTTTTTCTTAAATGCCTTTATAATTACTCTTGGAGCAACATGTTTTTGAATATTAAAATATGTATCTTCAGACAAAATTTGAATATACATTTTATTTTCAATAATTCTTATACGGGTAATAAGAACTAAAATTAAAAATAAACTTACAAATAAAAACACTGCTATTCTTTGAATTTTATTCATTAACATTATTCTAATTCTCCCTTGTCTATTACCTTTAAAAGCATTCTCAAAGTTTCTTCATCTGTAACTGTACTTTTTGGGGGTTGTCCGCTGATTTTTGATCCAAGAAAATCCATCAAACCATCTGCTATATTTGAACTTATTGGATCAGGTAAAAGTGCCGAGAATCCAAAGGTTATACCCATAATTGACAAACGTTTTGCATCCTCTTGTTTTAGGAAATCAATAACATTATTTCTATAAAAGAATCCTGTATAAATTGAATTAGAATTTTCTTTATCCGTTTTACTATTATCTGGCAGAGCTATAAATACTTGTATATCCGTTGGATCAGTGGCAAATAACATTCGAGAAGTAGATTTACCTGACATATAAAGGACATCATAATTTTTACCATCAAGCGTTATATTATATCTTTCGAGTTTTACCTTTGTTATTGATTGGGCTGCTACACCTCCAGCTCTTATATCAATAACATCTTTAGTTCCAGATAAACTCCATGTATGCTTTGTGGTCTTTCCATTTACATCTGTTTCAGTCCAGCTTCCAGATGCTTTTGTTCTATAATGTTCAACATCTTCTGAAAAAACAGCAGAGGAATTAACAAGACTTTGATCAAACAAACTGTTATAGTGTACATCGCACTCTGATTCTGCCTTATTCCACGAAAGTCTTCCATCCGGGTCTGTATACTTGATAGGATTATTAGAGGCGTATGCAAACAAATTGCCATTGATGCTACTAACTTACCCAAATCACTTCAAAAGCACTTCTTTTCTTTAATTTTTCCTCCGTTGAATCCATTATAACGCTTAAATTTGATTTTTTCATCAGAAAAAAATTCTTTTAACAGGATTTTTTTCCTGATTTTAAATCAAATTCAGAGTTTTTATCCTCATTTTCCTCTCTAGTCCTGCAAATTGCTATTGATGGGAAGAAGAAAATCCTAAAAAATAAGTTTACTTTATTTTTCAAAGATAGGTTTTATCCAAAGTGATTTTATCTCTCCAAAATTGTCAAGTATAACATATGCATTGTTAAACACCTTTATAGTCTTATATGTTTGTTTAACTACCGGTTCTCCTAAACAAAACCATCCTTTAGTCTTATCATAATATGAATCCCATATTGTATTTTTATCTAACCTATATATTTTCCCCGATTCACACTCTTTTTTCAAAAGTAACGTTCCCTCTAGTCCTTGAGGCTCATATAGTTTACGTTCTTTCCAGCTTTTCTGAAAACTTAATCCACTGATAGATTTTAACAAATTGTCATCGGAATCAAATCCTAATTCCAAATATGAAATTAAAAAAAATATATCAGCCTCAGATGTGGAATCATATACAAACGACTGATCTGTAACAGAATAATGTATATTAAAATTAATTGTTCCTGATTTTACTGCTTCAAATTTCATAATCTTAATCCTCTAATCAGTTACAAAATTAAAGTGCAAAATTGTATTTGTTGTAAAATCTACAACTAGTTCCCATGTACCACTAGCCCCATTAAAAGTACCTTCAACAGCCCACTTAAGAGCTCCTTCGACCGCGGCATCTTTTACTGGATCTTGAGCATTCATAATTTCATTTAGTAACAAAGTTGAATTTATATATGGGCGCGACAACTGACCTTTGTTAGCACCATGTTTTATAATATCATTGAGATGATTAGCTACGGTTTGGGTCATCTTTAACCCTTCAGCAGAAAATTTAGAAACCGTATTTGCTGAATTTGGATTACCTTGACACCTATTAAGTAATGTTACAACTGTAGCACACAGACCTGTAATTAATTTATGACCTATAATGTCAACAGCTGCAGAAATAGTATATGAATCAGCAAGAATTGTTGCTCCGGCAGCACCAGAGGAAAGAAATGTAGTACCTAATGAAACGGCAGCACCGCCACAAAGCCCAATTGCTCCACCAATTAATGCATCTTTACCTACTTCTTTCCAATCAACCGAACCAGTTTCTTGATATGATTTGCATGCACCGTAAATAGCTCCAATGGCAGCACCCGCAAAAGCGGTTACCACCAAAAACGGCATCCTTCCATCCGGGTCGGTATACTTAATCGGATTATTCGCGGCGTAGGCAAACAAATTGCCATTGATGTGATTAAATATACCACCCATGCCCGGCAGATTGCCGTTGTGCTTCTTGGCTTCGTCATTTATCGGAGCCTGCGGGAAGTATTCCCCCGTGTTCATCGCAGGATCTGCGCTTATCCATCTTGAATACTTAGGGTCAAGGTATCT
>JAFZLJ010000053.1 GCA_017551545.1 Treponema sp. | reverse complement strand
TTTATTTTAACTTGTATAAAGGAAAACAATAAAATTACTCGCGATGAAATTGCTCACAAAGCTGGTAAGAACAAGAAAACCATAGAAAGACATCTTGCAAAAATGAAAGATAAGGTATTCTACGACGGCAGTGGCTTTAGCGGTTGCTGGAAGATTATAGAAGACAAATAAAACTCTTTTGTATGCTATTAAAATAATAGGGTGTTGAAAAGTCGATTTTAAAACCACTTAGCAACACCCTATCTAAGATAGCTTTTATAACATCTTTTTCATTTTAAATATTAGAGTTCGCCTGAATTAGCCACCGAAAGACCAGCGGAAAAAGCCAATAAAAAGTTCAAGAGAAAAGACCAGAAACTCAGTCTCTCAAATATTTATTTTAATGCCGGCAGTTCAGCATTTGTTGCTTTACCACGGATAGTTGAAAGTGTATAAGATTCACATTCCTTTCCACGATAACTGTTGCCACGCAAATTGAAAATTAGAGCATCATCAAAGATTCTGTCCAAGGCACAAAGCAAAGCATCATCTTCACTGAAATTCTGTTTCCATTGCGCCGGTTGTTTGTTACTCGTGAAAATCATCGTGTAAGGTCCTTCCTTGTTGTATCTTCTGTCGATAAGGTCAAAAAACAGTCTTGTATTTTCTTTATCAAAAACACAATGACCGACTTCATCAATTATCAGACAGGAAGGTTTTACAAGATTCGAAATGACTCTGCCGCTTCTGCCATATGCTCTGGCCTGAGTAAACATATCATTCAACTCAGTCATTTTTATGAAATAAGTCTTGAGTTTATGCTGACAGCATTCATAACCATAAGCCATGGCAATATGAGTTTTACCAGTTCCTGTTGGCCCAATCAGGGCGACGTTCTTATGAGAGTAAAGCGTCGAAAGCGACTGCAGTCCTTCAAGCATGTTTGCATTCTTCCCCTGAAGCTGTGTGAAATCAAAGTTTTCAAAAGTCTTTGGAGATTTCAAAGGCAGCTTGCTCAGACGTAGCATCATTTGTACAGAAGCTTCGTTATTCCGCTTTTCAAGAAAATTGAATATTCTCAAAACTGCATCAATATCAGTGTTTGAGAATTCATTATCAAGCATAAAAGCAGATAGTTCTTCTTCAGACATTTTTACTTTCATACTGGTAAAACAGTTCATGATTAAATTAAGTTTTGTATCATCCATAGCATCATCACTCGAAATTAAATTTGTTGAATCCATCAGAAGCACTTTCTTCAAGAGCCTGCTGAACAATTGCTGTTACAGGAGTTGTCGGGAACTCTTCCGGCTGTTCAGTATTCACATACTGATCTTTACAGAAAGAATCCTTACGGCTCCAGGTAACGTTGTAAGTAACAAGGCATTTGTTCATATCTTCAGAATAAATTGACAGAAGTCTGTCTGTTCTGTTTACCCTGACAATATTCTTGCCATAAGAATAAGGAACTCCGAATCTTCTTCCTTCGTAGGTAACAAATCCGTCAAAACTTATTCTGCGTTCTGGAAAGAGATAAAGAAGTATTGCAGGATCTTTTTGCAAAGGCATACAGATTTTCCAGCAGCTATCCTGATGAAGAACTACAGGAAAATCTTCTATCTCTTTTCTGAAAACGCTGTTCTTGTCATTGCACCATTGTAAAGCCTGTTCATTAAGATCTGTTACATTCACAAACTGACGGCCTGCAATAAAATTTTCCTTTACAAATCTGACAAGTCTTTCTACTTTTCCTTTTGTAAATGGATGCCGAGGTTTGCAGAGTTTTGTTTCAAAGCCTACAGCTTTCATGAAAGCTTCATAATCATGATTCCATACAGGATTTCCTTCGAAGTCTCTTTTTATGACAACAGATTTCATGTTGTCTGTAAGAACTTTTTGAGGAATGCCCATGTACTGAAATGCATGAATCATTCCAATGAACAGGTTTTCCTGTTTTGCATTTGGAAAGAATTCAACATATTTCATCCCGCAGTGATGACAGATCATTGCAAAGCACGCTGCCTGATATTCAAAACCTGAATAATCTCTGACTTTTACAAAGCCCCAGTCCATCTGAAAAGCTTCACCTGGTTTTGTAAAATATCTCAGACCACGGCTGCCTTGCGGCTGGACAGAATGTCGAACAGCAGGGAGTAAATCTTTGTTTGCAATAACATAACGTTTTACTCCGCTAAGGCTTCCCTTATAACCGACTTCTTTAAGCCTGTCGAAAATAACCGATGAGTTTTTTATACCCTGTCGCAGAAGATTATTTGCGACAGACTCATAACCGGTCATTACAGTTTTTACAGACTTTCGTCCGGTAAGTGCATGAGGCAGTTCCTTGAAATTGTTTGATTTTAATCTTCGGAGTTTTGCCCGGCTTATTCCGGTTCTCCGTTCTAATTCAGCAAGATTAATTTTCGACAGGTTGAAATCTTCTCCCTGTTCCATCTTCATATCTTGCAGTGCTTGTGCTAAACTGACTTGTAAGTCATTATCATTTTTCATATTCCTCCCTGACTGAGTTTCTGATCTATATTCAGTTTAGAGAGTTTTATAAAATTTGGTAATGGCTTTTTTAATTGAACTTAATTTTGGCTTTTTCCGCTGGACTTAGGTGTGGCTGAAATCGGCGAACTCTAACAGTGCATTATACGTGATAAACCAGCTATAAGAATAAATGAATACTATTGTATTTTTCCTTTAGAATTAGTTACTAACTATTTTTATTGGAGAAAAAAAAGTATTGTGAAAGCTCTTGTATCATTAATGTTATTACGAAAAGATGGTTTAATATGAAGTATAAAACTCTCGAAGAACAAAATTATTTCTTTTCTATTCGAAATATTTAATTGTTTTCTGAAAAAAATATTTGTGTTATACTATATAATATAAGACGTAAGAG
>JAFZLJ010000052.1 GCA_017551545.1 Treponema sp. | reverse complement strand
TGCCACGCTTCGCTCGCAATGACGGTATTTGTTTTATGAATAGATTTAAAAAGACCCTGATCATCGCACTTTTCTCGCTGTTTTTTGTGTTCGAGCTTATCGTAATTGCAATGAACATTTACTCAAAAGCTCCGGCTCACAAATCACTCAAAAACAGCGAGCAGGCCTTTGCAATTCCATGGACAAACAAAGGCTTTATAGCTCAGGGAATTACTTACGACAAAACTTCTGATAACTTTTATCTTACAGGCTACATGAAAGACGGCACTGCTTCACCGATTTTTGTTGTAAATAAAACTTCCCGCAAGCTTATAAATGCAGTACGCATGGCAAATCCTGATGGAACTGCTTTTACAGGTCACGCGGGCGGTCTTGCATTCTTGAACAACAAGATTTACGTTGCAGGCTCTAGTGACAGCTGCTTTTATGTTTTCAGTAAATCATCAATCGAAGGCGCTCAGAAAGGCTCTTCTGTTGCATATCAGGAAATCCTTGATCTTAAAAACGGCGGTGACGGCATAAAGGTTGCCTACTGTACTACAAACAACGGACTCATTTATGCAGGAGAATTCTTCCGTGACCCTCAGTATATTCTTTCAAAAGAACACGAGGTTCAGACACAAGACGGACTTCAGCGAGCCCTTGCAGTTGGCTTTGAAATAAACGCAGACGGAACAACTACAGCAAAGCTTGCCTACTCTACTCCAATACAAATCCAGGGAATGTGCTTTGACGGTAACTATGCATATCTCACAACTTCCTGGGGACTTGGTAAGTCTTATGTTTACAAATACGACCTTAGCAAAATAGCACAATCAGGCACAAAAATGGTTTGCGGGGAATCTGTTCCTTTGTATCACCTTACAATGTCTAACATGGAAAAATGCTACACCCTTCCTCCAATGGCCGAAGAAATTGAATGTGTAGACGGACGTTTTTACGTAACAAATGAGTCTGCTTCAAACAAATACATATTCGGAAAATTTACCGACGGAAAGTGGTGTCTGAGCTACGAATTTTAATTAAATTACACTAGTAACAAACGCATCAACAAGTCTTGAAGCTTTATTGATAATATTGTTGTCAGAAGGAAGCTCAAAAAGGCTGCCGGCACCTGTTTCGGGGTTCTGGCGGATAGTTTCCTTGCGCACTGCAATGTAGGCATCAAGCTGCTGAAGAATAAGGCTTGTACATGCACTTGCAAGCTCTTTTATTTCTTTTTCTGATTTATCTTTTATACATGTAGCAAAAAGGGTTTTTATATCTTCCGAAATCTTTTCAATCTGATTCTGTACTGTTTTAAGCGCATTTACATTAAAATACTGCTCTGTATGAACAAAAACATACATTTTGAACAACGGTTCAGAGTCAAACAATGAAAAATATCGTGAAATAAGCTTTTTAATGGCAGCCTGAACTGTAGATTTTCCTGAATTAACAGTTTCGAGCACCTTCTGAGTT
Source organism: Treponema sp. (assembly GCA_017551545.1). Taxonomy (GTDB): domain Bacteria; phylum Spirochaetota; class Spirochaetia; order Treponematales; family Treponemataceae; genus Treponema_D. Next base: position 36,730 of record JAFZLJ010000052.1, on the reverse strand, counting down.
AAAAATTCAACCTTAGAAATCTGTTCTGAACAATATGCAATTGAAGCGTCATACATGGCATCGCGGCTTTCAAAATGGTTATAAAGCGATGCTTTTTTAATTTCAAGGCTGTCTGCAACATCTGCAAGCGAAGTTGCACCCGCACTTTTATCAAAAGCCGAAGTCAAAAAAGCCTGAATAATTTTTTCCTGCGAAATATTCTTTTTACTCATACTATAATTATCGGAAACTAATGACTGTTAGTTTAATGAATTTGTTACCATCTTTCATTGCGAGCGAAGCGTGGCAATCTATTTTTATTTCGACAAATTCTCACTATTTTGTCGAAATAACTTGTCGTTTTTGTTAAACAGTTATATAATTTTAACTATGGAATTTAAAGAAACGTATACTATCCCAAAAATGATTAAAGATTCTGCAGACAAGTTTGCAGAAATCAACGCACAGTACAAAAGACAAAAGAATGGTGAATTCATTCCTGTTTTGTACCGCGAAATGTTCCAGCTTGGTCTGGATTTTGGTGCTGCCCTTTTGCAGCTTGGACTTAAACGCGAAGAACCAATTGGTCTTATTTCAGACAACCGTGCTGAATGGATGCAGGCCGACATTGGAATTATGAGCATTGGCGCAATTGATGTTCCTCGCGGCTGTGATGCTACTCCTCTTGATCTTGAAAAAATCCTTTCTATAACTGAATGCCGCTTTGTAATTGCAGAAAACAACTCGCAGATTAATAAAATCCTTAGCCTTCACGACAAGCTTCCTAAAATCGAAAAAATCATCACTTTTGATACAGAAGATGATGTAAAACCCGAAGTAAAGGACGCTGCAAAAGAAAAGAAGGTTGAGCTTTACTATTTTGATGAAGTAATTAAAGAAGGCCAGAAATGGCGTATTGAACATCAGGGTGCAGTAGAAGCAGAGCTCGAAAAAGGCGCCATTGACGATATTGCAACAATCATCTTTACTTCTGGTACAACAGGAACTCCAAAGGGTGTAATGCTCACTCACAGAAACTTCCTTACTCAGCTTGATGAAATTGTTGAACGAATCTTCCTGAACCCGGGTGAATGTGCTTTGAACGTACTTCCTGTATGGCACGTATTTGAACGCGAAGTTGAATATGTAATCCTTATTCAGGGTTGTGCAATCACTTATTCTAAGCCTGTTGGTTCAATTCTTCTTGCAGACCTTAAGAAGATGAATCCTTCTGTACTTCCAGCCGTACCTCGTGTATTCGAAGCTGTTTACGACGGAATTACAAAGAAAATGCGTAAGGCAGGCGGAATTGTAAATGCAATGTTCAACTTCTTTGTTAAAGTTGCAATTACACACAAACGCATGCAGCGCAAGATGTTTGATCAGAATCCTTGTTTTACAACTTATATAACTCCGGTATGGTGGATTTTATTCTTTATTCCATGGATTTTGATGTTCCCGCTTTACTGGCTTGGTGACCTTATTGTATTCCGCAAAATCAAGACAATGCTTGGAAAGAACTTCCGCTGTGGTGTAAGTGGTGGTGGTGCCTTCCCTCCAAATATCGACGAATTCTTCTGGGCAATCGGAATTAAGGTTCTTGAAGGTTACGGTCTTACAGAAACTGCTCCAATTGTTTCTGTTCGTCCTTTTGCAGCTCCTGTATTCCGCACAATCGGTTCTCCAATCCGTGGTGTAAAAGCAAGAATTGTTGACCCACAGGATGGATTCATTCTTAGCCGTGGTAAAGAAGGCGTTCTGCAGATTAAAGGTCCAACAGTAATGAAAGGCTATTACAAAAACCCTGAACTTACAGATAAGGCATTTACTCCAGACGGCTGGCTCGACACCGGTGACCTTGCAATTCAGACAATTCACGATGAGCTTATTATTAAGGGACGTATTAAGGATACAATCGTTCTTCGCGGCGGTGAAAACCTTGAACCTCTTCCAATCGAAATGAAGCTTGCTGAATCTAAATTCATTAAGGCTGCAGTTGTTGTTGGTCAGGACAAGCGTTTCCTTTCTGCTCTCATCCTTGTTGATGAAGAAGAAGTAAAGAACTTTGCTGCCGAAAACGGTATGCAGTACGATACATACGAAAATCTTTTGAAGTCAGACGAAATTCAAAAGCTGTATGAAACAGAAATAAGCAACCTTATTAATGCAAAGACAGGCTTTAAGATGTTTGAACGAATCAACAAGTTCACACTTATCACTAAGCCGTTCGAAGTTGGCGTTGAACTTTCTGCAAAACAGGAAATCATGCGCTTCCGCATTAATGATATTTACAAGAAAGAAATTGACGCAATGTTCGCCGAGGACGATGACTAATGAACATTCACCTTTTGGAAATGCCGCTTGATTTTGGCGCCAGCAGACACGGTTCCGACATGGGACCTTCTGCAATCCGCCTTGCCGGAATAAAGGAAAGACTTGAGTCTCTTGGACACACAATTTCAAATCATTCCGACATTTTTTCTGTTTCACCACAGGAATATGAACAGGTTGGCAATCCAAAAGCAAAATATCTTAAGCCTATTACAAAGGCATGTACAAAGCTCGCTGAACGTGTAGAAAAAATCTGCTCAGACGGCGAGTTTCCTTTTATACTTGGCGGCGACCATTCAATTGCGCTCGGCTCAATTGCGGGTGCAGCTGCCTTTGCAAAAAAATCAAACAAAAAGCTTGGCGTACTTTATGTAGATGCGCACGGCGATTTTAATACAGCAGAAACTTCGCCTACAGGAAACATTCATGGAGAATGTCTTGCAGCATGTGCAGGACTTGGTCTTAAAGAACTCACAAATCTTTATTACGAAGGCCGCAAGGTTGATCCAAAAGATATTTGTTTTGTAGGAGTACGCGACCTTGACCCTGGTGAAAAAAAGCTTATGAAAGAAGCCGGTGCAACAGTTTTTACAATGAGCGATATTGAACGACAGGGCTTTCCTGCAATTGTAAAACAGATTACAGTTTTCTTTAAAACTCACGCCGATTATATTCATGTTAGCTTTGACATGGATGTTTTGGATCCAATGTTTGCACCTGGAACAGGCATTCCTCTTCCCGGAGGATTAACAAACAGAGAAGCACTGCTCCTTATGGAAGAAATGGCTTCTACAAAAAAAGTTTTATCTGCAGAAATTGTCGAAGTAAATCCAATTCTTGATGTTAGAAATCAGACTGCGGCACTGGCAGTTAGTCTTGCAGCACGACTTTTGGGTGAAACTCTTTACTAAGATTTTATTTATTTGAATTATTCAGGAATTCAAGATATTCCTGTTCCTTTATAGGTTTACTGAAGTAGTATCCCTGAATGTAATCAACGCCAAGATCACAAAGATATTCAAGCTGATCTTTTGTTTCTACACCTTCAACTACAATTTTGAGTCCCATTTTTTTAATCATAAAAATCATGTTTTCGAGCAGAATCTGGGCATTTTCTTTGTTAGGATTCTTTTTTTCAAAAACAGGCCACAAAAGACTCTTGTCTATTTTTATTATAGAAAAGTCGGCACGTACAAGCTGCGAAAGATTTGAATAGCCAGTACCAAAATCATCCATAGAGAATGAACAGCCGTGATTTATAAGATCCTGCATGTTACGTTTGAGCCTGCGTCCGGAAGCAATTGCAATAGATTCTGTAATTTCAAGATTAAGCGATGAAGGATTTATATCATATTTTTCGAGCAGTTCCTTCATAATTGCAGGGAAACCTATATCTACACTTTCAATTGCAGAAAGGTTTACTTCCATGTGCATAAGCCCGCGTTCAAACAGTTTCTGACTCGACATGAACCTGAATACAGATTCAAAAATCTTATAGCTGAGCGGCATAATAAGGAAGTTTCGTTCTGCAACAGGAATAAATTCTTCTGGCGAAATAAAGCCAAGTGTCTTATCATCCTTAAGGCGGACAAGTGCTTCACAGTTTGAAAACTTCTGCTCCTGAACATCCCAGATTGGCTGATAGTACATTTCAATTCCATCGTTGCGGATTGCTTCCTGCAGAATCTTAAATATTGTATCCTGGCGGGTACGGTTCTGTAAAAGCTTTGTGTCTACACGATGAACAAAATCTGCTTCGTCTGAATAAGTGTGACATAATTCAACAAACTCCAGCAGCTGACTTGCAGAACCTTTAGCATCAGGGTCAAGGAACGGAGTATCTGTAGGATACCTTACATAATCAACATGTGCATTCAGGTGAATCTTTGTATGCTCATTTATTTCCCACGATTCATGGAAACGCTCAAACAAAATGCGCATATATGTTTCCATCTGCGGTTCGTATTTACCATTAAAAACAAGAGTAAGCGAATGATGATTAAGCTGGAAGACCGGCTGTTTAAACTGTTCTATAACAAACTGCTTTACCTGCTCCAGAATTTTTATTACTCCCTGATCGCCTGTCTGTTTTCTGAGTTTTGTAAGTTCTTCCATGTCTATATTTATAATGAAGAACGGTTTTTTCTTGTTGAATTTATCGGAAACTACAAGCTTGAGCGCGTCGTAATTGAAGGCACCCGATTCCTTATCAAAATATTCAGCCGGATTTCCAAGCGAAATTAAAAGAACAACAAGCATTGTAGAAATACTTACACTCGAAAAAAGAATCTGCGGAATAAACAGCTGTGTAACACCAAAAACAATCCATAACAGCATAGAAAAAAGAACATAAGAAGAAACACGCCTTGTTTCTACCTGTCTGAAGCCTCTGCCTGCTTTAAAAAGCGTACTGAATGTTAGGATTGTAATAATCAGGTAAACATAATCAACCATTGGGCCATAAGAATAAACATTATCAGGTGTAATTGAATAATGAATAGGCGCAATGGCAACTATGATTAAACTTATAAAACAAACTGCCCAGGTAAAGATTTTTTCCGTAACGGTAAGCCTTCGCTGATTATGACTTACAACATCAAGGAATATGTAAATAAACATAAAGGTTGCTTCAAAACCAAAAATGAATCCCTGGTGAAGCAAGCGGACAAGCCATTTTGGGAACTGATCATAATAGACAAGTGAGAAAACTGTAGCGTAATCAAAAGCAAGATAAACTGCCGCACTAATCATTATACAGTTGAAAATTTTTGCGGAATGAACGCGGAGTTGAGGTCTTGAAAAATAAAGGATCTCTACAACTACAAGGACTACTGTAGCCGCAATTTGAAATCGAAGATGATTAAAAATGAACGTATTCAGAAATCCCAAATGAGACGCTCCTTTTTTCCCACCACCACCTTATATTTTACCACGATTTATATGAATTGTCGAATTTTGTTGAATTTTGTATTATACTCTCACTTATGAATTTTTCTTTTAAACAGTTTATTGTTCCTAACTTTGGTAAACGTCTTGCTTTTATGCTGCCCGCAGTTATTCTGATGGGTGTTTTTGTTTCTATTCTTGTAGAAATCGGCTGGGGAACTGACCCTGCAAGCTTTATGAATCTGAATATTGCCTCTACGCTTGGCTGGGGCCTTGGAAATACAGAGGTGCTTGTTTACGGCCTCATGCTTGTTTTTACGTTTATTTTTGGCGCACAGATGATTGGATTCGGCACCCTTGCAAATATGATTCTTATTGGTTATGTAGTAGACCTTTGCCGCTGGATCTGGCGCAACATTGGTTTTGCAGACTTTATAGCACAGGGCACTATGCCGGTTCGCATTCTGATTTTTGCTATTACTTTGATTTGTTTTGTAATAGTTGCCGCAATTTATATAAATGCACAGATGGGCGTTGCACCTTACGATGCCATGCCGCAGATTATAAGCGACTGGATTCCTAAGGTGCCGTTTTTTATTATAAGAATTTTGTTTGATTTAACCGCAGTGCTCATTGGTGTAATTTTTGGAAAGTTGAATCCCGATGGTATTCAGGGCTCGGCAATTGGTTCTATAATTATGTCGCTTATGCTTGGGCCTGTAATCAGTCTGGTTGGCAGGCCACTTAAAAAGATTCTTTAGGTGAATAAAGTTTTAGTTCCGGGTAGCAGCCCTGGATTAAAAGGAAATGGGTGTCTTGTGTCCAAAGTGGGATATCGTACTTCATGGCAATAAAGGCAATTACAGCGTCTGCAAAAGGAATCTGAAAGCCGTTTGAGCGCATTGTCTGCAGGATGAAGCCGGCGCCTTCCCAGTCGTAGTCGTCCATAACAATATTGTTAAAGCCCTTAAATAAAGCAAGGATATCATTAACTTCATTGTCTTTTGCGCCATGAAGTAATTCTGTACGAACCGGCCCACAAATAGAAAACTTATCCGGGGTTATATCAAGTTTAAGCAGCTCCTTTGGATTTTTCCAAAAATCAATAAGAACATTTGTATCAAATAAAATCATATCAACCAAGGCCCCTTAATTCATTAACAGCGTTTTCATCAATATCCAGTGGGCCAATTTCATTTATAATATCTTCCAGTTTTGCTGTTGCCGGCATAATAGGTGGGACATTTTCCCTGATTTTTTTGATAAAGGCCTTGCGGCGTTCTTCCTGCTCTTTGGTTTGGATGAATGTAACAGGGCGGTTCATAATCAAAACAAATCGATCGTACTCTTCAACAGTAATCATTACACATTCGGGAATGTTATTTTTCACAATTACACGGATTCCGTCTGTTTTGACTTCATCAATGATTTTACCAGCTTCGCCCTTGTTCAGTCGGCTTATAGGCACAAAAGAATGAATAAGCTTTGCAGCAGTGACATTATCATAATTTGGAATTGGCATATACACCTCCATATATAACGATTTATTTAATGATATATCTTATAGATGTATATGTCAACATATTGTTAGAGGTTTTTCATTTTTTCATAAATACCCTTTACCCGCTCTGCGCTACTGCCATGCAAAAAGGCGTGCCAGAATTTAAAGGTTGTTATAGTGTTAGCGGCTTGCATGTGGCGGAGAATTTCCTGGATGTCTGGGGCTTGCCCGGTCAGATTTGAAATGGCTTGGGCATATGCGTCCAGAAAAACCTCGGGGTCAATTTTAATTCCATCATCCCCAAGGCGGCTCATAAAAAAGCTTATGTCTTCCGAAGCGCCTGCAGACTTTACACCCTGCCAGTCACAAACGATAATCCTTCCATCCTGATCCTGCAAAAGATTTTCAAAGTGAAAGTCCCCGTGAGTAAGGATGCGGGGCTCTGTGGCGTGCCATTCAATTATTTTGTTTATGTTTGAGGCTATTTCGTTAAGCGGGCCTTCGTCAAAGGTTGTAGGGTGTTCTGCGAGGACGCTTTTCCAGCCGTCCAGGGAGGCCTGTATTTCTGCTTCAGTCATAGGGGCCGGCAGGTCGCCTTCTTCTTTCAAAAAGTCCGGAATAGGCGTAGCGTGAATCTGCGCCAGAATGCCCGCTATTTTTTTAATCAGTTCTTCGTTTATATCTTTGCGTTCTAGAAGCGGGTATTTTTTCATTAAGATGGTAATTTCATCTTGGGCCAGCTTCAATTCAAAAATCTGCGGGAGATATGCCTGCCCTGCCCCCTTCATCTGGTTTTGATAAAAGAGCGCTTCTTTTTTATAAGTTTCAAACTGATTTTCTTTGAGCTTATCGCGGCACACATGCTTTAAGATTTTTTCGCCGTCGAGGTCATAGACTTCTGCGCCGCTTTTTCCTAAGGTAAGTCTGGTTGCTGAATTGAGGTTCATTTTACAATTTCCTGAACTTCTGAAAATACATCCTCTGCGTCATAATGATAGAAATATATGCTCAAACCACCGCCGATAACATCAACTCCAAGAGCATAGCCTGTTATTCTATATGTCTCATGAACAGTTGGATTATCTACAACAAAAGAATCTTTTCCTGTATACAGAGCATTAAGCTTTTTTCCCTGGCTTGTATATAAAATAATATGTACCCTGTCGTAGTCAAAGATATTTGAGCCGGCTCCTACTATTGGAATTGTTGTAAAAGTAATTGTTTTGGTTTTGTCATCATAATTTGCAACAGGCTTGTTTAGAATAACGATATCTCCGTATTTACCATTTTCTGGTGCCGTGATTTTAATTTCCTTAAAAGGGGCAAAAACATGGTCATAACTGTCGTTTCCAAGATTCCCTTTTACAAACAATTTTAATTGATATATATATTCTCGATTGGCATCTACATACTCGTCAATGACGGTATAGTTTCTTAAGACTCCAGTAGTATAGCTGGCATAATTTTTTCTATCTTCCCCAGCCCAATAACGATAAAGTTTTGAAATTGGAACTTTCAGATTGACATTAGTTACATTTATCTGCAGGCCTGTATCGCAGGGAACAATTTCAATTCCTGCTTCGCCTTTGCCAGCTGTTGCAGTTACTGTGTTTGAAAATTCATTGTTTACATTCAGCTGATATGTATAATTTTGGCCTTCATTAACATATTCATCTACAAAAGTATAAGATTTTCTTTTGCTTATATTTTCATAAACCAGCTGTTTATCTTCGTCGTCAAAATCCTGGTTAATGTAGCGGTAGACATTTATACCTTTCTGTGATTTTTTGAGTTTAAATTTTACCTTAATTCCATTTTTGACTGCTTCTGCCGTGATGGTCGGTGTTTCGGCTTTATCTTTTGCATAAAGGCTCGTAAAAAGAAAAGATTCTGCAAGTAAAAATAAAGCGATTATTTTTTTATGATTCATTGATTTCCCCTTTTATTGACGATACTCTAAAAATGGTATGTATTCAAAGCTGTCTTTGTTTACATGTTTAAAAGTATATCATTCTTTTAGTATTTTACAATGAAATATAGTAATTATTTTTCCTGTCTCAGGCCACTTAACATATAACATTCATTCAGCCTGCTTTTAAAGAACTTTGTGTGCGAGATTATTACATAAAACAAGACATCAATCACAATTTCTACAGGAAGAACAACTATGCTGTAGGTTTTGCTGAATGGATAAATCATTGCACCGGTAAGTATAATATTTTTGAACATGTGCAGAAAGAAAATCGGGAACACTTTTCTTTTGCTGATTACATATATAGTGCTATAGACAAGGGCGGCGCTCATGCAGCTTACAATAAATGAAAGCCCAAGAAAAGGATTTATCATAAACCATTCGTGCTGGATTTGTGCCGGATAAAAATACAAAGGCAGATGCCATAGTCCCCAGATAAAACCTATAAAAAGAGACATCCGGACCAGTGTAGTTTTATCAAACAGGCGGTCTGTCAAAAAACCTCTCCAGCCAAATTCTTCTGAAAAAGGCCCCGAAATAATTCCCCAGAAAAGAAAATAGAAAAAATATAAAGGATTTTTTACTATGAGCTTAAGGCCTTCAAAGCCAAGGTTTTCGGCTCCAAAAAGTTTTGCCAGCATCTGTGTTACAAAACTTTCAAAGCAGACAAGCCCAAGTGAAATAAGAATGGCAAGGGCGCATTCCCTGTCTGGAACAAAGCAGCGTTTCATAAAATCTTTTATGCCTTCTTTTGTATAAAAGATCAGGACAAATATGACTGCGATAAGCGTGGGCATGACACCGCCGATTGTAAAAAACAAAGAAGCAAAATCAAAAGAAGAAATTGAAGTGTTTTGAATGTCCAGCCCGATTATCATAGGCATAAACTGGAATAGCCAGGTCAGGGCAATTGTTAAAATAAGAAATAGTATGGTGAGGTTTTTGTTCTTGTCTTCGTTTTTTAACTGCATGAAGGCCTCCGATTGGGTTATTGCTTCTATTAAAAATTATTATACCATGGGCTTTGGTTTTTACAATGAAAATGTTATTTGAGAGGCAGTAACTTTTGAAAAGTTATGATATTATTATAGTGTATGGAGAAGAGAAAATTATCTTTTTTATTTATTATCCTCATCGCACTTTGTTCATCTAATCTGTTTGCAGAAGACCAGCCCAAAGCAGAAAAATCAACATTTGAAAAATCCTTTAACAGGGCAATGGAAATTATTTTCCCCTGGCCAATTATTTCGCTTGAATTCGGGTATCCGGAAATTTTTTCTTTTGACATAGGGCTTGAAACTCTTTTCATTCCTGTCACAAACGAAGCCCGCGCCGGAACCTATTTTGCCTATGGTTATGCAAGATCAAAGCATGACAATTTTAACAGGTTTTCTGCCGGTCTCGCCTTAGGAATGATGGGCCTGTTCGATGCCCATGCAGGTGTAGGCATTGGCTTAATGCCCAAAAATCACCAAACCCTTCAAACATGGTTTGTAGAAGTCAGCTACCGATTGTTCATTCTTGAAATCAAAATTATTGATGAAAAACCTCTTAAACCTTCCAGCCTTGTTGATTATTACAACAGCACCTACAAGGATGGGTATAAGTTCAAGATTGGGCTTTCTATATAGGGGTTGCAAACCTACTCATAAAAAACTACTTGCCGAACGGGCGAAAAATTATTATTTTTTAAAGTAATATATTTAAAATCGAGGCTAAAAAAATGGCAAAACACGAGTTTCAAACAGAAGTAAATCAGCTTCTTAAATTAATTATTCATTCACTTTATTCTAACAAGGATATTTTCCTTCGCGAAATAGTTTCTAACGGTTCGGATGCGCTGGACAAGCTCAAATATCTTACAGTTTCTGATGACGCTTATAAGTCAATCAAGTTTGAACCACGCATTGATATTTCTTTTGACGAAAAAGACAGCGTTCTTACAGTTCAGGATTCCGGAATTGGTATGAACGACGAGGATTTGACCAACAACCTTGGTACAATTGCACGCTCGGGCACAAAGGCATTTATGGAAGCCCTTACAACAGAAGCTGCCAAGGATTCTGCATTAATCGGTCAGTTTGGTGTTGGATTTTATTCTGCATTCATGGCTGCAAAAAAGATTGATGTTTATACACGAAAGGCTGCAGGCGACGGAAAAATCTGGCACTGGAGCTCAGACGGAACAAACTCTTACGACATTGATGAAGTTGCAGCAGACAGCGCAACAGCTAAAAAATACGGATTCGACAAGGCTGAGCTCACAGGTTCTGCAATCGAAATGCATTTGAACGACGACAGCAAGGAATTTGCAAGCCGCTGGAAGATTGAAGAACTTATCAAAAAGTACAGTGACCACATTGCCTTCCCAATCTATCTTCACTACGAACAGAAAAAATACGACGACAAGGGAAACGTTACCGGCAGCGAAAATAAAGTTGACCAGGTAAACAGCGCAAGTGCCTTGTGGAAGCGCCCAAAGAGCGAGCTTAAGCCGGAAGACTACAACGAGTTCTACAAGACAATCGGACACGATGGACAGGATCCTTTGCACTATGTTCATACACATGCAGAAGGAACTCAGGAATATACAACCTTGTTCTACATTCCTCAGACTGCTCCGTTTGATATGTACCAGGCAGACTACAAGAGCGGCGTAAAGCTTTATGTAAAGCGCGTATTCATTACAGACGATGACCGCGAACTTTTGCCAAGCTATCTGCGCTTTGTACGCGGTATTATAGACAGCGAAGACTTACCATTGAATGTAAGCCGTGAAATCTTACAGCAGAACCGCATTCTTGATAACATCAGAACTTCTTCTGTAAAGAAGCTCCTTGGTGAATTTAAGAAGATGGGAGAAGCTGCCGACAACGCCAAAAAGACTGCCGAAGACAAGCGCACAGACGAAGAAAAGAAAACAATCGAAAAATGGGCTAAGTTTGTAAAAGCTTTCAACCGTCCTATGAAGGAAGGCTTGTACTCAGACTATTCAAACCGCGAAGAAATTGCGGAAATCGTACGCTTTAAGAGTACAGACGCAAGCGGTACAGGCGACGACAACTACACAAGCTTTGCCGCTTATGTTGAAAGAATGAAGCCTGAACAGAAGGCTATCTTCTACATCAGCGGAAGCGACGAAAAGAATCTTCGTGCAAACCCACTTTTGAAGGCTTACACAGACAAGGGCTTTGAAGTTTTGATTATGGATGACGACATTGACGACATCGTTATTCCAGGCTTTGGCAAATACAAGGACTACGAGCTCAAGGCAGTAAACCGCAGTGGCGCTGATGAAGATCTTGTAGACAACAAAGAAGAAGCTAAGAAGAAGGAAGAAGCCTTCAAGCCTGTAACAGACAAAATCAAGAAAGCTCTTGGCGAAAAGGTAAAGGAAGTTAAGCTTTCTAAAACTTTGAGCGGCAACAATCCGTCATGTATCGTAGTAGACGAAAACGACCCAAGCTACCAGATGATTCAGATGATGAAGGCCATGGGCCAGGCCGGTCCGGAACTCAAGCCAATCCTTGAAGTAAACGGCGACCACCCTATTCTTGCAAAGATCAAAGACAGCGACGACGAAGCACTCATCGCAGATGTTTCTGAGGTTTTGTTGAGTCAGGCATTGCTCATAGCAGGCGTGGAACTTAAAGAACCAGCAGCCTTTGTAGAGCATTTGAATAATTTACTTTCAAAGTAATAGATTCACGCGTCAAGCGCGGGAATGACAAAGTTCTGTCATTGTCGGGCTTGACCCGACAATCTTTTTCAAAAAGACAAGAGATGAATGAAGAATGGAAAAAAGTGTGGTTATTGTTCGAACTCGCCTTTTATTACTAGATTGTTGTTTTTATCTAGGTATATTTCGCATCCAGAATAATAGACATAATTCCAGCCATCTTTTGCAATATAAAGAATCTGCATATAATCGTCATACAGTCTGATTGTTGCTATCGCAGTTTTTGGCACGACTGCTGTCTGTTCTGGAATCTCAAATATTATGCAAGAGCCTTTGTCAAACAAGGTAACTACCATTTTCTGGCAAGTTTCTTTTTTAGTTTCTGCAAAACACAATGCACCGAAAATAAATACAAGTGTAATTAAAAATACTTTCTTCATAAATGGCCCCTGCATCTATTATAACTGATTCAAGCGTTAATTCAAGTTTTCTTTTCGTTCTTCAGAAAACTCATCTTTTATTAAACAATTGGAATCTCTTATAACAAAAGGCACGCAAAAGAGTAACAATTACATATACTGCGTGTATGTAATATTCTAATTAACTGTTATATACACGCGGATTTATCTAGAGGACACAATCTGCGTGTATTAAGAATACTTTTCCTTTCTGTTCAGACACGCGTTCTCTAGAAAGACTATAGTTTCGCGTGTATACAATTATCTGTCTCTTGATTATTTACACGTGATTTGAACTAAAGAACGCATTCCGCGTGTATTAAGAATTCTTTTTTTTCTACCGAGACACGCCAAATGTACTTATGTAACAATTTTCGCGTGCCCATGCAACTCAACGCTGCTTTTCCTTACACGCGAAATCTATATAAAGTAACATTACGCGTGTAAAAAAATACAGGAGGGTATTATTCTACAATGATTATTGTATTATTCTGCAATATGAAATTGTTTATTTCAGTATCATTAAAAAATATATGTAAATCATTAACTTTTACACTTGGTTTATAAATACTTAGTGATGTTGTTTGATTACTTGTAATTGTATAATCACCCTGAAAATCATTTGTTATTGTAAGTTTATATGTTTTATTGGTTGTGTTATTTATTTTTAATTCATATTTTGGTAAATAATCTATTACAGAAGAAGAAAAACCATTAGATATAGTTATAGGGTATGTACAATTTTTTATTGAAAAATGACCTGTATTATAGCGTCTGATATTGCGTGTACTATTAGCAGTTACTTCATATTCAGTTTTATCATAATCAGAATTATCAATCAAAATTACATCATAATCAGTTTTATTTATCAATTGATAATCAATAATCCCTAATCCGCAACCAAAAAAAACAAAAGGAATTAGTAAAAAAACAAATGCCTTTTTCATAATTAACCTCACAGTTATTATTATAACATAAAAATTGCGTTCGTAAAACTCAGTTCTTATTATTATCTATAAAAACTTTTCATATTATTTGATTATTCAATCTCACTACCAAACAAGACGTTTATATAATCCCTTGATCCATGCATAATTCTATCAATAAAAACATCATGTTCAACTTGGCGGTAAAAAATCAGATATTTTTTGAAATGAATGAAACGATATGCTGTTTCAAGTCCGTTTGGAAGAAAGACCTTTACACCAATATTATCCAGAGTTTTTAAATCTTGAATTGCATTTCTTATGCCATCTATTGTATTTTTTGCAGCAATAGGATTTTGCAATTCAATGCGGATATAATCATATGTTTTATCCATGTCGATAAGCGCTTCTGGAGAATAATGAATTGTATTAGGCATTAAATTTTTCCTCAAAATGTTTTTCTACATCTTCTTCTGAAAGCCAGCCTTTTGTTTCGCCTGAGACCTTACCTTTTTGTAGCTCGTACATAAGCTTTAGCGATGCCTTTGTTTTTTCGAAATCTTCATATTCTTTGATGTCGACAATGGCATAAGAACCACGGCCATTTTTTGTAAGATAAACAGGTTCGTTTTCGCGGACTTCCATTAAAACAGAAGCATAATTTCTTAAATCAGAAACAGGACGAATATTTGGCATTTTTGCCCCCTTATATTATGTCTTTTCTTATGTAAAATATTATATCATATCTTATGATATATTCAATGTCACCACATTTAAAAAGGCGTGGATTCACTCCTGATCAGCCTACATTCCCGCTTATTGTTTTCCAGTCAGGGCATCTTTTGTAATTTGGGCCTGGGAACTCACAGTCTTTATTCCATGGGCGGTCAAAAACCAGAACTTTAAGATCTGGCAAATGATCAAAAAACTTAAAGGCGTGAGGAGAATCTTCAACGGCAAAATCGAAATGCATTTTGTAATAGTCTTCGAGCTTAAGACCAAATGTGCTGTTTTTTATAAAATTATCGCGGCCGTATTTATCAAGGCAGTACATCTGAACGCGGTCAAGGCCATGCTCATCAAGCCAGGCTCTTGAAACATCATATGTACTCATTGGGCGGCCTGTTATTATTTTTACATCATGTCCTTTATTTAGCCAGGTGTTGATTGTATCAACTGCACCAGGCGTTTCTTCAAAAGATAAAAGCACTTCCGGTTTATGCCCCTCAACCATAAGCTCATCGTATTTGTCATCAGGCAACGAAAACGATTTTTGCAGATTAAAATATCTGATTTTTTCGTAGGGCACATCAACTCCATAAAGCCGGGCCGCAAGCTTAGAAAAATATCGGGCTGTCTCGCAAAGACAATCATCAAAATCGACGTAAATATTCATGCCTGTATTATATCAAAGAATTTCAAACGAAACACAGATTTTCTTTTCAATTCGTGGTAAAATATACTCAAGAGGTATTTATGGAATCCCCAGACAATTGCTTTTACAAAAACGGCCTGAACTTCTCGTGCCAGCGCTGCTCGTTTTGCTGCGGGCATTCACCAGGGTATGTATACCTTTCGCGTGCAGATCTGGACAGGCTTTGTGAACATCTTAAAATGTCGGAGCAGGATTTTATAAAAAAATACTGCCGCTGGGCTGACTACTATTACGGCAAACAGGTTCTTGCTTTGTTAGAAAAGCCTAACTATGACTGCATCTTCTGGGACAACGGCTGCACTGTTTACGAAGGCAGACCAAGCCAATGCCGCACTTATCCTTTCTGGGCATGGATTCTAAAAGATAAACAAACCTGGGACGAAGTTGCAACAGAATGCCCTGGCATGCGTGCCGCTAATGGACGCCACTGGACCTTTGAAGAAATTGAAGCCGCACGCCAGGAATATATTCACAACACGCCGATTGAAAAAGACGATTCAAAATAGTTATAACTTCACCCTGAACAATCCGTGATGATTACAGTAATATAAAATTTCTCTTGTACCACTTATTTTGAATCTGGCCTGTGCATCCTGCTCGGGGTACAGCTTTTTAATTTCAAAGCCATCTGTCCGTACTGCTGCAACAAAAGAAATATAATGCATACGAGTCATTTCGTGAGGAATTGTAATATAATATTCATCTTCAACTTTCTCGATTGTTGCAAGATGCACATTATCATTTTCCTGCGGCTCTTCTGCTTCCAGTTCCGGCAGCGTAATTCCACAGCAGCTTACAACTGCTTCACCTGTACTTTGAATTATATTTCCGCAAACAGGACAAACATAAAGCTTAAGCTTTGTCATATTTGCAACACGGTTTGTATTTACAACATCCTGCCCCGAAAGTAATTCAATTACAGAAACACCAAGTACTTTTGCAAGCGGTTCAATAAGCGAAACATCAGGATATCCTCTTCCTGTTTCCCATTTAGAAATTGCTTTATCTGTAACGAATATTTTTTCTGCAAGCTCTGCCTGCGTCATTTTTCTTTGTTCACGCAAACGTTTAATCATTGCGCCGGTTATGTATTGGTTTGTCATATAAATGCCTCCATTTTTTGCAGCTGCATTTACACAATACAACCTCAAGGCAAACAATACAACCTACGCTTTGTAGAGTTATTTTTTCATTGCTTCACGTCGCGCTGCATCTACTGCAATCCATTCTTCAAGCGACAAAGGTTTATAATCACTGAACATACAGAAGCAGTTTATCATCTGGCATGGAATGGGGCCGGTAACGCCTTTTACATTTGTTACGACTGTGCGGCGGGTGATTTCCTGAAATTCATTTACGAGTTTTTCATCGGGACTGTTGTGAACGTGACCATAGAGCATGTAGGTTTTAGGCTGGTTGTTTGTGTCGCGCGTATGCTGGTGGTTATAACAGAAGGTTGGATAATGACTTAATATAACATTTTTTCCGTGATCTTCAATTTCGGCATATGGTTTAATCCATTCAAAACGGTCAAAATCTACGCCATCTTTGTTGAGCCAATCCTTGTCGTGATTTCCTTCAATCAAACAAATCTTTCCGTTGAGCTTTCGCAAAATGGCGTTTACTTCATGCGGTTTTTTGCTGCCAATAAAGTCCCCGATTACAATTACAATGTCGCCGCCCTGAACCTTAGAGTTCCACTGAGAAATCATGTAGCTGTTCATTGCTTCTGCAGACTCAAACCCCCGCATATCAAGCGAGGTATTGAGCTGGCTGTGGTAGAAATGCAGGTCGGAAATATATAACTTCATGATTTAAAAGCACCGTCCATGTCATTGCGAGCCCGCAGGGCGTGGCAATCCACATACAAAAAGGCATTCTCCTATGTGGATTGCCACGTCGCTTGCGCTCCTCGCAATGACGAACCTAATTACTCATCGTCTTAATTTCTTTATCATACACCGGCTTAAGCAAAATCAGGGAAACAACAAGAGAAAGAGCTTCGGCAATAAGGAATGACCACCAGATGTTGTCAATCTTTCCTGTGAGCGACAAAAGCCATGCAGCAGGAAGAAGGAAAATCAACTGACGCACAAAGCTTATAACCATTGACTGAATACCTTTTCCAAGAGCCTGGAATACAGAACCAAGAATAATACAGAATGCAGCAATCGGGAAGTGAATGGCAATAATACGCAGGGCCGGAATACCAATCTTAAGCATTTCATCAGAAGCGGCAAACAAAGCAAGCAGCTGGGCCGGGAACAATTCAAACACAAGAACTCCGACAAGCATAATTGCACAGGCTGCAAAACAGCTGAGGAAAATTGTTCTTGTAATACGCTTGCGGTTGCGGGCTCCGTAGTTATAGGCAACAATAGGAACAGAACCATTATTCAAACCAAATACAGGCATGAATACAAAGCTCTGAAGCTTAAAGTAAACACCGTAAACTGCAATTGCTGTTGTTGTAAATGAACCAAGAATAATATTCAGGAAGTAAACCAGAATTGAACCTATAGACATCACGATAATCGAAGGAACACCAACTGCGTAAATCTTTCCGATAATCTGTCCGTTGGGCTTGAGTCCCTTGAACGAAAGATGAATCTCCTTGTTCTTGCGTACATTCAAAATAAGCGAAACAGTCATAGCCGCAAATTGACCAAGAACTGTTGCTACAGCCGCACCGGCAATTCCCATAGCAGGAAATCCGAGCAGACCAAAAATCAAAATCGGGTCAAACACAAGGTTGAATGCTGTACCGGTAAGCTGCGAAACCATAGAAAGGCCTGTCTTACCTGTAGAAATCAAAAGTCGTTCAAAAGTAATTGCTCCAAAAACTCCGGCACACGCAACAAGACAAATGCGCATATAAGTAACGCCGTATTCAATAATTTCTGCATTATCAGTCTGGCTTTCAAAATAAGGACGCGGAACAAAAAATCCAACAATCATAAAAATAATAAAGCCGCAGATTGCAAGGAGTACACCGTTATTTGCAACCTTATCTACTTCTTCAAAATTCTTTTCTCCAAGACGACGCGAAAGCAAAGAGTTAATACCTACAGCCGTACCAAGTGCAACCGAGAACATAAGGTTCTGAATTGGAAAAGCAATGGAAACTGCAGTAAGCGCATTCTCCGAAATACGTGCAACAAAGATACTGTCTACAATATTGTAAAGCGACTGCACGAACATTGAAATCATCATTGGCAGCGACATAGAAATCAAAAGCTTGCCAATAGGCATGTACCCCATTTTGTTTTCTGCTCTAGGGCTATTGTTCTGTTCATTCAAATCTGACATAATAAATAATAATACCAAAATAAAAAAATTAGGGGAATAGGAGAGAAAACTATGAAAAAATTTTTATTAGTTTTACTACCATTACTTTTATTGGGCTGCGCTTCAAATGCAAAAGCAGAAAAAAGCAGTAAATCACAAAGCAATTATAATCACTTCTGGGAATTGTGGAATAACGACAAAGCCGAAGAAGCCGAAGCATTCCTTGAACAGTGGCAGCTGGAAGATGAAAAAGATCCTGAATTATATGTATGCTATTTTAATATGTATATAGACAAGGCCTCTTTTGAGCAGATGCATGTTGAATCATTTTTGCCTGATGGTTATCAGGGTAAATATTTTACTGCGAAAAACGATGAAGGCGACAGTATTTACATCTATTCTGTAATTGAATACGACGATGAAAATTCGCAGCTTGCATTTGATTATCTTAATAAAGGAATTTCGTATAATCCAAAACGCCTTGATTTGTATTTTGGAAAAGCTCAGTTCTATTTTATGCGCGGTGAATATGACAAGCAGGCAGAAGTAATCAAAACAACTTTTGAACTCAACAAAAAATATGCAGATTCCTGGTTGTGGTCATTTAATGAGTCTGCAAAAGAAAAGCGCATCGGCTTCCCCGAAAGCATCCATGAATATTTTGTAAAATGGTACAACACCGGCGACCCTGCTGCATACCCATACATGATGGAAATTACAAAGCTTTATACAAAGGAATATCCAAAAGATGTTATTGCATATAATGATGCCGGAATTTCTGCCTTGCTCCTGAATGATCTTGTAGCAGCCCGAACATATTTTGAACGCGGCTACGAGCTTGATCCTTCAGACATGATTCTTTTGAGCAACATAGCCCGAATCAACTACAATCTTGGAGACACCGCTGCAGCTAAAAAATACTACGAAATTATGGCTGCCTCTGACGATCCGGAATACAGCAATTACGCTAAAGATATTCTTAAAGAGTATTTTTAGTAGACCTGATTGGCTTATTAACGATTGACCCCTAGACAAAATAAAAAAAATTTATAAAATATTATCAATTTTTTCACCGTTTTTGAAAATTCTGTGTTATACTATATATAGAGAGAAAATTTCTATTTATTTAAAACAAGTTTAGGAGTTATTGTGAACAAGCACGATTTTCCCCAGATTCATTTTTATGATCAGGATTTTGTAGATATTTATAATAAAACCTGGTCCTGGGTTTCAGCTTTCTGGACTGATCCTGCTACAGGCGAACAGTCAAACGACGGATTATTTATTTATCCCGAAAATGGAAAGATGATAATAAACCAGTTTGAATCTATTTTTTCTTCATTCTTTCTCGTTTACTCTAACAGGAATTTTGATGCCTGCAATAATTTGGATTATTTTTATGCACGTCAGGAAGCAGACGGTGCAATCCGTAATAGATATGATGTTTCTACAAACGAACCGGTTGTAGATAAAAAGAATCCGAACGGTCTTGACCTGCCTCTTTTTGCATGGGCCGAATATAACCTTTACCACAAGTCTGCAAACAAGCGACGAATCAAAGAGGTTATGCCTACCCTTCTTAAATACATGGCCTGGATTGATGCAAATTTCAAGAAAGACAACGGTTTGTATGCAGTTCCGGCAGCAGCAAGCGGTATGTCAAACTCTCCACGCAAAGACGCTGTTTATCCTGTAGACTTTAACGCCTGTATGGCAATTAACGCATCATATATGTCGGCACTGGGTGATATTTTGAACGACAAAGATTTGAGCTTCCAGTACCGCAAGATGTATTTCTCTATTAAAACCAGAATAAACTCCCTCATGTGGGATAGTGATACAAACTTCTACTACGATCTGGACAAAGGTCAGAACCGTCTTAAAACAAAGACAATTGCCGGTTTCTGGCCAATGCTTGCAGAAATTCCAAACGCAGACAAAGCAGAAGAGCTTGTTAATCACTTGAATGATCCTGATTCATTTGGTACAGATCATCCATTCCCATCGCTGAGTGCAGATGACCCTAACTTCCGCGAAGATGGAAACGGCTACTGTGGAAGCGTTTTCCCAGCATTTAACTTTATGGTTATAAAAGGCCTTGAAAAATACGGAAAATATGAGCTTGCCCGCGAATGTGCAATCCGCCACCTTTATTATGTACTCGACGGACTTATGCCAAACGATTCTAAGCAGGCCGGTGACCTTTGGGAAGCATATCTTCCTACAAAAGAAGGAAAAGCTGTTCTTAAAGGCAAACCAAACTTCCCACGCAAGCGCTACATTCTTACAGCAGGACTTTCTACAATCGCCTTGATGATTGAAAACATAATCGGACTTTCTATAAGCCTTCCACGCAAGACTGTAGACTGGATTATTCCGAACCTTGAAATCATGGGTATTGAAAAACTTTCTCTTAAACGAAACCTCATCACAATTTTGAGCAACAAGAGCGACCGTGGCTGGGGCATTCAGATGGAAAGCGAAAAGCTCTATTACTTTACAATCAATATCCTGGACCAGAAGAAAAAGACTTTGCCTATTCCGTCGGGCAAATGCTCTATGCTTATAGACAAGCTATAGTCAGCAGGAGATTTTTATGGCGACCCCTGAATCTGTCATTGAAATCGGTTCGACTGGGGTGCGTCTCCTGGTTGCCGAATTCACACAGGAAAGAAAACAGAATGTCCTCGACCGCTCCGATGTGCCTTTATCTATTGGTAAAGACACTATCACTACAGGACAGATTTCTCAAGAAACACAGGGTCTGCTTATTCAAACGCTTTTGCGCTACAAGGAGCAGCTTGCCGGTTGGGGAATAACTCCTGCCGAAACTACCTGCTTTGCAACAAGTACCTTCCGCGATGCAAAAAACAGTGACCCTGTTATGGACCGTATCCGCGTACAGACAGGCTTTAGAATTCAGATTGTAGACGGCGTAGAAGAAAACAAGCTCATGTACCTTGCAGTAACCGAAGCCATAAAAGATCAGCCGATTGATTTTAAAACTGAAGATACAATGATTCTTGTTGTTGGCGGAAGCACCACCGAAATGATGATGATTTCAAACGGTAAGATGGCGGGGGTTCATTCGCTGCGTCTTGGAACTGTTCGTATTGAACAGCAGATGAAAAATCTTACTACCTCTTATGATGATATTCAGCGCTATATTGAAGAGTCTATAAACAACACAAAGGGTTCGCTCGAAAGTGAAATTGATCTTTCAAAGGTAAAGCAGTTTATTGCAGTTGGCCAGGATTTGACTATGACGGCGCTTCTTATTGGAAAGCCTGTTTCTACTTTCTTGTGGTCAATTGAACGCGATGCTTTTGATGCCTTTGTTCAGGATATTCAGGAATACTCTGTTGATGAATGTGTTGCCCGCTTTAAGATTCCTTATGCAGAAGCAGAAACACTCCAGACAAGTCTTTTAATTTACAACCTGTTTATTCACCTTACAAAAGTTCAGACAATTTTAGTTCCTGAAACAAATATCCGTAATGGAATATTGCTCAGTCAGATTTCTACAGAAAATGAAGAACTCCAGAAGGAATTCGACATGCAGATTACTGCCTCTGCAAGAAACCTCCTGCGAAAATATCATGGGGACGAAAGCCACGCAGAATGTGTACGAATGATTGCTGCCAAGATTTATGATACTTTGAAAAAAGAAATTGCCCTTGATGAACACGCGCGTACACTTCTTGAAACAGCTGCAATTCTGCATGATATCGGGGCGTTTATACGCTACGACAACCATAATATTCATTCAAGTTATATAATCCGTAATTCAGAGATTTTTGGATTGTCACGCAAAGATAATACAATCGTTTCTGAAATTGCAAAATATCATAAAGGTAGTTCGGTTCCACAGGATGAAGACAGTTTCCTTATGCTGCCTCGTTCCGACCGAATGACTATTTTGAAGCTTACTGCCATTTTGCGAATTGCCGATGCCATGGACCGCGGACATATCCAGAAGTTCAACGACTTCAGCATAAAGTTTCAGGACAACACGATGTATCTTCAGACAAAAAAATCAAAGAACACCGTACTTGAAAAAATTGCCATGAGCGAAAAGTCGGGCATGTTCGAAAGCATTTTTGGTTATAAGGTAATTTTGTTATGAGAGATTGCCGGGTCAAGCCCGGCAATGACAGGATTTGTCATTATCGGGCTTGACCCGATAATCTTTTTTTAAAAGGGATTTACTATGATAGAAACAATATTTTTTAACAGAGAATTATCGTGGCTGGAATTCAACGCCAGAGTACTAAAGCAGGGGTTGCGCAAAGAGCTTCCTCTATTGGAGCGACTTCAGTTTCTTTCAATTGTCTCTTCTAACTTTGACGAGTTTTTCCAGGTACGTGTAGCCGCTACAAAACGAATGCTTGAATCAAATCCCGATTTTGCAGATGCTTCGGGGCTTACTCCAAAAATGGTGCTTTCTAGTATTAGTGCCCGCGCTCACCAGATAATCCGCCAGCAGCAGGAATGTCTTGTAAATGATTTATTGCCCGCCCTTGGAAAAGAAGGTCTTGTTTATGTAAAACCTGATCAGTACACTCCGCAGCAAACTGAATATTTGCAGAAGCTTTTCCGTTCAGAAATATTTCCGCTTTTGACACCGCTTCGAACAGACACAGAACCTTTTCCTCATATAAAAAATCTTGATGTTTATGCAGGCTTCCTTCTTAAGCCTATTGCCGGAATTAAAACAACTTCTGAAATTTTTAAGGGAGATGATGACCAGCCGCGAATTGCTTTTGTAGAAATTCCAAGCGGTATTTCAAAGCTGTACTGGCTCCCTACAGATGGAAGAGTAAAAGCCCGCCAGTTTGCAATGATTGATGATATTATTACCTTCTGCGGAACCCAGCTGTTCCCGGGCTTTGAAGTTGAAGAAACACTTGTATTTAAAGTTGCCCGCGATGCCGACTTTGCCGTTGATGAAGATTCCGGTTCAAACTTTATTCATGCAATGGAAGATGTTTTGATTCAGCGAAAATCTTCATTCCCTGTTCAAATGCAGTGCAACGGAACTTCAAAAACACTTCGCGATTTTCTTATGCAGCATCTGGAGCTTACAGAAGAAGATGTTTACAAAACAGAAGGAATGCTTGACCCAAGCGGACTTCTTGAACTTCGCGATGCCGACGAAACAGGCCGCCTTAGTTTTGAAGAATGGGAACACTTTTACCCTGTAGATCTTCCCGAAGATGAACCTTACTGGGACACACTTAAGCTTCATGACAAGATTCTTCATGTACCATATGAATCTTATGAACCGGTTGTAAAATTCTTAAATGACGCCGCAGATGATGATAACGTTCTTGCAATAAAAATGACCTTGTACCGCACAGGCCGTAATTCCCCGATTATTGATGCACTTGAACGGGCAGCACAGCGTGGAAAACAGGTAGTTGTTCTTGTTGAACTTAAAGCCCGCTTTGACGAAGAGCGCAACATTGCCTGGGCCAATGAGCTTGAACAGGCAGGCGTTACTGTTATATATGGTCTTGTTAATCTTAAAGTTCACGCAAAAGTTTTAATGGTAATCCGCCGTGAATCAGATACAATCCGCAGATACGTTCACCTTGCAACAGGAAACTACAATACTAAAACTGCAAAATTGTATTCTGATATTTCGTTGTTCACAGCAAATCAGGAAATTGCTAATGACGTTTCGTTGTTCTTTAATCTTGTAACAGGCTATTCTACTTTGCAGAATATGAAGCATCTTGGTATGGCACCTGTTACTTTGAAAGACAGAATCCTGAACATGATTCAACGTGAAATTGAACGAAGCACTCCTGAGCAGCCGGGACTGATTATTGCAAAAATGAACAGTCTTACTCACGAAGAAGTAATTAATGCTTTGTACAAGGCTAGTCAGGCTGGTGTAAAGGTTATGCTTAATATACGCGGAATCTGTATGCTCGTTCCTGGAGTTAAAGGTTTGAGTGAAAATATAAGTGTTGTTTCTATTGTAGACCGCTACCTTGAGCACGCACGAATCTTCTATTTCCAGAATGCAGGAACTCCGGAGCTTTACTGTTCAAGTGCAGACTGGATGAGCAGAAACTTAGACCGCCGCATTGAGCTTATGTTCCCTATTCTTGATAAAACAGCATTCCGTCAGGTAAAGTCATGGCTTGATATGTATTTTGAAGACAACACAAATGCCGAAGTTTTGCAGTCAAACGGAACCTGGGAGCCAATAGACGCTAAACGTTCTTCAAAGGTTCGTGCCCAGAAAATGCTTTACGAACACTACAAATATCAGAACGAAACAAACGAAAAGGCCCGCAAAAACACCCAGGAGTTTGAAGTTAGACGGAAGTAACGGTCTACCGTCATTGCGAGCGAAGCGAAGCAATCCAGTTAATTGCTAAATCCGGCCACATCGCAACATCTGCAAACTTAGCTGCCATTTCTTCAGGTGAAAATGGTGGAGGAGCCGGCTGTTCTGCGTCATCTGCAAATTGAGCTTTAAGTTCTTCACATCTCTGCTCCGAAACATTTATACCCTTTCCTTCTTTTACAGCTTTTACTGCAAGGCGCACCTGTTCCATTGTATATTCTTCGCCAAAGTTTTGTTTGAAAAAGTCCAGCGTTGCAACGCTAAGTCCATGCCAGCCTTCTGGGAAAACATAATGTGCAAAAGGAACTCCCTTTTCTTTAAGCGCGCGTGCAAAAAGATAGCTGTTTTCTACAGGTACAAGATTGTCTGTTGCTGTCTGCCACAAAAAGCAAGGTGGAGTTTTTTCTGTAACATTTTTTTCCAATGAAAAATAATCCATTTCTGCGGCCGAGGCATTCTGTCCAATAAGTGCCCATACAGAATAAATATGTGTGAATTCTCCTGTTGTGATAACAGGGTATGAAAGAATTACTCCGTCAGGGCGGCAGGAAATGTCTTTGTATTTTGGATTGCTTTCTGCAGCGTCGTCAAAGTGTACTGCAAGAGTTCCGCAAACATGACCACCGGCAGAAAAACCGCAGATGATTAATTTGTTTGTAAGAGAGTATTCTTTCGCTCGGCTACGGATAAAGCGCACTGCACGGGCTGCATCAAACAATGGCTGCTTTTTAAGAGGAACAGACATTGTGATATCTGTTGTGTATGTCAAAACAAAAGCATTCATTCCGCGTTCATAAAAACTTTTTGCTACGATTTCTGCTTCCGGTGGAACGCACATACAGTAACCGCCGCCTGGAATAACAAGCATACAGTCGCGCACTCCGTCTTCGTGAATAAAGCCGTGAATGTTTGGTTCAAAACCATAAGCGGCTGCGTAATTATATTCGCCGGGCTCCCAGATTTTTTCGATGAATGTTTTCATATTTGAACGTCTCCTTGTCTTAAGACTTTTATTGTACCGTCTGCAATGCTAACTAAAGTTGAAGGTTTTGCACCTTTTTTGTCACCGTCTGTGATGATAAGGTCTACTTCACTTCCAAACTCTTTTACAATTTCTGCTTCTGTATCGAGCACGGGCTTTCCAGAGCGGTTTACGCTTGTGCTGTAAATAGGAGCCCCGCAAAGTGAAATTACATGCCTTAGCCATTCATCACCAGGGCAACGGAAGGCAGTAGTTCCTCCACGTTTGTCGTTTACGATAATTGTGAGCGCGCCCGGCCACTTTGAAAGCAGGTTTTCTGGTATGGTGTCATCAGTGTAGAGCCTCAGGTCTTCCGGTTTTGCAATAAGCTGAATAAACGGCTTTGTTTCGGAACGTCCCTTGATAGAACGGATTTTATCGCCATCACCACTAAATCCATAAACTGTGTCGGTCGGGACAATTACTACCCCGCCCTTTCTTACAGCATTTGCTGCTTGTTCTGCAGAAGCAGTTGCTTCCTTTGCAATAATTTTCATATAAGGATTTACCTGCGGCTTATCTTCAGAAACAAGTGTCCACGATTTTCCATCATAATTATAAATTGTTTCTTCACAGTTACCTTTGAGTCCCTGCCCCCAGAAGTTGTCTATTCCACGGTTTTCAAGCACACACATAAGCGCTGCAAGAATTGCACCATGAGCTACAACCATAAGCCTTGCATCCGGATTTTTTTTGTAGTATGGTTCAAGCACTGTATGAATGAATTCCCGGGTTCGTTCACAGCCTGACTCAAAAGTTTCACCGCCCTTTGGAGGAACATACAAACCTGGTTTTTCAAAAAAGTATTTTCTTGGATCGTCGGTGTTCATCCACTGATCAAACGGAACACCTTCCATTTCGCCAAAGCTTATTTCGGTGAGGAGTTCATTTTTTCGGGGGCCCTGTCCTTCGACAAGCTCAGGAACCGCACTCTGAAGGGCCGCCCCAGATACAATACACGCCGTCTCATATGCCCGGCTCAACGGTGAAGAAAAAACTTCATCAAAATGAATGTCCTTCAAACGCTCGCCAAGCTTTACGGCAGCAGCACGCCCTTCTTCATTAAGCGGAATATCCTTTGCACCCTGAAAGCGGCATTCTTTGTTCCAGTCTGTTTTTCCGTGTCGGATAATATATACTTCCATAAATATTTCTAAAACCTCAGTCTTCTTAAATATGTAATCCTGCTCACAACAAAATTTGTAATTTCATTTGTCGGATATACCTGGAAGCGAACAACTGCATCTCCTGTCTGCTTTGTAATGCCAAGCGTGCGACCAATTACTTTAAAATATTCATTTTCGTTGTCGAATTGCGGCAGCGTAATTTCCATCATATCATTTTCTTTCAGACCAGCTTCAAAAAGATGAAGCTTTCCGCTAAAGTCCATTCCGTCTGCTTCCAAAATTTCAAGCCTTACCGAAGTATTTGCAAGCTGCTCTTTTGTAAGAATAAGCCTGTTACGGATTCTGTTTTCAAGAATCTCCCGCTGATTTTTTGTAAGGTCAAGGTTTTTAAGTTCGGCCTTTAGGGAATTTAAGAGTTGGCCCGCGTCATGGAAATTAATAGCTCCGGTCCCTGAGCCTGTCGAAGGGCCGATTTGCAACGGCACCCCACCCGTCAAAACCGGAAAATCAAGTTTTTCTCCATCAGTAAATGAATCTTTTACACGCCCCATAAAATCAAGTCCGCTTTCTTCTACAAAATCATTTATGTCTGCTTCGAGCGGAATGTCTAAAAGGTAAATTCCATCTGCAAGAGTTTCTTTTATATGACAGTTGATTTTTGGATTTTTTTCTACAATGCCAATATTCTTTTTTGCAACCTTGAGCACATAGCCCTTATAAAGCATTGCAGAACTGTAAGCTTCATACCATTCACTTATAGAAATTTTTAAGTTCTGAGGTAAATCATAATCAGTATACTTTTGAAGTTCCGTACTAATTTTTTCTACATTCCAACCCTTATCAAAAGCAAGCGAAACCGAATTGCGCGAAATCTCATATTCTGTAACAACTCCAAAGCTTTTAATTTCAAGGAATTCTGTAAGCGGCAGCAGCTCCTTTAAAGAAAGCCCTGGCATTATGCTTACAGTAAATGTTGAATCAATGTTTATATTTTTTGTCTGATTGTGTTCACTTTCAAAAATGTGATTGCAGGAATAAACTTCGTTACCTTTATCATCTTTTCCTGATTTTTGTAAAAGTCCAAGAACAACAGCAGAATCAAGCATGCGTTCTACAAGGGAACCAGCCTGTTCTGGTAAAATTTCATTTTCATTTCGGGCAGCTTCAAGCATACGGCTGAATCGCGATTTTGAAGAAGTTTTTACACTTTCTGATTTTCTGTTACCAACAAGGAATCCAATGCGCACCAGATTTGCAAGAGTATAACTATCGCTTCCAACAGAGCTCAAGGTGTCGAGCAAAAGCTGAGCTTCTTTTTTAAGGCCTTCACGACTGAATCTTGAACACGACGCAGCACAAAGAAGCGCATACTGTTTTTGTGGTTCCAGCGCTGCAAATAGCTCAAAGCGTTTTTTATCAATTTCATAAGTTTTTACACCTTCGCGGACAAGATTCAAATTAATGAATGCAATAAGAATTAATTGAACTGCTTTTTCGTGTCCGGGAAAAACCGATTTTATTTTAGCAAGAGAATTCTTTTTTACTTCGCCGTCCATTTTGCAGGCACAGCCTTTTGTGTTTATAAAAGAAATAAATGCCGAAAGAAAATCAGGCGAAATTGTAAATACATCATCAATTGATTTTTGTACAGGATCGGAAGGTCGTACAATATTTGAAAGATTTATATATTTACTAAGACGCTCACATATAAACGGATTTATTTTTAAAAACTTTTTTGCTCCATGCTCATCTGATTTTTCGTAAACAAGCAGACGCGCCATTAGGTTTGAAAGCTCTGCAAAAAGCTCGGCCATTGTATACTGACCACTAAAAAACTGAACAAGAGTTTCCTGCGTTGCATTTGGAATAAACCAGAGCACTGTAAGAACTTCAATATCAAATTCATCAATAAGCGAAATTATATTCTGTGCGTTTGTTTCATTTTTTACAAAGCCTGCAAGCTGCTGAATAAGGCGCTGCTTGTTGTAAGGAGTTTCTACCTCGCCAAGATAAAGCCGCACCATTTCAAAAAACTTGCTGTCAGAAAGAGAAGAAATGCTTTGTTCCCAGGCAACTATATCTGCCGGTAAAGTGTTTTCCATTTGCATTATAACTCTTCCCCTTGTGCGTATCTGACAATTCTATAAGAGTAACCCTGCTCTGCCAGGAACTTCTGACGATTAGAACTGAACTCTTCTTCTACAGTGTTTCGTGTAATAAGTGTAAAGAAGCGTGATGTTCTTTCTTTTGGCCGAAGGATTCTTCCAAGGCGCTGTGCTTCTTCCTGACGGCTTCCAAAAGTTCCACTAACCTGAATTGCAAGAGAAGCATCGGGCAAATCTATTGCAAAATTAGCAACCTTAGAAACTACAAGCACCCGTATTTTTCCCTGACGGAATTCCCCGTAGATTCTGTCGCGTTCTGCAGTTGGAGTTTTACCTGTGATTATAGGAGCCTTCAATTCTTTTGCAATTTCTGCAAGCTGCTCAAGGTACTGTCCTATTACAAGAATTTTATCTTCGCTGTATTTATTAATTATCTGACTAACGAGCGGTAGTTTATCTGGGTTCTGACTTGCTATCTTATGCTTTTCGCGCGCCCCGGCAACTGCATAATCTATTTCTTTGTAATCCGGTAAATCTATGCGTACTTCAATACATTCAGCACTGGCAATCCATTTATCCCGTTCAAGTTCTTTCCACGGAACATCATAGCGCTTTGGTCCAACAAGACTGAATACATATCCTTCGCAGCCATCTTCGCGGACTAAAGTTGCAGTAAGACCAACACGACGCACAGCCTGAAGCTCTGCAACAACACGGAATACAGGAGCCGGAAGCATATGAACTTCATCATAAATTATGAGTCCCCAAGGTCGTTCATGGAAAATTGAAAAATGAGGGAACGGTCCTTCCCTGTCTGGCCGCCATGTAAGCACCTGATATGTTGCAATTGTTACAGGCTTTATGTCTTTACTTTCGCCTGTATATTCGGCAATGTCATCTTTTGTAAGATTTGTTTTATCTAAGAGTTCATCTATCCACTGGTGAACTGCACTTATATTTGTTGTAATTATGAGTGTGCTTGTTTTGAGCATGTCCATAATCTGCATGCCCACAATTGTTTTACCGGAACCGCACGGAAGAACGATTGTTCCAAAGCCGGTACCGAGTCCCTTATCGCCTACAAGAGCTTTTGCAGCATTAATCTGATAGTCGCGTATAACAAGAGGAGATCCGCTGGCTGTATCATTTCGTAAATTAAACTCAAGAGATTCTCCGTCTGTAAGAGCAACTTCGTCTTTTACAGGCCATCCAGCCTCAAGCAGCAGCTGCTTTATTGTTCCACGGTCAGTGAGTTTGATAAGGTAGGCTAACTCCGCGGTCCCTGAGCCTGTCGAAGGGTCACCGCACAGCAGCTTCTTCACCGCAGTATTCGCACCAATTTCCTTATAAATAGATTCAGACTCTGCAACAAGAACAAGGTACTGTTCTTTAGAAGTCTTTTCTCCTTCCTCTTCTTCCTGTTCATATGGAAGTAACCTTATCTTCCCAAAACGACTGCAAACTTCTTTTATCCATGCAACAACAGCCTGCGGAACATCGTATCTGGCAAATTTTTCAAGAACTGCAACGGCATCATCTGCACTGAAACCGGCACTTGCTGCATTCCACAAAGAAAGAGGAGTTAATTTATATGTATGAAGATGCTCAGGCGACTTTTCAAGCTCTGCAAAAGGAATAAGCGCATTACGGCATTCTTCTGCAAGCGGTGCATGCACGTCTAATAAAAGAGAACGGTCACCTTGAACAATCAAAGGATTTTCCAAATTCATCGTAACAGTCTATTATACCAAAATTCGCAAGTATTCACAATGAAAACAGAAAAATATTCAGAAGATAAAATGTCATTGCGAGGAGTGAAACGACGAAGCAATCTACGACTTAACTATTAGAAATATCGTTGATTGCTTCGCTACGCTCGCAATGACAAATAAAATACTATTCTGCGTCCTTAACTGTCCAGCCTGATGGAATGCCGTGAGAACCGGTTGCCCAATCGTTCATATTTTTATTTTTTATGAAAGTTCCAGTTTGAGATACAATATAAACCCAACCGCCTGTACAATCACTAGCCGAAATATCAGTTGCCAAACATTTTATACTGTTTAATTTGGTGCAACCAGAAAACATATACTGGTAACAATAGTCAGAGAGCCTTGTCGCTGGTAGATAAATTTTTTTCTCACTATGATTTTTAATATGGCTGTTCCAGTCAAATAAATACCAAAACGCATGCGAGTTTACAGAAGAGGCATAAGGATTCCATTCATCGGTTTGAGGGTTCAAAGAGACAAGACTCATCACATTACCATATATATAACAATCTGAAGAGCAGTTGATACTCATATAGCTGGAATCTGTATTTTCTGATTCCTGTGCATATAAACAAATCCTATCACGAGCTGCTACTGTTATATCTCCAGTATAATCAGTCAAGTCTCCTCCATTCTTAGAGTATTTTAATGTGCTCCACGGATTGCTGACAGAAAGAGTACCAGAACTTATAAACTCAAGTGTTAGAGGAATTTTACCATCTTGAGAAAGACTATTCCATTTTGCATAAAGAGTAAGATTTGCTTTTATTGGTGTATTAAAATCAAAAGGGCTCTCAGAAAGAGTATTACCGCCATCGGTAGAAGTATACCAGTTTGCAAAAACAAAACCTTCTGTTTCGTTTTCGGGTTTTGTTGGATCCTGGGGCAATGTAATTTTTTGTCCTTTTACAACAGTCTGACTATCAACCGCACTTCCCCCCATGGAATCAAACTCAACAGTATATTTAGGTTTGCTTTCTTTTGGATTTACAGAAACTGTACAGGCCGCAAAAGTAAATGCAGCAATAAGGCCAAAAAGGATTGCGAAGGATTTTACAGAACTTTTCATAATATACTTCTCCGGGTATTTGATGATGTTTAATTATACTATGAGAAATAGTTATTGTAAAATTTATTCTGGAATGTGGATTGCGAACGTGGCAATCTATGGTTAAAAAAAGATTCCCGGGTCAAGCCCGGGAATGACAATTTTTTATGACGTCCTAGTCGCTGTCTTCGTGTTCAAAAGAAGGCTCTTCTGCAGCGTTGGCTGCTTCAGCTTCTTCTTCCAAACGGCGGCGTTCAAGAATTTCATTCATCTGAACATCCAAGTCTGTTGCGCTTTCGTCAAAGAGCTTGATATCCTTGTAGTTCTTGATACCTGTACCGGCAGGAATCATGTGACCAATTGCAACGTTCTCTTTAATACCATGCAAGCCGTCTGTTGCACCAGAGATTGCGGCATTTGTAAGAACGCGTGTAGTTTCCTGGAACGAAGCAGCAGAAATGAATGAGTCTACGTTCAAAGAAGCCTTTGTAATACCCTGGAACATTGGGCGACCAATTGCCGGCTGTCCACCTTCGGCTATTACGCGGTTGTTTTCTTCGTGGAACTTGTACTTGTCAACCTGCTGTCCGAATATAAAGCGTGTATCTCCTACGGCTACAATTTCTACCTTGCGGAGCATCTGGCGTACGATAATACCAATATGCTTGTCGTTGATGTCTACACCCTGAGCGCGGTATACGGCCTGGATTTCGTCCATCAAGTAATTCTGCAAAGCGTTTTCACCAAGGATTGCAAGAACATCCTGTGGGTTTGGAGAACCTGCACAAAGCTGTTCACCTGCTTCTACCTTATCACCATCACGTACAATCATACGCTTAGTCATTGGTACGTAGTGTGTAAACTTCTTGTTGTATTCGTCTTCGATTGTAATTACACGCTTACCTTTTGTAATACCGGCAAACTTAACTGTTCCCGAAATCTGTGCGAGTACACAAGGATTCTTTGGCTTACGTGCTTCGAACAATTCAGATACACGTGGAAGACCACCAGTAATATCCTGAGACTTAACAGCTTCCTTAGGAATCTTAGCAAGCATAACACCGGCAGCAATCTTCTTCTTATCGTCTACAAGCAGAGTAGCACCGGCTGGAAGATAGTATGTACCTCTTTCGTTTCCGGCTTCATCTGTAATAAGAATACGAGGCTGTTTAACATCAAGGTGAAGATCTGTAATAACACGTTCTGTAGCACCAGTATCCATGTCTACACGTTCATCAAGAGTTGAACCTACGATGATATCTTCAAAGTGAATGTATCCGTCGCTTTCGGCAATAATTGGATCAATGAACTGTTCAAATTCACCAATTGGTTCACCCTTCTTAATAATATCTCCAGCCTTAACATTGAGCTTAGAACCGTTTGCAATTTCAATCTTCTGTTCTTTGCTTGTAAGGTACATCTTCTTTCCAATGATAACTACTTTACCCTGAACAGTTGATGTAACTTCCTTGCCTTTGTGAGAAAGAATTGCCTTTCCGCGTTCTACACTCATTCCGTCTTCTACTAAAAGTTCGTCGTCTTTGCTGATATCAACTTCATCAAGAATGCGGATAACTGTCATGTAACCCTTACGTGTAAACAACCATGTTTTACCTCTGTTTGTTTCAACGTGAGTTCCCTGAACATCCTTCAAGATTGCATTGAACTTAAGTACGATATTGTTATCTTCTGTAGACATTTCGGCAGTACCACCAGAGTGGAAGGTACGAAGTGTAAGCTGTGTACCTGGCTGACCGATTGACTGAGCAGCGATAATACCAACTGCTTCACCAATTTCTACAATCTTATTGCGTGCAAGGTTCTTACCGTAACACTTAACACAAATACCGTGTTTAGCTTCACAAGTAAGTACTGTGCGGAGTTTAACCTTTTCTACACCGGCTTCTTCAATCTTCTTAGCCATATCATCATCAATGTATTCGTTTACATCGCAGATGAGTTCGCCTGTGATTGGGTGAACAACGCGTTCAATTGTAAAATGTCCTACAATTCTTTCATGCAATGGAACTTTGATATCATCGCCTTCCTTAATTGCTGCATAGTCAATACCGTTGATTGTAGAACAGTCTTCTTCGTTGATTACTACATCCTGTGCAACATCAACAAGACGACGTGTCATGTAACCGGCATCGGCTGTCTTAAGAGCAGTATCCGAAAGACCCTTACGAGAAGCGTTTGTAGAAATAAAGTATTCGATAACCGAAAGTCCTTCATAGAAGTTAGACTTAATAGGAAGCTCAATAATTTCACCATTAGGCTTAGTCATCAAACCACGCATTGCGGCAAGCTGAGAAATCTGACCACGAGAACCGCGGGCACCAGATGTAGCCATCATGTAAATTGTGTTGAAGCCGTCCTTGTCTTTAGCAAGGTTATCCATCATTATCTTTGTGAGTTCGTCGTTTGTACGAGCCCAGATGTTACATACACTGTTATAGCGTTCGTCTGCAGTTGTACGTCCGTGGCTGTAGTCGTAAACAATCTTTTCAACTTTCTTGTTTGCTTCTTCAACCATCTTTGTCTTTTCAGCAGGAACAAGGATATCATCCATACAAAGTGTTGCACCATAGAAGGTAGCGTTCTTGTAACCAACATCCTTGATTGCATCGTGCATCTGGATTGTGAGCCAAGAGCCCTTTGTATGATATACATGTTCGATCATCTTCTTCAAAGACTTGTCGTACATCTGGCGGTTTACAAAATCAATACCTTCTGGCATTGCTTCGTTGAATGCAAGACGACCAGCAGAAGTTTCAATCAAGTCCCCTGCCTTAAAGTCCTGAGTTCCGCTAACAAATGCGCTGTCACCCTTTACTTTAAGAGCTGCACTGTTGAAGGAATCCTTTGGAGCTGGAACCTTAATAAGTGCCTGCCATTCAATATTACCAAGTTCTGCTGCCATGCGTACTTCATCAGGGGTAGAGAAACGTTTTCCTGTTCCCTTTGCGTTTGGCTTGATAGCAGTCATGTAGTAAATACCAAGTACCATGTCCTGTGACGGAGCAACGATTGTGTTACCGTTAGCAGGGTCAAGAAGGTTTCTTGCAGAAAGCATCAAAGTCCAGCATTCCATCTGCGCAGCCTGTGTTAAAGGTACGTGAATAGCCATCTGGTCACCATCGAAGTCGGCGTTGAAAGCTTTACAAGCAAGAGGGTGAAGCTTAAGTGCTTTTCCTTCTACAAGGACAGGTTCAAATGCCTGAATACCAAGACGGTGGAGTGTAGGAGCACGGTTCAACATAACCGGGTGCTCTTTTACAACTTCATCAAGGATTGCGAATACTTCTGGAGATTCGCTTTCTACAAGCATCTTTGCCTTTTTAATATTGAATACTACGTCTTTGTCAACGAGTTTTTTCATAAGGAATGGCTTGAACAATTCCAAAGCCATCTTTGTAGGAAGACCACACTGCCACAGCTTAAGTTCAGGTCCTACTACAATTACAGAACGTCCAGAGTAGTCAACGCGCTTACCAAGAAGGTTCAAGCGGAAACGTCCCTGCTTACCTTTGAGAAGATCAGAAATTGACTTAAGTGGGCGGTTAGAAGCACCCTTAACTGCGCGCTTTCTCTTTGTGTTATCAAACAAAGCATCAACTGCTTCCTGAAGCATACGCTTTTCGTTGC
Organism: Treponema sp.; assembly: GCA_017551545.1. Classification (GTDB taxonomy): domain Bacteria; phylum Spirochaetota; class Spirochaetia; order Treponematales; family Treponemataceae; genus Treponema_D. The sequence continues at coordinate 1,193 of JAFZLJ010000052.1, read as the reverse complement.
GGATGATGATGTCTGGAGCAGAAAGCTGCTGCAATCTCTTAAGACGGTTATTTCTGTTGATTACACGGCGGTAAAGATCGTTCAAATCTGATGTAGCAAAACGTCCACCATCGAGCTGAACCATTGGACGAAGCTCAGGAGGAATAACCGGAATTACGTCCAGAATCATCCATGAAACTTTGTTTCCTGAAGCGCGGAAGTTTTCTACAATTTCAATACGGCGAAGAAGTCTCTTGTCAGACTTAGCGCCCTTTTCAATCATCTTAAGACGAAGTTCAGAAGCAAGTTCATCAAGATCAAGGCGTTCAAGCATTGTCTTAATAGCTTCGGCACCCATGTCGGCAACAAATGCGTTACCATAGTGGTCGAATGCTGTCTGATATTCTTCTTCTGTCAAAAGCTGCTTTTCTTTAAGGTCTGTATCACCCGGATCAATAACGATGTACTTTTCGTAGTACAAAACTGAACGGAGTGCTGCAACCTGAAGGTCAAGCAAAAGACCCATGCGGCTTGGAACTGAACGGTAATACCAGATGTGGCTTACCGGTGCTGCAAGCTCAATGTGTCCGGTTCTTTCACGGCGAACTTTAAAGTGAGTAACTTCTACACCACAGCGGTCACAAATTACACCCTTATAACGGATAGACTTGAACTTACCGCAGTAGCATTCCCACTCTTTAGTTGTACCAAAGATTCTTTCACAGAACAAACCGTCTTTCTCCGGACGAAGAGTTCTGTAGTTTATAGTTTCAGGCTTTTTTACCTCACCATAAGACCATGAACGAATAGTCTCTGGAGAAGCCAGTTTAATCTTTAAGCTGTCAAAATCCTGCACATCACGCATTTGTGTCCTCCTTGTCAAAACCGGAAGCATTCTTTTCGATCAATTCCTGGTCACGTTCTGTAAGGGCAATCTGCTTTCCTTTAGCATCATAGATAGTAAAGTCAAGAGCAAGACCGCGGAGTTCCTGTACAAGTACGTTGAATGATTCAGGAATACCAATTGGAGATGAAGGATCACCCTTTACGATAGATTCGTAAATCTTTGAACGACCGTTCATATCATCAGACTTGATTGTCATCATTTCCTGGAGAGTGTTAGCAGCACCGTATGCTTCGAGTGCCCATACTTCCATTTCACCAAGACGCTGACCACCAAACTGTGCCTTACCACCAAGAGGCTGCTGTGTAAC
>JAFZLJ010000007.1 GCA_017551545.1 Treponema sp. | reverse complement strand
TCTTCATCAAGTTCCTTTGCACTAAACTTATAAGGAAGCTTTGCAATGAGTGAAATCTGTGTCTTTAAGTCTATCCATGTTTCACCGTACGGCGTGTATTCTATCCTCTGGTATTCATCTCCGTTACAGTCTGTTACAAGCTGTGCACTTCCAAGGTGATCTGAGTGGTAGAAGAATGTATTCTCATTCTCTTCTCCGGCATATGTATTGTAACTTCCGATACGGCTTGCAAGGCGCTCGGTTCCAAGATAGATGTTCTTTGTTACTTTTCCACCCCGGTCTTTTGTCGCATTGTCAATGTGCCATACCCAGTAGTCGTTAAAGTAAAGTGTTTCACTGTTATGAGTATATTTACTTGCACGTTTGCCGTTTGCACCGTATGTGTAGCCTACTGTTATGGCTTCGTCAGAAGTTTCTACAAGCTGGTTTTCTGCATTCCATTCGTAGGTGCGGCGGTCGGTCTTTCTGTGATGAGTTTTCGAGCCTTCTGCTGACTCTTCTTTATTAAACACACCCCAGCCTTCGTTCATTCCGTAAGTTTTGTCGTTAAGCTTTTCAACCTTTGTATAAGTTGTGTACGTCGCTACGCGCCGTTTGCGTTTAAGGTATTTATTAACTTGTGCGCCATTGGCGCACGATGCATCATCTTCTGTAAACGGAACAACCGCCGGACTTTGTCCGTCATTTGCATGAGTAGAAATTATTAACGTCTGCGCCTTCGGCGCATGCGCATCCTGTTCCATAACCGTATCTCTCATTTTACTTTTATTATATTGCGGTATCCTTCAAATTGCAAAGCAATTTGAAGGTCGCACTTTTCGCATTTTTTATTTTTAAATAAACTCTTTCCCATAACTTTTTAGTATTACCATTAAGTTTATCTTAGTACTGTCAAATTATAGAAGCAATCTTTATTATTTCCTTTTCCATGTTTCTATATATTCATCTATAACAGAAGTAAGAGATATTATTTTATGATAATTTTCAGATTCAGTATCAAGAACAAACATTCCGATTTCTTTTTCATGATTGGCATGAAGGTATTCATGAATAAAATCTTCACCATTTACCAAAGGACTTACATTTTTACTTATTAATTCTGGAATTATTTTATAATTCAAATTCAAAATTGCTATGTAAAAATAATCACATTCAACATCAATTTTAAAATTATTTTCTATAAACCTATTTGGCACAACATCTTCATAATCAGAGAACCATGTTAAAACTTCAAGAGTTTTGTCATGGTTTATCACCATCTCTTTTCTATTTTTTTCCTCTAAGAATTTATCTAACATATCTTTTTGGCGAAACTGTAAAATATGTTCAAAATACCAACCTGAAACATTCATTTTCTTTGAATTAGAAATACCAGAAAAGTAATCATTTATAGATATATTTGTTTTTCTTAAAAGAACATTAAAAATAGCAAAACTACTTGGACCATCATATTCTACTGATAAAAAAAGAGGATTATACCCATTTTGTCTATCTCGAAGATTACAATCTGCTCCCTTTTGTATTAGTCTTTCAATTGAATTTAAATCCTGTTCTATCACAGCACATTGTAAAAGGGTGTTCCTTCCACAAAAAGTATTCGGTGGTAATTTTGTATCAATCAAGGCTAAAATAGGTTTATATGAATTGTAAATGTTATATATTGATTCACAGATTTCATCATATTGCTCCTGAGAAAAATCTTTTGTATCTAAAATGTTTTTTATATACTCATAATCATTTCTTTTTGCAGCAAGAATCAATTCATTTTTTAAACACTCAAAAAAGAGTTCCTTTGATCCATCCATATCTGAAACTTTACCATCAATTATTAACTTTTCAACTTTGTCAAATTCATAATTATTTAACAGTTTATTTATCTTATTTAAATCTGCTTTAGTACATGAAAACAAGATAAAACACATGAATAAAATTAAATAATATTTTAACATAAAAACACCATCCTAAATTTAATATTCCAAGAAAATGACTTGTGAAAATCCTAGATTCTCTAATTCCACATCATATGCATTATACCAATCGAAGTAAATCTTATTAAATAATCGTAACTGAGGATCCTGCATATCGACTACATTAACTTTTCCATTCTCATCACAATTTAAGATAGTTGTATAATGACCATGACATTTTCCAAGCACAACAAATCTCTTTCCGGATTCTTTCAGTGCAAATATAATAGCTTTCATATTCGATGAGGTAACTTGACCTTTTTCGCTACCAACTGTATAAAAAGAAATATTTTTTACATTATATCCTGATACATCTTCAAACAAAGATTTTATACTGCTGATATTCATATTTGCGTCACTCTCATTCTTCTCTGTATTATCATAGTAGTTAAAATACTTGTCATTTTCAGCAAAGAATTTCAAGCTTGGTTCATAAAAAGGTATATTATGCTGTTCACTATATTTTTTTTCTTCAGCCACGCGCTCTTTTCTGGCAGTCATAGCATTATTAAATACTTCTGTAAACAGGCATCCGTATGCGCCAATTGTATTTTGCTTAGTAACTGTTTTATTCCCATTCTCATCTATTTCGTATTTGCCTGAAGGAGTCTTCCCCATGCTGATATTTGAATTCTTTTGATTATTTTGTTTCTCATGGTAAAGTGGTCTATTAAAAAACCTTCCATCCGGATCAGTATACCTAATAGGATTATTTCCCGCATAATGATAAAGGTTAAAGTTTACATGGTTGTATATACCACCCATTCCGGAATCGGTCTTGCCAAAGTATTCTCCCGTGTTCATAGCCGGGTCTGCGCTTATCCACCTCGAATACTTTGGATCAAGGTATCTAGCACCATAGTAATACAAGTCTGTCTCTTCATCAAGTTCCTTTGCACTAAACTTATAAGGAAGCTTTGCAATGAGTGAAATCTGTGTCTTTAAGTCTATCCATGTTTCACCGTACGGCGTGTATTCTATCCTCTGGTATTCATCTCCGTTACAGTCTGTTACAAGC
>JAFZLJ010000051.1 GCA_017551545.1 Treponema sp. | reverse complement strand
TAAAGAAAAAATATCAAAACTTCCAAAGCATCTTCTTTCAAAAATCGAAGAAGAAATAGATTACGTAACAAAAGAATAATCACATAACAAAGGTTCGTAGCCGACAGCGGGTCGAGCCCGCTGCGGTACAACCAGTTGTTATGCCCACGCCCCACTGGGGCGGAAAATTTTAAGTATTTAAAAATTTAAAAGCATAGCATTTCTCCGTATCAAAAATGATAAATGGAAGAAATGTATGGAACAATTTACCGAAGACCAGGTGCGAGATAAAGCAAAAGAAATTCTTGGATTTGAAAATGTAGAAAATGTTGAAACTGGTGTTGGTCAATTAACAACTTTTAACCAACTTGGATTTAAAGGGATTTCAGATAAACCTGATGGCTGGTATCTACCTAATGACAAAAAACAAGTTGCGATAATTCTTGAAACAAAAAACAGTAAAGAAGATGTTTCCAAGCAAAAATGGAAAGATGAAGTCCTAAAAAATATAAAAATCGTTCAAAAGAAATATAAAAAAGTCGTTGGAATTCTTTATAACGGCTATGATGTTGCTGTTTTCAAAAATCTAGAGGAAGAATCAGTTGTAAGTGGATTACAAAATAAAGAATATTATCTTTCCTTGTTCGATATAAACACAATCGACAAACAAAAAATCTATAATCTAACAAAGAAAATAAACGATTGCCTTCATTTTGAATTTGGTATTAAAAATCTTTATCATCGAATGATTTTTACAGCTTGTGCATTAGTAGCAGAACGCTACGATGCAAATCTTTCAAAAATTAAAGATATGGGATATTCAACATTCCATACAGCAATTCATTCAACTCTTGCAAAATCTCTTGAAACTGCTAGAAAGCAAAATCAAAAATTAGATTTGCTTTTGGAAGTATATTCTGAAATAAAAATGAATTCTTGCGAAAATCAAGAAGCAATTAATAACTTTATAGATTGGGTTGTAGAAATTTCAGAATCAATTAACTCTGATTATTGGAATGGCGAAGATGTAATGGCAATCTTCTTTAATGAGTTTAATCGTTACAAAGGAAAGTCTGAAAGTGGTCAAGTATTTACACCAGACCATATCACATCTTTCATGTATCGTTTAATAAATGTAAAAAAAGAAGATGTTGTACTTGATGCAGCCTGCGGCTCTGGTGCTTTTTTAGTAAAAAGTATGTGCAATATGATTCGGGAAGCAGGCGGAAATACAACGACAAAAGCAAAAGAAATAAAATCTTCGCACCTTTATGGAATTGAATTTGACAGACAAATTTATGCACTTGCATGTGCAAATATGCTCATTCATAAGGATGGAAAAACAAATCTTGAACAAATGGATACAAGAACACAAACGGCTTGTTCTTGGATTCAGTCAAAACCAATAACAAAGGTATTAATGAATCCGCCATTTGAAAACAAATATGGTTGTATTCCTATCGTAAAAAATGTTCTTGATAGCGTAAATAGAAATACACTTTGTGCTTTTATTCTTCCGGATAAAAAATTAGAAAAAGTTGGTAAGAAGATTGTTTCTGACATTCTGAAAAAACATACTCTAAAAAAAATAATCAAACTCCCGGAAAAAACTTTTTTGGAAGGAATTACAACATCTGTTTTCATTTTCGAAGCTGGTATTCCACAAAATGAACAAGAAATTTTTGCCTGTTATGTAGAGGAAGACGGTCTTGAAACTGTAAAAAATCAAGGAAGGCAGGATATAAAAAACAGATGGGAAAGTATTGAAAATAATTGGATTAATATTATTTCAAAGCAAACTGGAAGTGATACAATTCAGTGGCTAAAGCCAAGTGAACATTTAAGTTATCAAATGCCAAAAGAAGCATTTGAAATCTATGAAGAAGATTTTTCAAAATCAATAATCAAATATTTTATGTTTGAAAATAATGTTGATGAAAAAGAATTAAATGAAATCATTTTTGATAAAATCGTATTTAAAAGTAAAGTAACCGAAAATGCAAAAAGCATTTCTATAGTTTTAACTTCAGGAAAAGAAGATGAAGAAAATTGATACCTCAGAATGGAAAGAATACAAAATAGAAGATATTTTCTCTTTGGATAAACCAAATCCTCGTTCAAAAAATGATTACGATGAAGGTGCAATACCATTTGTTGCATCTGGTAATTTTAACAATGGTATAGAGTGTTATTTATCAATAAAAAATTCTACAGATTTCGATGCAGGTAATTGTTTAACTGTAAGTCCTGTAGATGGTTCTACATTTTATCAAGAAAAAGACTTTTTAGGTCGTGGTGGTGCTGGTTCATCAATCTTAATTCTAAGAAATGATAAACTCAATAAATTCAACGGACTTTTTCTCGCTTCAATAATAAGAAAAGTTTGTTCCAAATATTCCTACAATAATATGGGAAATCAGAAAAAATTGAAGGAAGAAATTATATATCTTCCCGTAAAAAACAATGAACCAGATTGGGAATATATGGAAAATTTTATAAAACACCTCATAGAAGAAAAGAAAAAGGATTTTGATAATTTGATGAAAATTATCTAATGGTGTAGTAAAATTGATTGTACGCGGCAGTCGGTGCTGCCGCTAAAAGAAATATTTTTGTAGTAACAAGGCATAACAAGTAGCTCAAAGCCGACAACGCGGTCAAGCCGCGTTGCGGTTTAGCTACATAGTTATGACGACAGGCACACTGGCCTGCGTTGGTTTAGAAAAATGGAAAAAGAAAAAAATTGGAAATATATAAGTGAAAACACAATTAACTTCCTAAGTTTGCATGACTGTGAATGTAGTCACATATATTTCAAGAACAGTAAACTTATTATTGAGCTTGTTTGGATGGATGTACTTGAAGCCCATCCGCAAAATCCGTTTGTCGAAGCCCACGAATCAGGAAAAGCAATTATAGAATTAAATAATCCACAGCTTATTAAGGGTAATTATTATATTAATGGTGGAGATGAAATAGTTCTAGCTGATGTATCTCAAATAGATTTTAAGGATATTATAATTTTAAATTTTGATGAAACAAAATCAGAAAACATTTTAAAAAATCATATGTTTTTCATTGTAGATAATTATAATGCAAATGATAACGCAGATTTTGAAATAAGTTATACATCATCTGTTGTAAAATTTAATGAATTTAAAAAAGAATCCTGGTTTGTAAATTGGGGTAATAGATTCCATTATTTGCAAGAAAGTGAAGATTTTGAAGAAGATTTTTCAGAAGTATTAAGTAAACTTAAAAATAAAGAACTTCCCCAAAAAGAAGAAGACGATTTGTATACAATCATAAAAACTATTATTGCTCGAAAAGACGAAAATTCAAAAATTTGTAAAAAACTACTCAATGAAATTATTCCTGATTTACATTTATAGAAGTAAAAAGGAATATTTCATAAAGCAAGTCAAGCTTGCTTTATGAAATGAAATTGAACTTTAGGGCGAAGCAAGTAGCGGTTGTAAGCGGCTTTGCGCCGCTCTAAAAAATAAAAAAAAGAAGCGTAGCTTCAAAAACTTGGTACAGAATAATTCTTAAAAAAAAGTATTAAGAAATCTAATTCTGTATAAGAAATATT
>JAFZLJ010000050.1 GCA_017551545.1 Treponema sp. | reverse complement strand
CATGAAAAAACAAAAACCGATGGTAATATCGGAATGAAGATGCCTGTTATCATGGTACGGAACAATATCAAAAATATTCAAGCGCGTATAAGTGACAGCGTTCGGATTATTCTGGCTGAAGAAAAAAATGAAGAGCAGGATTCAATTTACACATCATTACAATCTGATGGTTTTGGAGAGGAACTTAGCGATGAACAAAAATCAAAGAAAATAAATTGGTTTATGGAACTCGGATTTTCGGAAGAAGAAGCAACCAAATATCTTGAAAAAGAAATCAAACTGAACGAAATCTTCAGAAATCGCGACGAGTTGAATCTGGTTTATGCTGCTGCCATGACTTTCTGTTTTGGTTATGTAAGTAAGTGAGATTAGTGATGGATTTACAAATCAGAAAAGCAATTCCCGAAGATGCAGAAATCCTCATCAAAATCTATAATGCAGCGTTTTATGAAGATTACGTTCGCTATGGAGTGTGTCCGGCGTATGGCCGTTCGGTTGATGATATGAAAAAATCAATCATCGAAGTGCCAAAGCATATTGCGTTTTTTGATTTAAAACCAATCGGTGTAATTTCGGTAAAGCAGACAGGCGACCACGTTTATTATATTGGCTGCCTCTGTGTAATTCCCGAGTTTCAACGCAAGGGCATAGGTCATCAATTAATTGAGTTTATGAAAACTCAGTACAGTGACTGGAAAAAGATCGAGTTAATCACTCCAATCGATAAGGAAAAAAACGTAAAATTTTATACTGAAAAATGCGGCTTTATGATAGATAATGAAGAGATGGATAGATCTGTAAAAGTTTATCATTTCAGTATGAGTCGTTAGGAAATAAAAATGGTAGTAGAAAAGTATAATCCAAAGTGGGTAGAACAGTTTCAGACGCTCAAAGAGTTTCTGGAAAAAAATACAACGGAATACAATTCCATTGAACATGTCGGCAGCACATCAATTCCGGGAATGAATGCAAAACCTATTATCGATATAGATATTGTGGTGGAAGATGCCTCTCAATTTCAGCGATTGAAAGAAGAGCTTTCAAAAATCGGCTATATCCATGAAGGAGACCGTGGAATACCTGGCCGTGAGGCTTTTGATCATGAAAATGTTCTTCTAAACATTGATCATCATTTGTACGTTTGTGTTAAGGATAATGCCGAACTGCAGCGACACCTTAAATTCCGCGACAAGCTTCGTTCATCGCCAGAACTTGTAAATGAATATAATAAAATCAAAGAAGAGATTCTTGCCAAGGTTGGAGCCGACAACCGCGCAGGCTATGTTCAGATGAAAGAAACAGAATATAAATGGTTTTTTGATAAAGTGTTATCTTAGAATCATCAGGAGCCCCCATGGACCAGAGCCCAAAGAAATATAACAAAACCTTGCTTGCCTGCTATCTTGGATTTATAACTCAGGCAATTACCGCAAACTTTACTCCGCTTTTATTTTTGATGTTCAACAAAAATTATGGTGTCTCTCTTGGAAAAATCGCGTTTATTCCGGCTGTGTTTTTTATGACTCAGCTTGTTGTAGATATAATTTGTGTGAGGGTCGTAGATAAAATTGGCTACAGAAAATGCATAGTAACTTCATGCTTGTGCTCTGCGGCAGGCCTTGTTCTTCTTGCATTTTTGCCGGAGCTTTTTCCGGACCCCTTTGTTGGAATCATCATAAGTGTTGTAGTTTACGCAATTGGAAGCGGCCTTGTGGAAGTTCTTGGAAGCCCGATTGTAGAGGCATGCCCGTTTGACCACAAGGAAGCAGTCATGAGCCTTTTGCATTCGTTTTACTGCTGGGGCTCTGTGGGTGTAATTGTTATTTCTACGCTTTTCTTTAAGTTCGTTGGAATTGACAACTGGAAAATCCTTGCCTGCATCTGGGCCGTAATCCCGCTTTACAACATCTACAATTTTGCAACTTGCCCGATAGAGCAGCCTAACGGCGGCGAAAAGGGAATGGGCCTTGTTGCCCTGTTCAAGCTTCCGCTTTTCTGGGTTGCAATAATCCTTATGATTTGTGCAGGCGCTTCGGAGCTTTCAATGGCACAGTGGGCTTCGGCATTTGCAGAGTCTGCGCTGGGACTTTCAAAAAACATAGGCGACCTTGCAGGCCCGTGTCTTTTTGCAGTTGCCATGGGAACAGTCCGCGCCATCTTTGGAAAGTTTGGTCACAAAATGAATCTCATGCGCTTTATGATTTTTTCAGGTGCCTTGTGCGTTGTAAGTTATCTGCTTGCTTCTCTTTCTGCAAATCCAATGCTTGGACTTCTAGGCTGCATCCTCTGCGGCTACTCCGTAGCAATCATGTGGCCGGGTACAATCAGTATCTGTTCACCAAGAATCCCTAAAGGCGGAACTGCACTTTTTGCAATGCTCGCCATGTCCGGAGATTTAGGAGGCGCCGCAGGTCCAGCTATAGTTGGAAACATCTCTCAAGTTTTCAGCAACAACCTTAAGGCAGGCCTCCTTGCCGGAACAATTTTCCCTGTTGTTTTGATTGTTATGATTCTGCTGATTCCGGTAATTACGAAGAAAAAAGAGGCGTAACTAAGTTTTCTGTCTCGCTGCTTTATTATAAAGATGTAATTTTTTATTATATTGCAGTTTGAATTTGTTGACAAAATCAAAATCTAGACTTATATTATAATTATGAAGTTCAATGTAGAAAAACTACCTCCTTTATTCAAATATAAAGAAGGGCAAATAATTGTGGTTGGGGTTGTTTTTGTAAAGAAATCGCAAAAGACCCCAAACGATAAGATAAAACTTGCAATAAAGCGTTTAAAAGGTGTTTGATTATGGATTATGTATTTGTTAAAGATTCAGAAGGTTATGTTTTCAAGAAATTGTCATCAGAAGTTTCTTCTGACGAGAAAATTATTTCTGAAAAAGAATATATGAAAATTTCAGGTCTCGGTTTATATGAAAAGAAGTATGGTCATGGTGGTGCACGAAAAAACGCAGGTCGTAAGCAGAAGTTTTCATTACCATTGAAATTCCAGATTCGTGTAACAAAAGAAGAAAAAGATTTTATTACTTATGCCAGAGAGCATAATTTAAATTATTCGGCTTTAATGCAGATGTAGCTTTCTATCTTTGTCATAGATATAATTACTTTTATGGTAGATCACAAACAAAAAGCATTAGATATAGCCTCACAGGAATAAGAAAATGACCACAGAAGAAAAAGCTGCAAAAATTATTGAAGATATTCGCGGCCAGACAGGCACAAATCCAATAAGGATGTTCAAGGCTCTTACAAAAAATGATTACATAAATATTCACGGACCTGAGCATCATATTCTGGACGGCGCCTGCTTGCTCATGGCATATCATAACGCTGGCGGTAAAATCGATATTGATGAAGCTTTGAAAAAGATTCTTTACGAAGGCCTGCGAATGCCTGGTGCAATGTGTGGGTTTTGGGGAATCTGCGGTGCCATAACTTCAATTGGTGCGGCGCTTGCTATTATTGATGGAACAGGCCCTCTTACTGCTGACGGAACTTGGGGAAACCATATGGCATTCACCTCCAGCGCAATCGGTGAGCTTGGAAAAATAAACGGCCCAAGATGCTGCAAGCGTGATGCCATGATTGCTTTTAAGCATGGAATAGAATATGTAAATCAGCATTACGGTGTTCAGCTTGAATATGAAAATCAGACCTGCGAGTTTTCTTCTCAGAATCAGCAGTGTATTAAGGACAGATGTCCGTTTTATAAAAATAAACCCGTTGCATTTTTCAGTGGATTCCCAGCTCGCAGATTTACAGCAGAGATTGCTGAGCGTCTGAAAAAAGATTTGCCTGTGCGCCATTGTATCGTATTTATTACTGCCTGCCCGGTGGACTTTCAGCGGAATGACGAGGATTCAGCCGGAATGCACGGGATGTTTGTAGAATACGAAATGGGCTTTGAAAAGTTCTGCGTAGTTGATGCAAGAATGGATCCTGCCGATGCTCAAAAGTGGGCCCGTGAAGCTGACTGCATCTTTTTGATGGGCGGTGGTTCCTGCTCCGAACAGATGCAGCTGATGCGTGATAAAGGCATTTATGAAATTGTCCGCGACAGTCCTGCCATGGTTTTAGGTGTGAGCGCCGGATCTATGAACATGGGAAAAATCACGGTGGATGTTTTTGAATCTCTTGTTCCGTATGAAGGTCTGGGCTTTGCAGATATTACCATGATCGGCCATTTCAGCTATGATGATATAGAACGGCTGCGGTTGATGAAGCAGGTTTCCATGGACCGCCCTGTCTGTGCCATGGAAGATGAAAGCGTCATTTTTATAAGCAATGGAAAGGTTGAAATAATAGGGACTATTCATAAAATTGTGAAAAAAGAAATCTGGCCGTTTACAAAAGAAGATGTCAGGTTTTGAGTCACCACTGGAGGTATTATGACAATCATCAGTAAAACAAAATACGAAGCTTCGGAAGCAGAAATTAAAGAATTGTTTTCTTTTCATAAGATGGGGAATGTAACGGAAATAAAAGCTTTGGGCGCTGGAGAATTTAATTCGGTTTACAAGGTCACCTGTGATAACGGCAATAGCTATGCATTAAAGATTGCTCCTCCTCAAAACGCAAAGGTTCTTAGTTATGAAAATAACCTGATGAAATCTGAGGTCTTCTGGTATTCACAGATGCATGAAAAAACAGATATTCTCTGTCCTAAAGTTTTTGTGTCTGATTTTTCAAAAGAAATTATTAAGAGTAATTGCTTTATTATGGAGATGATGAAAGGCGTGCCAATCTGGGAAGCAGGAATTACTGACGCGGATTACGAAGACATCCAGAAGCAGAAAATCTCGATGCTTACAAAAATCCACAAAATTGAAAATGACGGATTCGGCTACATTCAAACTGGGCTTGCACCTACCTGGTATGAGGCTTTGAAAAAAATGGCCCAGAACCTTGTTACAGATTGCAAAAATCTTGGTCACCAAACTCCTGATGGAGAAAAGTTTTTGAACTTAATAGATAAACATGAAAAGCTTCTTCGCACAGT
>JAFZLJ010000049.1 GCA_017551545.1 Treponema sp. | reverse complement strand
CTTTCCAGGTTTTTCGGTTTTAAAGAAATGGTAGAAAGAAACTACTCCAAATACGCGTGCAGCAGGAATTCCAGTTCGTTCTGCAACTTCCATGGCTGCTTCGTTAGAAATATACCCCTGTTCTTCCTGAACACGGTGCAAAATCATGATGAGATTTCCCGGTTTTTCCTTCCATTCTTCTATAAATGCAAGAAGTTCGGCTGAAAAAACGGATTTTCCGCTTTGTGCCATATATGCAATGCTCCTATAATGTGTATGATATTGCCTCGTCATTGCGAGCACGCAGTGCGAAGCAATCCACGATTTTTAATATTAAATAGCCTTTCTATTATAATGTATTTTTTTTTAAAAGTATATAGGACTAATTATTCGGAATCCATTCGTCTGTTCGGTTCATGTAGCGGTACTGACGGCATTCGTTCATCTGGCCGTTTTCGTAATAGGAATATTTATTTATATAAAAGCGCTCTGTACATATATATTCCATTTCTTCGGAATTAAGATGCTTATATATTTTTTCTATTATGTATGTCGGGAAGCCTTCTTTGTCATAAGTAACTTCAATTTCGCGTAACTCATCCCAATCAGGGCTTAATTCATTTGTTTCGAGCTCTTTAAACCAGTTCTGTCGCCCTGCTTCATCAAAACCACGCCAGATTTGAGCTACAGTGTTTTCATCATACTTTTCATATATTATGCGGTCCTGATCATCATATTCTATATAATGATAATCTTTCCGGGTGATTCTGCCCAGGGTATCATACCAGGTTTCATTGCCATAAAAATCCTTTTCGTAAATAAGGCGTCCTTCGGAATCATAGTTTTTTATAATAGGGTCGTTATTATAGGCGCGGTTGTTTGTATTCCAGGTGCCGTCGGGAACTGTTGCTTCAAAAACCGGCATGTCTGATTTTTCTATGCCTTCGAGGAGCAGACGCATATAATCCATATCTTCATCAGGAATAAGGTTTCCTTCTTCGTCATAGGAATAAAACCTTTCTTCGGGATAAGTCCTGTCGCCGTCTATAAAAACGCGGATTAAACGGCCGTTTTCATCATAATCAGCCTGATGCACTTCTTCATTCCATAAATTAGGCACGTCATAGTCTCCAAGCTTTTCATAGCCTTCAAAAGAAAGTTCGCGGCCTTCTTCATCAAAAACATAATGGTCAGAAAGGGTATATTCGCGTTTTCCTTTTTTGATTGGAGACTCAGGAAAGTCTGTTGAAGCACAAGAAACAAGAGAAATGATTGCTAAAGCGAATATTACAACAAATACTGCGTAAAAACCTTTCTTTGCCAAACCCCAGACTCCCCTTTATGCCCTTAGTTTGCTTCCATTGCACTCTGAAGTGTGTTCTGCATGAGCATTGCAATAGTCATTGGCCCTACTCCACCCGGAACCGGTGTGATATATGAAGCTTTTTCTACTAAATCATCAAAATCACAGTCACCTATTAAGCGGAAGCCCGATTTTTTAGTGTCATCAGGGATACGGTTTACTCCAACATCAATAATTACAGCGCCGTCTTTTACCATATCGCCTGTAAGTGTATGTGGATGGCCCGAAGCAACTACAAGAATATCAGCCTGGCGGGTGATTTCTGCCATATTTACTGTACCTGTGTGGCACATTGTTACTGTACAGTTTACATCTTTGCGGGCAAGAAGAATGCTAACAGGTTTTCCTACTATATTAGAGCGCCCGATTACAACTGCGTGCTTTCCGGCTGTCTGAATTCCCATTTTTTTGAGTAAAACTATGATTCCGTGTGGGGTACATGGCAAAAATCCAGGGCGGCCAATCATCATATTGCCTACGCTTACCGGATGAAAACCGTCTACGTCTTTTGAAGGGTCAATTGCCATTATAACTTTATCTTCATTTATATGCTTTGGAAGAGGAAGCTGAACAAGAATACCGTGAACTGTGGAGTCTGCATTGAGTTCTGCAATTAATTTGAGCAATTCTTCTTCGCTTGTTGTTTCAGGCAGTAAAATTGAACGGTCATTCATGCCAACTTCTGCTAAAGCCTTGCGTTTTCCTGTAACATACGAAACACTTGCCGGATTTTCACCAACTAAAATTACTGCAAGACAAGGAACAACGCCTTTTTCCTTTAATTCACTAACTTTTTTTGCAACATCGGCGCGAACATCTGCGGCAATCTGCTTTCCGTCAATTATAACAGCACTCATTTTGTAACCTCTTGTTATTTACTTCGTTTTTACATAGAATATTAAAAAAACACAGTTGGAGCAATATGAAACGCTTTTTTTCTTTATTATTGATTTTCCTTACACTTTCGACCTTTCTTTTTGCACAGGAAGAAGATGATGGTTTTGATGAGGATGATGTTTACGTTTATTCAACAAACGGCGCCGGAGATCAGTTTCTTAAAATAAAACTTGGAGCAATTTTCCCGCTTAACTTTAAAGGTCAGCTTAAAACAGGCGGAATGGCCTCTATTGGTTATTTTAAATTCCTTTCTGAATACATTGCCGTTGGTGGCGAACTTGGTGCAACATATAACATTTCAATCGGCGAAAAGGTTCTGGTAATGATTCCAATTACCTTTGGTGCTATGTATCAGCCGTATATAGGCAAGTTTGAATTCCCTATTTATGCCGAAATTGGTATTGGAAATCAGACCTGGCAGAATATTGAAATTTTCCCTACCTTAGTTACAAAGCTTTCGGCAGGAGCTTACTACAGAATTACCGATTCTATTTCTTTTGGTCTTTCAACAGACTTTTACTGGATTCCACAATGGTTTAAAGATTCTTCAAAGAACTTTAACGGACTTTTCCAGACTGCAGAAATTGGTCTAAGGTATCATTTTTAGGATAAAACGGAGAAATCAGATATGAAAAATAAATTAAAAATTCTTACAGCAGGACTTCTCCTTACATTTGCAGCTGCTCATTTTACTTCTTGTGGTTATGAACCTGTTTTTTACGGAATTATGCATGATGTTCTTCCGGAAGCAGCAACTGTTACAGGAAACATTAATTCTATTGCAAGATGTGCAGTTGGCAGCGATGAATATCTTTTTGTTTCAAACGGCGGATCTTTACTTTATAAATCTATAGATGCTAATCATCACGGAGCATGGACAAACAGCGGCATTGCTCTTCCTTTTGCTCCACATCATTATAACTTTAATGCTACTGCTTCCGAAGGCGAAGGTCACCAGGGTCAGCAGATTCTTTATGTTCTTTCGGATGCAAACAACCTTTATTTGCTTACTGCAAATTATACTCAGAATGATGAATACGGTATTGGTGTTCCAGACACTGTTTTCTTGTGGGCATGTGCTCTTTCTGATGTACTTTCGGGTGATTCTAGTAAATGGGAAACAATTACAACAAATAAATCTGGAACCCCATTGCTTCCAACAAGTTATGATAATTCAACTACTCAGTTTGTAATGAATTTTTATCTGTTTTCTTCAAATGCACCACAAAAGAATCACAGAACTGCATATCTTGCTATAAGAAAATCGGGAAGTATTGATTATTATTTATTAAACGGTCAAACTGAACTAACAACACCTTTTGCAATTGATGATAACAAGAAAAAACTGACTAATAATGATGCAAGCGAAATTCATTCTGTATTCTTCTTTGGGGGTAATGAATATTTTTCTGATTCTTATGTAGTTGCAACAAATGAAACAAAGGACGATTCTGCAGATGTTGCCGTTCTTGCTTCTTCTGATGTTCTTTATAAACTTACTGATGCTTCTGCAAACCCTACAAGCTTTATAAGCATTGGTTCACCTGTTGCATCACTTGCGTTTACAAACGATTCTCTTCTTGTAGGAAAAGGAAGCTATACTTCTTCTTATACATCAAACGGCGGAATTTCAAGAATCCTTCTTGACAGCAACGGATTTCCACAATCATCAACTGCTTCCTTTACAAATAATGCACCTTATCAGTTTACTTCTTCATATATCCTTATGACTTTGCTTTGTGCAGATCCATCAAAAGATGAAGCACAGGCCTCTATTTATGCAACAATCACTTACAGAGGCTCAAGCGGATCAACCTCGGCTACATTTAATGATATTGGATTGTGGTCATACTATCCTGCAAGAGGAAACTGGAACCGGGAATAATTTGGAAAGCTTATTTGAACAGGTAAAAAACGAGACTGAACCTCTTGCCGCCAGAATGAGGCCCCGCAATCTTGATGAATATATTGGTCAGGATCATATTATCGGTAAGGGACGCCTGTTACGCCGTGCCATTGCTGCAGATCAGCTTACCTCTGTTATTTTTTACGGGCCTCCGGGTTCCGGCAAAACTACACTCGCCCGCGTAATTGCAAATCATACAAAATCTAATTTTCTTACACTTAATGCTGTTCTTACCGGTGTTGCAGATATCCGAAAAGCAATCAGCGATGCCGAAGATTTTTATAAGCTTTACGGAAAGCGCACAATTCTTTTTGTTGATGAAGTTCACAGATGGAATAAAAGCCAGCAGGATGCACTTTTGCCTTGGGTAGAAAACGGTACAGTTATTCTGATTGGTGCTACAACAGAGAATCCTTTTTTTGAAGTAAATAAAGCACTTGTTTCTCGTTCGCGTGTATTCCAGCTTAAGCCGCTTACTTATGATGATTTGCTTAAAGCTGCAACAATGGCGCTTACAGATGTTGAACGCGGTTACGGCCACTGGAATGTTGAATTTGAAGAAGGCGCACTTGAACATTTGATTGATACAGCAAACGGCGATGCCCGTTCACTTTTGAATGCGCTTGAGCTTGCAGTTGAAACTACTCCTGAACAATGGAAGCCTCATGATCAGCCGCCAATTCCAGCTTACGGTTCACGCATTTATATAAGCAAGGAAGCTGCAGAAGAGTCTATTCAGAAAAAGGTTGTACTTTACGACCGAGACGGCGACTACCACTATGATATTATCAGTGCGTTTATAAAAAGCTTGCGTGGACGTGACCCTGATGCTGCCTGTTACTGGCTTGCCAGAATGGTTGCTGCCGGTGAAGATCCTCATTTTATTTTCCGCAGAATGCTTATTTCTGCCTGCGAAGATACAGGACTTGCAGACCCTAATGCAATTACAGTTGTAGAAAGCTGCGCTCAGGCATTTGACCGCGTTGGTATGCCCGAAGGACGCTACTTTTTAGCACATGCAGCACTTTATCTTTCTACAGCGCCTAAATCTAACAGCTCTATGGCATTTTTTGACGCCCTTGCTTCTGTTGAAAAAGAAGACGCCGAAGTGCCGAATCATCTTAAGGATAATAACCGCGATGCAGAAGGCTTTGGACATGGAGCAGGATATTTGTACCCGCATGCCTACCGCGACCACTGGGTTGCACAGCAGTATCTGCCAGATTCCCTTATGGGACGCGTTTTTTATACACCAAGTACTCAGGGCTACGAAGCAACAATCCGCGAAGGTGTACTTTCACGCCGTGAAATTCAAATTGCACAGATTCTTGAAAAGCAGCAGAGTTCAGAAGAATATACAAGTGATGAACTTGCAACTTCACCGGAAATAACCGGTTCTATAAATATTTACAAAAAGCCTGAAGGCAGCAAAGAGCCGGCCCCTTCTGAATTTGGAACTAATCCAATAAGCGAATGGTGGGTAAACGAGCATTTTAAGAGCGGCGAAAAGAAGCAGGAAGAAAACCTTACCTTTAGTCCTCGCAATGCTGCCAAAGAGCTTGTATTTGACAGAGCAGAACGTTTCTGGCGCCAGAGACTTGATTCTAACCGTGCAGAAATTCTTTTAGGAATCCGCGACACAATGATTTCTATGGCACAGCTTATGCGCCACCACCGAAGCCTTGTATGGAATGCAGACAGTGGCCTTTTACTTTGGGATATTGCACGCAAAACTCCAGAAGGCGTAACCTGCGGTGTATGTAAAACAGAAAAAGGAAAACAGATTCTTGAGCAGTACGGAAGAACTCTTGGAGATCTGGACAGACCAATTTTACAGACACGCGGAGACTCATTCAGCACAGACTTTTTGACTCAAAAAGATTTTTACAATGTTCTTGTAAACTTTCAGTATAAGGGCGCAATTTTTGACCGTGTTTTCTTTACAGATCCTTTTGCAAGTGAACCTTCTATTATTGCTCTGGCAGAATCGCTTAAAGCAGTTTTAACTCCGCAAAAATATGAAGACAATGAAGCCGAACCTGGAACTCCAGATATTACAGAAAGCACAACAGCAGATCACAAGCAGGATGAAGATTTTCCTTATGAATCTCCGCTTGCACCTGGCTTTAAGATTGTTATTTCGCAAAAGATTCCTTGCCGCGGCCAGCACATAAGCGAAATTGTACGCAAGCAGATTTTGACTCCGGAAAGCCTTGAACCTTTTGCAGCAATTTTGAACAGAATGGAAGAAGCAGAACAGGAATTCTTTGGCGACAGAGATAATCCGCTTTTTTCTTGGGACGGACTTTTTATTGCAAACACCTTCCGCAAAAACGGCTTTACAGTAAAGGTTGCAACACAGGAGCTTACAGAAAAACGACGCGTTACTCCTGCCGAAATTGAAAAATGGTTTACAACAGATTCATCGGCTTATGGTGCAAAAATGAGTGCCGCTGTTGGAAATGCAGACTTACAGAAAATAGTAAATCTTTTAATTGCTGCCTGCGACAAAACAACCTTTGACTGGAAGAGTGAGATAAGTTTCTTTATTGTGGAAAGCCCTTCGACCCCTTCGACTGGCTCAGGGACCCCTAATTCCGAATAGCGTCTATATTTGCTCGTCCGCCTGGAACAAACGGCAATACGTTTTCTTCTGAATCTACGCTAACCTTTACAAGACAAGGCTTGTTACTGCGGTTTGAATCAAACGCTTTTTTGTACCATTCAGAGTCTGTGTCGGCATCAACAGCTTCTATTCCAAAACCACGTGCAATTGTTACAAAGTCCGGTTTGCTTTCAAAAACAGAAGCGCTGTAATTTTTTTCGAACAGATATTTCTGCTGCTGGTAAACCATACCAAGAGTTCCGTTTACAAAAACAATAACTGTAACAGGCAGGTTTAATTCTGCAAGAGTAGCAAGCTCCTGAATGTTCATGAGGATTGAACCGTCGCCGCTTATACAAACAACGCGCTTATCTGTATTTGCCATTGCTGCACCAATTGCGGCAGGAAGACCAAAGCCCATAGTTCCAAGAGAGCCCGAAGTTAAGAATGAGCGTGGACGTTCAACAGGATAATACTGTGCGGCCCACATCTGATGCTGACCTACGTCTGTAGTAATAATAAGGTTATCAGAGTTCAAGCCTGAATATGCGGCATACTCCGGAATTTTAGAAATGAGTTCACGAGGGTTTGTAAGCTTTTCGCCTTTTGGACGACCACAGTCTACAGAAAGGTTTTCTTCCTTGAGCTTCTGGATTTTCTTGAGCCAGCCGGCATCTGATTTAATTGCCTTTTCTGCAACAAGCTGTGCTATCACAGGGAATACAGACTCAACATCTGCAACCACAGAAACTGTAGAAGAAAGAATCTTGTCTACTTCGGCAGCGTCTACATCTATGTGAACAATTTTTGCATCAGGACAGAAGCTTTTTACAAGACCAGTTGCGCGGTCATCAAAACGGATACCTGCAGCAATAATCAGGTCTGAATCGTGAA
Organism: Treponema sp.; assembly: GCA_017551545.1. GTDB lineage: Bacteria > Spirochaetota > Spirochaetia > Treponematales > Treponemataceae > Treponema_D. The sequence goes on along the minus strand of JAFZLJ010000049.1, from coordinate 49,905 downwards.
CAGCAACGTTTGCAGCATAACTACCGTGCATACCAATCATGCCAATAAATTCAGGAGCATCGTTTGGAATGCAGCCAAGTCCCATAAGACTTGTTACAACAGGAAGCGGATAGTTATTTATAAAGCCCTGGATTCCTGTAGCAGCAGCGCTTGAATTACAGCCGCCTCCGCAAAGAAGAACAGGCTTTTTTGACTTAGAAAGAAGGCCTGCAATTTCGCCCATCTTTTCTGCATATTCATCAATCGGTGTGTGGAATCGAATATCATGAACGCGGATTTTAGAAATATCAGGCCATTCTTTAAACTCACATTCCTTAAGCTGAACATCACGAGGAACATCAATAAGGACTGGACCCGGGCGGCCGTTCAAAGCAATTTCAAAAGCACGTGGAATTGCGTCGAGCAGTTCTTCAGGCGATTTTACAAGAATAGAATGCTTTGTAATCGGGAACGAAAGACCAAAGGTATCTGCTTCCTGGAAAGCGTCTGTACCAATTTGAGTTGTATTTACCTGACCAGTGATTGCAATAATAGGAACTGAGTCCGCTCGGGCATCTGCAATTGCTGTAAGCAGGTTCATTGCACCAGGTCCACTTGTAGCCATACAAACAGCAACATTGCCGGTAGAACGAGCAATTCCCTGAGCAATAAAACCCGCAGCCTGCTCCTGGCGCACAAGGACGTGACGGATCTTAGACTTGTTCAATTCATCATACAAAGGCAGAATCATTCCCCCAGGAATGCCTGCAACAGTCTCAATGCCGTACATCTCGAGCAACTTAACAATAATCTGTGCGCCGGTTTGTTTCATAACATCTCCTAAAAATATAATAAGAAGATATTATCATATTTTCGGGGTGGGGGCAATGTATCAGAAGGATAATGTCTTTTGCTGTATTATTTTTTCAAATACTCCAGTGCATACTCCATGACATAATCTCTTATATTATCCTGATTTTCTTCCCATGAAAGATCAATGTCATAATTAAATGAGATTGCCATATCATAAGTAAGCGGAACTTTTATATCAAGCGGAATGGTGCACGCGCGGGTTTCATCTGTGTCTATAAAACGGGTTTTGCCGTCCTGTTCGTAGAGCCAGTTGATAGTGTAGCCAAAATTGCAGATGCTGTTTGTTAGAATAACGCGGCCTCCCTGGGGCTGGCAGGAACAGTTGCTGCAAGTAAATCCCATAGTCGTTACATTCGGGCATTCACCCATGACTCTTACAAAATAGTCGCCGGCGCTTACGCAATAAGAGTTAGTTAAAACTAACACGTTGATATCCTTAAACTCGCCGTCTGCCTTTACGTAATCGGTCAACATGAGCTTGTGGCGACCGTTTATGTCTGAATAGGTTGAATCTGTTGCAAAGGAGCGGTCAGAAAAAAGACTTGCGGTTTCACTGCCAAGAGCCGGATAACCTCCCGTATTATGACGGGCATCAATAATCAGATTTTTCATTCCCTGAGATTTAAGATCCTGCAGCTGGCGGCGCAGGCGTTTTTTGAATGAAGGGTATTTTCCTGTAAGATATGAAAATATATCTCCCCAATAATTATATTCTTCGGAATTGCGGAGCATGTAGGCGGTATCGTCATTTATCATTTTGGCATCAAAGTTTTTATCTACGCCGTAGCGGTTTGGATATACGCCAAAGGAAATGAGAAATTGCATTACATATTCTAATTCATAAATACCGTCTTCTACGCAATCAAGCTCTATGGTGCACGGCTCGCCTTCTTCTGTGAGAAAAGTTACTCTGGCTTTTGGCGGATCATATGTACCATCCGCGGCAGCACGGCTTATAAGATATTGTGCAATATCTGTGCTTTCTCCCATCCCACGGGTTGCAAGAAAGACCGGGCGGAAAAAATCCTCGTTTTCTTTTACGGGATACTTATCTCCCTGGTAAATGCATTCTGTTTCTGCGAGCGCCTGTTCAATCGGTTTACCGTTCCATTCAATAATCTGAGTTCCGTTGTGAATGCCTGCCTGGTACGCGGGTAAAGTACTATCGCTAATAATTGCCACTACCCGTCCGTCATCAATACGTAACATAGAAAAGCCGTAGTCGTTTCCCGCAAGAAGTATAAGTCCACGCTCCCAGGCATCCCTGTCGCCTTCCGGCCAGGTGCCAACATGTCCATCATAAAAATAATAACCAAAGGCTGTTATGGCAGCATAAAAAAGTCCTGCGTCATTTTTGCGTTCTGCTTCTTCTACCGCAGGCATAATCTTTTTTGCAATTGCCTGAATGTCGGTCTTTTTCCAGTCCTTGAGTGAATAATACTTTTCCAGATCCTTTGTGAGCGACACAAACCCTTGAGTATACGACTGCTTTGTATAATTTCTGAGCCCGGAATCAAATGGCATTGGATAAACAATTGTATAAAGAAAAGCTGCAGCCGCGCCAACCGGCAGAATGATTGAAAAAACTTTTGCCGGGATTTTCCATAAATCAAAAAGCGGAAAAAATGCAGTTACAAGCGCCGCCAGATAAAATGCCCCGTAAGTATGTCGGGTATACCAGCCACTTCCCACAAACCTGCAGCAGGCAAAATGAATTACGCATGCTGCCAGAGGCACAAAACAAAGAGCACACCAGATAATTTTACCACGGCGCGTTTTCCCAAGAGTCTTTCGGATAAAACAAAGCCCCACCGCAAATACCAGCACCAGCGCCGCCATAAAAATTGTGACCGGATTCTGTGAAAATAAACGGAGATATATCATAAATAAAGCCTCCCTACCTCTACAATCCCATCACATAATAAATCGGCAGATATGTTATACCGGCTGGTGTAGTGGTGACTTTTCGTTCGTTGGAAAATACTATGGCATTTGAAACGTTGTAATCTTTGTTTTGCAGAAAGCTGTTAAGAGCAGAATGAACAGAATAATCCTTACCGGATTTTACTTCTATTGGCAGAATTGAAAGAGAGTCGTAATCATTTATAAGAAAATCAACTTCACCTTTTGATTTGTTGTCATAATAAAACAGCTGCTTGCCGTGAGCCTTTAATTCCTGTGCAACTACTGCTTCGTACAATGTCCCAAGATTAATGCTGTTTTCGCTATCAAGAATTGCCCTGATATTGTTCTGATACAAAATACCGGAAAGGATGCCAACATCATTCAGATAAAGTTTTAAAAGGTTCTTGCCCGAATGTTCGTTAAGAGGAAACACAGGAGTTGAGATGGCCTTTACTTCAAGAGCAACCCCAGCGTTTATTAAATAATCAAACTCATCCTGATAACTTGAAAAGCGTTTTCCTTTTTTATTTTCGATATCTTGAACAACAATTCTTTTTTTCTTATTTTCAAGTGTTGATGGAATCATATCATATATTCGTTTGATTTTGAGTTTGTGTTCTAAATCATATTTAGACGCATCCATGCCATAATATTCATGGATTTGATTTTGGATTGTCCTGACACTCACAATATTATTAGTTTCTACAAAAGTTTTAACAGCATCAGGCAAACCACCAGAAAGAAGGTATTTCTTAAATAATCCAAGCAGATTATTGTGAATATTTTCTTCCAGTGTTTCTCTTTTTTTAAATTTTTCTTTAAGTGCAGAAATTGCCAGTTCACCAAAATTATTTGCAATAAGAAATTCTTCAAAATCCATTGGATACATTTGCTTTACTTCGATACTTCCCATTGGAATAGAAGAAGTCTGAGAGAGAGTAATTCCCAGAAGCGAACCGCTTGCAATATATGTAAAACGGTTATCCTGATTTAAAAACTTGAGCAAAGTTAGAAGATGAGGATAAGCCTGTATTTCATCCAGGAAAATCAGAGTGTTTTCTTTTTCCTTAAGCCTGTCTCCTGCAATCATGCTAAGCTGTAGATAAAAATCGGAAGTACTTTTTGTGTTTGCAAAATAACGGTTATTCAGAGAATCTTCCAGCAAATTAATTTCTACATAATTTTCAAAAAGCTCGGTTCCTGCTTCTCGAATGATATAAGATTTTCCAACCTGTCGTGCACCATCTATTATTAAAACCTTTTGTGTGTCGGATTTAAGAAAATCTGAGATATAGGCCTTTATTTTTCTAAACATATTGCAACTCCGGTTATTTTTTTTTACACTTTTCTATATAATATTCTGATTCAATTATACACTTTTCTATATAATTACACAAGAAAAATATACACTTTTCCAATACTTCTTCCTTGCTTTTTATTGTGGATTCAATACACAATTGATGTTAGAATTAGGGGTATGAGAAAGTGTATTTATATTACAAGCCTGATTTTTATTTCTCTTGTTTTATATACATCGTGCGCAGGCAAAATCGAAAAAGAAGTTGATGAACTCGCTCAAAAATATGAGGAACTTGATATTACAAATCCTATTTCAAAGCTGACTAAGGAAGACTATTTTAAAGCACTGCTTACCCATAATGTAGAAAAAACCAGAGTTTTTCTTGATGCAAATTATGATCCCAACAGATGTGTAGTTCTAATAGGTAACTGGGAAGAATACAATCCTCTTTTGGTTGTTGTTTCAAACCGCTTTTCGTGCTGGGACGTAAATACTAACACTAGAAAAGATTTAGAAACTTATGACGATGTTGAGCTGATAAACCTTTTAGCAGAATATGGCGCTGATGTAAACCTTCTGCCTTATATCTGGAAAAGAGTTTATGTTGACAGCAACGATTTTATAAAAAGCCGGACAGAACATTTTCCGGAAGATATTGCTGCCGAAAAAACATTGTGCCTTATAGAAGATTCAAACAGAGTTATAAAAGCCCTGCTTGATAATGGCGCTGACCCTAATTACAAAGGCCACCCTGCCCCATTTGATGAAGATAATTATTTTTATTATATTTCAATGACAGTAAAAAAGGCCCGCAGGAAGTTTAAATCTAAAAAGGCAACTACCCCACTTTACGAAGCCATTAAAAAAGGAATGCGCTGGGAAAGTCAGGTTGACCTTTTGCTTGAATATGGCGCACTTGTTGATAAATCCTGCCTGGAAGCAGCAAAACTCAGCGGCGATGACCAAATGATTAAAAAGATTGAACGAATTATTGCAGCCGGGACAAAGAGTGCTATTTAATTGAATTCAGATATGATGCAGGAGATGACTATGGAAAAGAAACTATATAAAGCAATTATCTTATTCCTGTTAATTTTCATTTTACCAGGAATTGTCTTCTGCCAGACAACAGATAATTCCGAGGTAGATATACAAATCAAACATGGCATTGAAATTAATAAAAGCATTCCCGGTTATAGAATAATTGTAACAAACTGGGGCCGCAATGAAGTATTATCTCTGGATCTTGTTGATTCAGAAGGAAATCAAATTAATCTTGTCAGTTCAAAACAAAATGTAAAAGCAGACAAAAACGGAAACATTTCAATTGATATTCCGTATACATACAAAGAAATAAAACCAGGCATGTGCATCTTATTTGTCTCTGGAAAACCCGGAGTTCATTTGATTGAAATTGAATATCCAAGGCTGGACCCACCAACCGAAGAAAAACCGTATTGGGATGTCTGGTTCTCAAAAAGTGAACCTACAGGAGAATAAAACAAGGTGTTTAATAAAAAGAAGTTTTATATCTTTGGAATTCTTGCGGTCCTATTTATTCTCTTCGTTTGTTTTTTCCCGATTCATACAATCACTTCGTATAAATATTCTAAGCCTGATTCTTTATTAAGATATTTTGAAAATAATTTTGTCAATTTTGAAGATTACAGTTTTGGGGTTGACTCTTTTCCTCATGACATCTGGTGCTGCAGGCTTGGGGAACGACGAACGCTTCTTGGTGAAGAATACAATGGCATTATGATTTTTGAGCTGGAATACAGAAAAGGAACTCTTCTTAACATATACCCAAACACAAAGTTTAAAAACATCATCGTTTATTCAGAAGAAGACATCATTTATAATAATCCAAAACCTGACCGCTTCAAAGAAATATTTCCAACAAGCCACGAAAACTGGTATTTTGTTTATGTAACTGATAGTTATGAATATTTTTAATGATAAAAAAGAGACAAAGACACGCGGAACTCTGTAAAAGATGCGTTTCGCGTGTAGAGGTTTCAGCATGTTTGGTGTGCAGACACGCGAAACCAAAAAAGACATCCATTTTGCGTGTAAAAATTCAAGTATGCTGAATGAGCAAACACGCGAAAGTCAGATTAAGAGAGAAATCGCGTGTAACAGAGTTTTTCACAGACACGCGAAACTCAGAGAAGAGTGAATTTCGCGTGTAAAGTTTCCAGATTATTGTATAAGCATACACGCGATAATCTGTAAAAGACGCATTTCGCGTGTAACGCCACCAGCTTGTTGCACAAATAAACACGCGAAAACCTAAAAAGAGCACATTTCGCGTGTAAAACAGCCTTTCACATGACAAATCAATAACTGTGATTTATAATAAAGACATAAATCTCATATGGAGAGAACAATGAAAAAAGTAATTTTATTTCTAATCGTATTATTTTCTCATGTATATCTGTTCGCACAAGATTTTGATTTTCCTCCTGAGTTAAAATGGTGGATTTATGAAATACAGAAAATTGACCAGGAAGTACAAATCGACAATTTCAAATTTGAAAGACAAAGAACAATTGCAAAGGAAAAAGGAAGCATATCATATAAAAACAAATTATTTCCTGTTTTGAAAAAATGGAATTATTTTGGCGATAAGTTTGCCTACAATGACATTTATTGCTCATTGGAAAAGCAAACAAACGGAAAATACACTCCTTTTCGTGATATCGATTCTGTCTTTGGAATTTTTGACAGAAATGAAAAACTTTTATTCAGTGATTTTTTTGGAAGCACCAGCGGGCTTGATTCATTTTGCTGGCTCACTGATACAAAAATAATTGCAGTTGGAAGATACTATTTAAATAGCACCGATGCTTCTTGTGATTTAGAATTTATAATTTATGAATACACAATTAAAGAAAAAGAAATTGTTGTAAAAGAATTTGTATATCCATTAACAAAAGTTGATTCAAATCAATTGAGAGAATTAAACTTTACCTGGCTGAGCCAGCGAGATGATTATTTTGAACAACTAGATTAAACTCTAATTGTGGAGAATAAATGAACCTTACAATTAAAACCCCAAAAAGCAAAAGCGAAATTATAAATATCCTCAAAGAAAATACTCACGAAGATATTCCATTATTAAAAGCTGTTTATGATGACAATGTATTTAAGAAATTCTTTCGTGGCGTGATTTCTGAAGACTCTTTTAAACTCCAGCGATGCACACGGGGGCAGATAAGCCTCTTTCCACTGGTATATGGAAATATAAAAGAAAGCAGTGACGGCACAGAAATCAATATAAAAATCAAAAGATACAAAGCCGTAAATATTTTCTTTGGGTTCTGGTTTTCCAGCCTTTTTGTGTTATCCGTTTTAATTACGATAGTTGCCACAAAATATTGTTTTATTCCTTTTGCAAATATGCTTTTTGGATTTTTTCTTAATATAATTCCATACAAAACTGAATCAAAGAAATTATTAGAAAAACTCCAAAACCTTTTTTCATGACAAATCAGATAAAGTGATTTATAATTCAAGTACACACAAAACATAAAGTTTATCTGGAGAAAAAAAATGAAAAAAATTGCTTTTATTTTAGTTGGATTACTGGTACTTGCACTTTCATCTTGTCAGTCGACAAAAACTGCAAAGAAAGAAATATTGCCGTTTGATTTTTCGCAGAATGGCGGTAAGACTTTAGATAGTTATTGGGATCAATATTTTCAGACATCAGACACATATTATCTTGATCAGATTATTGCTTATGCAGACACAGAAGACGCAATTACAGCAAACGTAAATGAAGCTTATGCAAATAAAATAATTGGCGATGACTGGATTGAATATCTGGGCTTAGAAAATGAAAACGGCGTTTTTACAAGCGCGTATGACATGGATTGTCTTTCTGTTATCTTCCTTACATCCGAAGACGAAGAACTCAAGGGCAACATGAAAACTTTATATTCATTCTTCCCTCAGGATTTACTTGTTCGAAATGCAGTTAAATCTTCTGCATATTGGTCATTAGGTTCAAATGCCGAACAGCACGAAGATGTATACAATTATCTGAAAAAGAAGCTCCCTTCTTTAACTCCAAAAACACAAAATATATTTAGAGACATTTATGGCATTTACTAATTGCCGACCACCTCAGGAGAATGAGTAAAATGGATTCATGGTATATATGTATTGTTATATTATGTGTTCTCGCAGTTGTTGAAGTTGTTTTGAATTCTACGTGGAATAAGTTTTATTTTCTTTATGGCATTCCGGTTTTCAGGAAGACAATTGAAATTCAGAATCTGGAAAAAGCTAACACTGAAATTACTTATTTAATAAACCACATTGATTCGATAAACGCTTTTAAAAGATATACCGGGCATATTTTCAATGAGCAGACATTCTTTTTCCGTAAGCAAATATTAATTTCCGGACGGAATAATTTTGATGATATCAAAGGTTCAATTTATATTGATGCAGAAAACAGAGAAATTGTAGTAAAGGGTTTTCTTAGTTACAGTTACATATTAGCATTGATTGTTGCTTTGTTATTGTTTATTAATCTTTCTGATTTAGTTTCCGGGATTATTCTTTCTGTTGTTTGTATCGTAGGAATGGTTCTACTAAGTTTTGTAATTGGACAAAGAAAATATAATTTACTTGTAGACGAAATTACCGAACGCATAAAATGAAACGACGAAAAATACTTTTTATAATTGCCGCCTCCATTTTTCTTATTGGGATTTTATTTGTTGCAGGCATCAATCTTTACATCATCAATTACGCAAAACCTTACATATATACCGACATTACCAGTCTGCCCCAAACGTATACTGTAATCATTCCCGGGGCAAAAGTTTATGCCAATAATATTTCTTATGTCGTTCGCGACAGAATCGAAGCCGGAGTTGATTGTGTTAATCATTCAAAGGCCCTGCGCATTTTAATTTCAGGCGACCACGGCCGCACAGATTATGATGAAGTAAACCAGATGCGATTATACATGCAAAGAATTTACAATGTTCAGCCTGATATTATTTTTATGGATCACGCAGGATTTTCAACTTACGAAACCATGTACCGTGCAAGAGATATTTTTTGTGTAGACAACGCTGTTGTTGTTACCCAGAAGTTCCATCTTGCAAGGTCTGTTTATATTGGCAGAAAGCTTGGCTTAAACATTGTCGGTTACGAAGCCCCGGAACTTACAGGCTACAGCAAGCAGACTCACACCAACTGGAACACCCGCGAAACCCTTGCCAGAATAAAAGCCTTTTTCATGGTTCTATTAAATTCAAAACCAACTTATCTTGGAGAACAAATCCCAATAACCGGCAATGCAAAAGACAGCTGGGATATGGATAAATAATATGAAAAAAGGTTTTTTAATTATATGTTTATTTTTGTTTTCACTTCCGGTATGTTTTGCAAAGATTTCATTCTGGGATAGAATAATTAACGGAACCCGCGAAATCAAAGAATCTGAAAAAGAAGAAATCATAGAAGTTGTGAATGATTTTTATAAAGATTATTGCACATATGATTATGAAAAAATTATCCAGCATTTTGAAAATGAAGGCAGAGAAATTTTCATTTTACATAATGGAGACTGGATTATAGACAAAGAATATTTTGACCAGGATATTGCTGAAAAAAAATATGATTTTGCAAATAAAAAATGGAACTATAATATACGCGATATAAAATTTCATAAACATTTTTTAGATGATGAAAATATGCCTTATAATGCATACAATGTAGTTTTAGATTTTTCTATGGAAGATGAAAATAATTGGGTAAATCAATTAATTCTAATCAGAGAAAACGGAAAGCTTAAAGTATATTGGCTTATTGTATGGGATTAAAATAGACAGTAAAAAATGAAGAAAAAACTAACTATTCTTGCATTCAAAAACACATCTGCCGAGCTTCTTGTAAAAGGATTGGATTTTCCAACAGTCTTATTGCCAAGTGATAAAATAAAGGATTCAGAAATTGCCAGGGCTGAAATTGAAAAGTCTGAGATTGTCATTTGTTTTGGGCAGAAACCGCAAATTATAAATAAAATCTGTCTGGAAATGATTGCTAAAAATCAGGGTGAAATTATAAAAACAAATTTTGATATTGAACCTTTGAAGCACCTGCTTGAAACAAACAACATCATTTACACAGAAAGTTATAATCCGGGCACCTCTTATTGCAATCATGTTTATTGGAACAGTTTGAATTATATAAAAGCCAAAGAATTAAATTGCAGGTTTCTGTTCATTCATATTCCCTTTGAAAAAAATATTGATAACATCTTAGCTCTCCAGGAAAAACTGAAGATTGTAATTAAAAATCTTTAAATATTTACGGAATTTGCTTTGAAAAAGTGTCAAAGACACGCGGAAAGCTGGAATTAAGGCATTTCGCGTGTAGAAAATCAAGCATACTGGATGAGTAGACACGCGGAAATCAAGAAGAAATCAATTTCGCGTGTACATATTGCAGTGTTTTAGGAGAACAGACACGCAAAAATCACATTTCAAAGTAAATCGCGTGTACCGGGGAGTTTTACATACACGCGAAAGCCTGAGGAGAATACATTTCGCGTGTAAAGGTCTCAGAATGTTGGATTTATAGACACGCGAAATTCTAAAAAACGTGCATTTGGCGTGTAAAGGCTCCAGCATGTCGGGTAAACATACACGCGGAATACTAATAAACGTGCATTTAGCGTGTAAAAAGGCCTTTCGCATGACAAATCAGGTAAAGTGATTTATACTCTTAAGTGAATTATGTCTCTCAATTGTAACGAAATTAATTTGATTCTCGAGGAACTGGACCTGGCAGGCGCATTCATTCAGGAAATTGTGCAGCCTTCTTATGATTTGCTGGCATTTTATACTTATAAAGAGGGAACAGCCAAGACTGTTGTTGTTTGCACGGCGCAGAATGCTGTAAGGATTAATGAAACAAGGCGGAAGATTACTAAAAATGACAAGCCCCTGCGCTTTATGGAATTTTTGAAATCGCATATAAAGGGATGCCGCATTAATTCGTGCCAGCAGCTTGGGTTTGAACGTGTTATAAAAATGGAGCTTAGCCGCATGGTGCCTGCCGAAGAAAAAAAGGCAAACCAGCAGACTGTTCATATTTCGCTTGTGAAAAAGCCGGTGCTTTCTAAAGAGGAGCTTGCGGCACAGGAAGAACCTGCAGAAATTGAAGAAAACTATATTCTTTACATAAAACTGTGGAACAACGCGGCAAATGTGATTCTTTGCGATACTGAAAACACTATTCTTGAACCGATGTTCAGAAGGCCGGAACGTGGGGAAGTTAAGGGAGAGAAGTTTGAAGTTGAAATAAAGGATATAACAGAAGCCGAAGCTCTTGAAAAATACCCTATCAGAGAGTGGGGCGGGGTTTTAGGGGCGGAGCCCCTAGGAGAAGGGGTAGCGGAAAAAGCCGAAGGCGGTTGGAGCGAGGGGAAGGCTTTCCCCTCCTTTAATCAATTTATTGACTATCACTACTCAGAGCAGACCTCTTCCCTTTCCCGTGCGGCGCTCTTGGAAAAAGCAGAAAAATGGTACAACACCCGCCATTCTAAGATGGAAGCGGCTCTGAACAATCTCTTGCAGAAAAAAGAACGCTTTGAAAACGCGGCCAGCATCAAACACGAAGGCGACCTTATTCTTACCTACGGGCATCTGATTACGCCTGATTCTAAATTTCTTGAATGCGAAGACTACGAAACCGGGCGGACTTTGCGCATTTTGATTGATCCTAAAAAATCGGCACAGGAAAACGCGCAGGAATACTACAAAAACTACAAAAAGGCTTTGTCTGGGGCTGTTGAAATTGAACACGATATTGAAATTGCACGCACGCAGCTGGAAAAACTGGAAGGTCAGTATGCACAAATCTGCGCGGAACAGAATCCTGTAAAAATAGAGCAGCTGCTCCGGCGCGACACTACCCCAACCCAGCAGAAAAAGAAAAATCATCCGGGACTGGATTACACTGTAAACGGCTGGTACATTCTTGTTGGGCGCGATGCTAATGAAAACGACGAACTTTTGCGTCATCATGTTCGAGGCGACGACCTTTGGCTGCATGTGCGCGACTTTCCGGGCGGCTACGTGTTTATAAAAGCGCAAAAAGGCAAAACTGTTCCTCTGGAAATCCTGCTTGATGCGGCAAATCTGGCTGTTCACTACTCCAAGGCCCGCGGTGACAGCAAGGTTGACCTTTACTACACTCATGTAAAATACCTGCGACGTGCAAAAAATGGTCCAAAAGGACTTGTTCTGCCTTCCCAGGAAAAGAATTTGTGTGTGTCTCCGGACAAGGAAAGGCTCCGAAAACTGGAATTTTTACAAAACTAGCTTGTCATTGCGAGCGCAGCGAAGCAATCCACAAAAAAAGATTGGATTGCCACGTCGCTGACGCTCCTCGCAATGACGATGTTTTTTTTAACTTTTCTAATGACGGATTACTAATAATATAGTATAATATTTAGGTGTATACTCTAAACTTGGGTGAAATAGACGCTGTTGCTTTTGACATTGACGGCACGCTCTACAGAAATATTGTTTTCTACGCAAAGGTGCTGCCTCATTATCTTAAGCACTGGCACTTTTTCAGAAAGTTTAATAAAGTGCGCAAAATGCTGCGTGCCGACAAACGGAATGAAAGAGGTTACAACGACCTTTACAGGACTCAGATTGGGTTTCTTGCAAAAGAGCTTGGTTGTACAATGCTGGAAGCTGAACAACAACTCAATTACATTGTATACGAGGGGCTAAGGCCTTTCTTTGAAAAAATAAATGCGTGTCATGGATCCGCAGAGCTTATACACCATCTTAAGGCAGCCGGTTTTAAAATTGCACTTCTTTCGGATTTTCCGCCTGAACAAAAAGGTGAAATCTGGGGAATAAAAAAAGACTGTGATCTGCTTTTGAGCTCGGAACTGATTGGAGCACTCAAGCCTTCGTCAAGACCTTTTGAAGAGCTGGCAGAAAAGCTTGAAGTTCCGGCAGAACGTATTTTATATATTGGGAACAGCCACAAATATGATGTGGAAGGTCCCAAAAAGCTTGGCATGAAAGCCGGCTGGTTTATACCCTGGTTGTGGGGAAAACTCGGGGTTAAATCTAAAATTGCGGATATTACCTTCAGGCATTATTCGCAGCTTGAAAACTTTATTTTTGAACAGAAATCCGAATAACTTCGGAATCTAAATAAAAATTGGGTGGGGAATAAAAGTGGAAATCGTAATCTCAATTCTCATTGCTTCTGTAATTTCTCTTGGAATTTCAATCTATTTCCATGAGATGAGCAAAAAAAATAATGCGATGGAACGCGTAAAAAAATACGCCGATTCCCGCAAAAAGGATATGGAAGATTCCTACAAAACTCTGGAAAATCACTTTAACATGCTTATTGCAGAATTTGATGCTCGCCAGAACGAGGCAAATGCTGCTGTAAAACTGCTTACCCAGCAGAACAAGGATTTTGAAGAAAAAATTACTAGCCTTGATAAGAGCATAAAGGCTGTTCAGAATATTGAAGCACAGATTAACGGCTATTCAAAAATCCTTGATGAGCTTAATGATATGTCTGCTAATGTCGAAGAGAATCTTATCCGCATTCAAAAAGAAAGCGTAATTGTAAACAAGCTTAACGACAGACTCGACAAACAGCAGCAGACTGTTGAAAACATTGATAAACGCATTCCACAGGTTACCCAGAAATTTTCAGAAGAAAACGCAGAGCAGCTTAAGGCTGTTGGAACTACCCTTCTTGATGAATACAAAAATTATGCCAACACAATTGCTGCAGAAATAAAGCAGTCTCAGAATGATGCAGAAAATGCTCTTGCAAAAATCAAGCAGCAGATTCAGGATGCATACAATCAGGCAGCTGCAAAGGCAGAGTCGCTTGAAAATACTGCATTCGAACATCTTAGCGAGCAGGCAACTGAACGTTCACAGCAGTACATTCAGGAAATCAAAAAACAGAATGCACAGCTCGATGCTCAGATTACAAAATCTTTCAAGGAATCGGAACAGAAGCTTGTTGAAAGTACAAAGGCCGACCTTACAAAGATGAACGAAAATTTCCAGAAGAGCATAGAAACTATTTCGAACAACTATAACGAAAAGGTTCAGACTCTTCACGATAAATACAACTCTCAGCTTGATTCTGTTGCAGACAAAAACGAAGGAATTATTGCCAAGCTTGAAACACAGTTCAACGAAGATTTTACACGTATTGACCAGAAGTGCAAATCTGACTTTGAAAAAATCAGCCAGCGATACGAAGAAAACTACTCTACCCTTACACAAAAATACGACAAGGATTACGAAACCCTTTCTGCTCAGTACGATGAAGCTGTTGGAAAAATTGCCCAGAAATATGATAACCAGATAGGCTCTCTTACTGCAAAAGGCGACAAAGAACTTTCTGATTACGAAGCAAAAATCAATGCAGACATTCAGAAAATGAAGTCTGATTATACAAAAGCCTTTGATTCTGCAACTTCAATCAACAATACAAAGATTAATGAGTTTAACCAGAACTTTGTTGCAGAGCAGCAGCGCCTTAAGTCTGAATATGACCAGGCAATCAGTCAGCTTGCAAGTGAAAGTACAGATAAAATTGAAGGTCTTGAAAGCAGCATAACTACAGAAATTGCAAACTTTACAGATGAATGTAAGGAACAGATTAATTCTTTGCAGAATGATTATTCTAGTAAGCTTTCTGATTTTAAGGATGACATTGGAACACGCCTTTCTGTTGTTGAAAATGAATATGAAAATAAAACAGCAGCACTTGAATCTAACCTTCGTGAAATTACAGAACGCTACGAAACAGAAGAAGAAGGCTTACAGAATGTATTTGGTGAACGTCTTCGTGCCCTTGATGAAGACTACAAGCAGCGCATTGCCGAAATCAGACTTTCTTTGGAACAGAGCCTTAAGCAGTGTAATGAAACTACAGAATTCCTTAAGCGTGACGTTGACGGTAATTCAAAGAGCCTCGAAAGTATTCAGAGCGAGCTTGATGAAGAAATCAGAATCATGCAGGAAAAATATGCCGGCCTTTACAGCGATGCACTTGCTTCTGCAGATAAGAAAGAACAGGAAGCTCTTGATACATTTAATGCCGGTGCAAAACAGAAGATTGACGAATATGCCGAACTTATTCAGCAGAAAATTGATCAGCTGCAGGAAGGCATTACAGAAAAAATCAAATCTGTTTCTATTGAATCGAGCAATTCTATTCACAATGCAGAATCAGCAATTGCAGATTTGCAGAAGGAATGTGCCGCTGCTAACCAGAAAGCACAGACCTTGCAGCCTGAACTTGATGAACGCATAAAGCTTATTAATAAAGAGCTTGAAGACTTTAAGACAGATGCAGAAATTAAGCTTAACAATATGAATAAGCAGATTGCCGATGCTGTTAAACGTTCTGTTGCCGAAAGTGAACAGACTCACCTTAACATTCTTGAAGGCATTGACGAACAGCTTCATTCATACAAAAAGGATATTGAAAACAAGCTTGCTCAGATTCAGAACAGTGGTTCCGATGTTGATACTCTTGAAAAGAGTCTTCGCGGTGCCATGCAGGAAGTTCAGAACAGAGTACTTGGAGACTTTGATAAGTTTACAAGCGAGCAGCAGCGCCGTCATGAAGAATTTTCTACACAGATTAAAGAAGATTCACAGACTATCGAAGTTCGCCTGCAGGAAATTGACAAGTCACTCGATGAGCTTAAGAACACTGCAACTGGCAGCATGAGCGCCAAGCTTATTGATTTTGAAAAAGCCTTTAACAACAACATTCAGACTAAGAACAACGAAATTGATTCACAGCTTTCTGGCTGGAAGGTCGAGCTTGATACAAAGCTTAGTGAAATTGCCGGTAACTATGAATCACAGCGTAAGGAAGTTGAACAGAACTACCTTAATGATCTTAGAACAAATATTTCTTCAATTACTACAAGAGCAACCGAGCAGTACCAGAACCTTGCAGATGCAATTGAAAAATCAAAAATCGGAATGGAATCGAATATTGCAGAAATTCAGGAAACCTTTACAGACTTCCAGGAAGAAACAAGAACAAAGATTTCACAGATTTCTACAAGTACCGACAAAGAGCTTAAGACAGAAATTGAACGTACTCTTTCTCAGGTTCAGTCTAACCTTAAGAAAACTCAAGACGAGCTTATTAAAGATTTACAGTCGTTCGAAGAAGGAATTCACCAGCGACAGGAAACAAGTACATCTTCTATTGATGCTGCTCTTGCAGAATTCAATACATGGAAACAGCAGCTTCGTTCACAACTTGACGGAGCCAATTCTGTATTCCAGGAAGAACTTGATTCCTTTAAGACTTCTACAGAAAACAATCTTGATGAAACAAAGCAGAAGCTCACTGATGATATGACAAAGTATGCTTCATACATTCAGGAGCAGCAGAGTGACTTGAGCGAAAAGATTTCTTCACTTCAGAGTCAGACAGAAAACTCAATTAAGGAATATGAAGAACGTTCTGAACAGATTATGTCTCAGTTAAGCGAAACTTATACAAAGATGCTTACAGACACAGAAGAACGAGTTAAGGCTCAAAATGAAGATTCTGCTCAAAGTCTTGCACAGCTCAAAAAGGATATTCAAACTGCAAGCGAGCAGAACCGCGCTAACCAGGCAGAGTTCGTTCTTAAAATGCAGAACGATGCAAATGATCTTCAGGTTCGAATGGGCGACCTTACAAAAGAGCTTCAGTCTATTCAGGCAAGCATAGGACTTTATGAACGCGCCGATGCAATGAAGCGCCACCTTGATGAAAGCATTGATGAGCTTAATAACAGAATGAATCAGCTCGACGGCTTTACAGACACCGCAGAAGATATTACAAAGCAGTACAACTCAATTGTACGAATGAACGAAGAAATGGAACGCGAGCTTACAAACATTGACCAGCAGAAACAGCGCGTTACAAATCTTGAACAGAAGTTCGGTCAGTTGTTCGCTCTTTCTAATTCAATTGATGAACGAATTAAAACTCTTAATGATACTTCTGATGACATTGGAACTATGGAAGTTGCAGTTCGTGATTACAACGATAAGCTTGATATTGTTTCGCAGCAGTATGAACGACTTGCCAAGAAAGATGAAGTTATCAACCGCGTTCTTAAAGATGTTGATACTTCGTTTGCAAACCTTAAGGATATTGAACAGAGAATTGCAGACTGTGAACGCCAGGTTACTTCTCTTCCAAAAGAAATTAAGGATGTTCAGGCAAGTGTTGACAGATTGCTCCAGAGCGGACCAAAGATTACAGAAGCTACAAGCAAGCTCCAGAATCTTGATAAGGTTCTTTCTGAAACAGAGCAGCGAATTGATCAGGTTACTTCTGCTAACTCTGGAATTAAAAAGCTGCAGCTTGATCAGGAACAGCTTTCACGCGAAATCAACAATAAGTTTGAAACACTTCACAGCATTACAAAGAGTGAGCTTGATAAAAACAAGCCTTCTAAAGATAAGGGAATTGCACCTCAGACAAAAGAAACAATCCGCCAGCTTAAACGCGAAGGCTGGACAATTCCTGAGCTTGCAAAACGCTTTGGAAGAACAACAACAGAGATTGAACTTTTGCTGGAGTTACCTGATTGATAAAACTATTTTGATAACAGGCAAACGGCGGTTGCTTCAACTGCCTCACTTGTACCAACCGGTGGGAGCTTCTCACCGGTTTTTGCTTTAACAAACACTTGTTCCGGTTGAATCTGAAGTGCTCGTGCCACCGACTCAATTACCTGCTGGCGGTACGGAATGAACTTTGGTTTTTCAAGCTTTATTACGCAGTCTATGTTTTCTATGTGCCAGCCTGCAGCGCGTACTTTTTCCATTACAGTTTCAAGAAGTTTTGCAGAGTCGGCATCTTTCCATTGCATGTCTTCAGGCGGGAAAAAGCTTCCTATGTCGCCAAGGCCTGCTGCTCCAAGAACTGCGTCTGTTATTGCGTGAAAGAGCACGTCGCCGTCTGAGTGGCCGTCTTCGCCTTTTTCAAAAGGAAGTACAATGCCTCCAAGAATGAGCGAGCGTCCTTCTATAAGTCTGTGAATGTCGTAGCCTAAACCAACTCGAATCATTTTGCTGCTCCTTTTTCCAGGTCGCCGGGATATGTGATTTTTTTATTGTTTATGTCGCCTTCTACAAGCTTTACAGGGCCTGCATACTTTCCCCAAATTTCTGAATCGTCTGTATATTCATAGTCATCGTCGGCGGCTTTTTTGTGTGCTTCGTAAAGCTTTTCAAAAATAAAGCCTTGTGGAGTCTGAATTGCAGTAAGAAGGCTTCGTTCAAGATGTTTTACAATAAAGCCTTCGCTGTTGATTTGTTTTATTGTGTCTGTTGGTTTTATGCCTGGAGCGGCGGCTTCGTATTGAATGGTGCCGGCTATTACATTCTGGATTACCTGCTGTGTTACAAAAGGGCGGGCTCCGTCGTGAATAAGAATGTATTGTGGCTGTTCGGCGCTATTTTTAATATGCTCAAGCGCGTTCAAAATTGATTTTTGCCGAGTAGTACCGCCTGTTACAAACTCAAGTTTTGATTTTAATTCATCTGTGGGATTAATTGCTTTTAGTGCCTGCTGTTCGTCTCCGGCAGGAATTGTTATTATGATTTTAGAAGCGGTTTCGAAAGCCTTTACACAGGCAGAAAGAACAGTACCTTCCTTGAGCGGAAGGTATTCTTTTTTTTGGGTGCCGCCCATTCTTGTAGAAGAACCGGCGGCAGTTATTATAACAGCGATTTTTGGATTAGAATGCGTCGTCATCCTCGTCAAAATCTCCTTCTGCATCGTCTAAATCATCAGATGCTCCGTCGTCATCATCATCTAAATCATCATTTCGGCGGCGAGACTTTTCATTTACGTCATCCATCAAATCATCATCTTCATCATCATCAAGCTGGATTGTATGTTTAACACGAGGAGCTGCTCCAGGAGGTTCAAGCTTTGTATGAATTGTAGCTTCAATTTCTTTTGAAGATTTTCCAAGTGCAAATGAAATTTCGTCTTCAAGAAGTTTTTTTGCAGAATCGTAAAGCTTGCGTTCAAGAATAGGAAGCTCCTTTACCTTACTGCGGTTATAGAGGCATCGGACAATTGTAGCAATGTCCTTAACAGTTCCCTTTTTAAGAAGGTCAAGATTCATCTGGTAGCGAAGTTTCCAGTCCGATGTAATTGGTTCAAATTCATCAGAAAGAAGATTGAGTGCTTCTTCGGCTTCTTTCTTAGATACAATCTGACGGATTCCAAGCTCTTCTGCTTTTGCAACAGGAACCATAACAATCATGTCTGAGGCTTCAATATAAATTTTGTAATAGAGGTTCATTTCTTCTTTGAATTTTTTTTCAAAGATTTCTGTTACAACGCCAACACCCTGGCTCGGGTAAACAACCTTCTGGTTAACCTTAAATTTTGTATCCATATGAAAATATTATAGCATAAATTTTGCAAAATTTCAAATGAATCCGTCATTGCGAGGAGCGTAGCGACGTGGCAATCCATTTTATAAGCTGGATTGCCACGCTTCGCTCGCAATGACGAACTACTTACTGTAATTCACTACTTGTTCCGTAATTAATGGTATAAGTTGTTTTTTTCTGGATACAATGCCCTGCAGGAAATAGACATCCTGTTCTTGTACAGGGAATGTTATAAACTGGTTGAACTTTGCATCGCATGACATGAACAGGAGGCTCGACAATGTTGTGATGTCTGTTACCAAAAGGCATGAAAACAATGCTTTACGGCTTCGGGCTTCTATTTCCAGTTCTTTGAGGAAGTCTGCTTTGCGTTCGAGGACTTCTTTTGTGCTGCCTACTTCTATCTGGCTTACGGTGTAGGTTACTTTGCCTTCGGTGTATTCTTTGAGGTCCTGGCGGACAAGTTCACCGGCATCGCGGCCTGTAATGTTGCTTCCTGCAATTAAGATTTCGTTTCCAATTGATTTAATATCAAGGTCTGCAATGTTTGAAAGATATTCTGCTGTTTCGCGGTCTACGTCTGTTGTTGTGGCTGACTGTAAAATCAATGTATCGCTAAGGATTCCACAGAGCAAAAGTGGTGCAATGTCCTTTGGAATCGGGATTTTGTATTCGCGGTAAAGGTTTGCAATCTGAGTTGCAGTTGAACCAACAGGACGATTTATAAAAGTAATTGGATTTTTAGTAGGAATAGCACCGATTCTGTGGTGGTCTACAACTTCCTGAATTGTGTAGTGCTCAATGCCTTCTACTGCCTGAGACATTTCGTTGTGGTCTACAAGAATCACTTCAATGTTAGGCTCTTTCATGAGGTCGTGTTCAGAGATGATTCCAATTACCTTATTGTCATCATCAACTACAGGAAGATATTTGCAGTGAGCCTGAGAAAGCAGTTCCTTGATTTTTGCAACAGTGTCGTTTATGTGAACTGTTTTGATTTCTGTATCGCCCATAACGCTTACAGGCATTGAGTAGGCAATAAGCATAGATGTAGGCGAAGTTGAATACGGGCTTACAATTACGCTCACGCCGTTCTTTTCTGCAAGGTCACGGAGCTCTTTGTTTATAACATGGCCCGAAGTTGTGATAAGCAGCTTTACCTTGTGCTCAATACAAATCTTATGAATGTCAGCGCGGTCAGAAGCAATTACTACGATATTTTCTGTAGCGTGTGCATCAAGACGGCGTACAAAAGTTTCCGGGCTGGAAGATCCAACGTGAATGGAAGCCTTAAAGTTTTTGTCTGCGTCATCTGCAATGATGATTGGCTGTGCGTTCAAAGTTTTCTGGATAAGATTAATTGTTGTAGAAAAGCGGTGCTTTTTTTCGGGATTCAAAATTGTGAGTACGCTCTTTGCAAAGCCTGAATAATGAAGGAGCGAAAGATAATGTCCTTCTTTGTCTACAACAGGCATAACTCGGTTTTCTGATTTTTCCATGCGGGCAATACTTTCCCATACAGAAATATCTTCGGTAACAGTTTCTACATCATACTGCATAAAGTATTTTACTTTTGGAACAAGATCAGGAAGATACTCAGGGCGAGGCACATTAAACTTTTTGAAAATGTACGCTGTCTGAGGATTCAGGTGTCCGGCGCGGGCTGCCTTGTACTGGTCATATCCAAGAAGATTTTTAAGTCGTGCATAACCTACAGCAGAAACAACTGCATCGGTGTCCGGGTTCTTGTGTCCTATGATGTAAACTGTTTTGTTCATTATATTATCCTCTGTCATTCCCCGGCTTGACCGGGGAATCTCTTATATGTATAGATTGTCGGGTCAAGCCCGACAATGACATTAACTTTTCCAGATTGACTCTTTGGTAACTACTGACCAAAGCGCATTTTTTTTATGAGGGTTCACGCCGCATTTTTCAAAAAGGTCAGGAAGATTTACAAACTCGTAACCCTGCTCTTTCAAAACAGGAACTATACGGTCAACTGCTTCAAGCGTTGCCTTATTGCCTTCCATTACGTGAAGCAAAAAGATTGTTCCGTTCTGTGCAGCTTCCATCATGTGTTCGTAACGGAAATCTGCATCCTTGTCGGGCTCCCAGTCATTGCAGCCGCAGCCGCAGATAAAAGGAACAGGAATATTATCATACATAGTCTGAGACAAATTAAGATATGGCGGGCGGAAAAATGCCGGGCGAACACCTGTAATTTCTGTAATCAGATCGTCGCATCTTTTGTATTCGTCTTTGATTTGTTCTGCTGTCATCTGAGCCATAAAGGAATGTGTCCAGGCATGATTCTGAATATCGCAGCCAAGCTCTACAGCACGCAGGATTTCTTTTTTATTTTCTTCTGTGATTTTGTTTCCAATAAGAAAAAAGGAACCCGGCACTCCATGTTTTTCCAGAATATCAAGCATGTCGTTCATAGTCGTGTCACCTGGAATATTGTTTGGTCCATCGTCAAAACTTAAACAAAGATATTTACTCATAATTCTTTTACCCCTTCTCCGGCACCACAAGCAAAGAAGTCTCCATTGTAACCGATTTTATTTGTATATTCTGACTGAACGTTTTCTATAAACTGCTGAACGTTATCTTTGTGGACAAGCGCAATTGCACAACCGCCAAAGCCTGCTCCAGTCATGCGGGCCCCAAGACAACCTGTTTGTTTTGAAGCAGACTCTACAAGTGTGTCCAGTTCAATTCCGGTAACCTCGTAATCATTCTTGAGTGAGTCGTGGGAGGCATACAAAAGTTTACCAAGGCCTGCAAGGTCGTTTGCCTTAAGGGCATCCACAGCGCGCAGGACTCTGTCCATTTCTGTTACGCAGTGGCGAACACGCTTGTAAATTACAGGATCTGTAATGCAGCTGCCCCAGTCTTCAAACTGAGCCGGTGTCATTGAACAGAGGTCCGGAATATTGTGACCGGCGGCCTTTAGTGTTGCAAGGCCTGCTTCGCACTGGCTGCGTCGTTCGTTGTATTTTGAATCTGCAAGCTTACGCTGCTTTTTTGTGTTCATTACTATAAAACGGTAATCGCCTAATTCAAGCGGTACATATTCATGTTCAACTTTTGCGCAATCCAAAAGCTCTGCAGTATTCGCACGGGCAGTTGCAATAATGTACTGATCCATAATTCCGCAGTTTACGTTCATAAACTCATGTTCGCTCTGCTGGCCCATAAGAGCAATATCTTTTCGTGAGATTCCAAAATCAAAAGTCTGATTAACTGCCCAGGCAAAACCGCATTCAAGTGCAGAAGAGGAGCTTATTCCACCTGCAGCTGGAACATTACTTGCGATGAGCACTTCAAATCCGCAAGGGAAAGTATAGTCCTGCTTTTTCATGCATGACAAAATGCCGTTCAAAAAGTTTGCGTAATCGTTTGCTTTATCAAAGGTAAAATTGTCGTTAATGTCAAAGGTAAATGCGCCCGGAAAAAATAAATCATTATAGATGATTTTTGAATCTTCACGCTTTCGTATTGCAACATAAAGATAGCGGTCTATTGCAGCAGGAAAAACCTTGCCGCCGTTGTAGTCAATATGTTCGCCAATAATATTTATGCGTGCTGGAGAAGCAAAAATGCGGGGTGCCTGCCCTGCGCCATATAATCCGATAAACTTTTCTTTTAAGATATCAGGGCTTACGGTAAATTTTTCCATTATCGCAAAATCCTTCCTTCTTTATTTTTAATGCGTTCTGCATAATCAAAAATATCACGCAAAGGGGTATCAAATTCCATACCGCCAATATTCAACTCGCCTGGTTTATTTGGAATAAATTCGACCCAGTGAATATCACTTCCGCTTGTCATAGGAAAATCATAAAGCTTGGCGTAATGCTCTGCAAGTTCATTATCTATAGGATGGTTTCCGGCATTATAAATTTCAACACCATGAACCTCACGCGGGTGAAGATGAATTGCACGGATATAATCACGAAGTCTGAATGGATGAGCCTGAATCATAAGACCACCTTCGCGGTTTACTGCATCAAAAACTTCACGGTGGCGCATAGTTTCAATTTCGGGGTGATCATAAAGCCAGTTTTTATCGAGCCCGTAAATAAGGTAATCATCGCCGTCAAAGGTTTGCTCTACTCCAAAGAATACCTTGAACTCACGGTCGGTACCAAGAAGGTTGTTTTCTTTATTGAATTGTTCTGCACGTGCCAAAGCTGCTTCGTATCCGCTGCAATAATGATCTATACGGTCAAGCCAGTTTCCTTCTTTAGGAACAGCAGTGTTTCCGCCAAAAAAGTGATCAGTTACAAAAATGCCGGAATAACCAGCCTTAAAAAATGGTTCAATATATTCTTCGCCGCCGGCACGCCCGCAGGCACTACCCTGTTTTGTATGTAAATGAGTTTCGTATTTATAACCAGACATAATTTTATTATAATGAATGCCGGGTTTTGTATCAATTTGTATATTCGGTTGTTATATTAGTAGCTATGAGAAAACTAAAGACATTTTTATTTACAATTTTATTCACTTCAACTCTTTTGTACGCAAATGAACCACTGCCAGAACTTACAATTGCGCAGGATTCAATCAATTCGTTTGAAACAAAGCTTTACCAGACACTAAGCGCAACAAAAGGAAACGTAAATTATTCAGCACTTTCAATTTACAGTTTGCTTTATGCCTTGCAAAAGGGAGCGCAGGGAACTACAAAAGACCAGATTAATCAGGTGATTGACCTTTCCCCTTCCCAAGATGCTGATTCGCAGCTTAAGACAATCATCACTGGAACAGAAAACATGACAAACTCGCTCTGGTATAAAAAAACGCTCACTATTCAGGATGACTATAAGGCATTTACACAGAATTACGATTTTATTATAAAGCCGACTGATTTTTACAATGGCCCGAAGGTTCGCAAAGATATAAATTCCTTTATTTCTAAACAGACAGATAAGCTTATAGAAAACTTTTTGCAGGAAGACCTTCCTGTAGACACTCAGCTTGTTCTGCTTAATACTTTGTATTTTAATCAAAAATGGAAAACAACATTTGATAAACACGACACCAGGGAAGAGACTTTCTACAAGAATAATCAGTCCCAGACTCAGGTACAAATGATGCATAAAACAACAAGTGTGCCTTATTACGAAGATGAAAATTTCCAGATAATAGAACTTGACTACGAAAATAAACGTTACTCTATGATTGTAATTCTTCCAAAAGATTATGAATACGATTTTACAAAAGCAGATTTGTTCACACAACTTCAGAAATTCAGTGATTCAAAAAACTATAACCGTGTTCAGCTTTCTTTCCCAAAGTTCGACCTTACTTCAAAATATGATCTTGTGCCAATTCTTCAGAATCTTGGAATGACAGATGCCTTTAATCCTGCACAAAGTGACCTTTCAAAAATCTTTGCAGACAGCCAGAATATATTTGTAGATTCTGCCATTCATCAGGTACGTATTCAGGTAAATGAAAAAGAAACAAAAGCAGCCGCTGTAACAAAGTTCGGATCGAAAGCAGCATCCGCTATGCCTGAACGCCCGCCGATTATTTTCAAGGCCGATCACCCGTTCCTTTATGTAATCAGAGACAATGAACTAGGCATTAATCTGTTTACAGGAATTGTAAGAGAGCCTAAATAACCGCCTTGTCATCTATACAAACTTCCCGCAATTATGTATAATTATGCATTAGATTTGTATAAATATGCAAGGAGGTTTTTATGAAATTTATCGAAGGCGGAGTTTGTGCGCCACAGGGATTCACTGCTAACGGAATGCGCGTTGGTATAAAGGCAAGCCGCAAGATTAATGACTTTGCACTTATTTATTCAGAAGTACCTTGTACTGCTGCAGGCGTTTTTACTCAGAACCGTGTAAAATCAGAAAGCGTAAAGATTACTCAAAAGCATATTGCAGATGGTCGTGCTCAGGCAGCTATTGAAATTAGTGGAAATGCAAATACATGTACCGGTGAACAGGGAGCACAGAATGCTTTAAGAATGGCTCAGGCTGCTGCTGGTGCTCTTGGAATTAAAACAGAAGATGTAATGGTTTATTCAACAGGTGTTATCGGTGCTCAGTTTGATATTACCAAGGTTGAAGATAATATAGAGGCTCTCAAAGCAGGACTGAGTAAAGAAGGTCATGAACAGGCACGTGTTGCAATCATGACAACAGATACTCAGTACAAGGAATGCGCAGTTGAGTTTACTGTTGGCGGAAAAACCTGCCATATGGGAACAATGTGTAAAGGCTCGGGAATGATTCACATCAACATGGGAACAATGCTCAGCTTTATTACAACTGACTGTGCAGTTTCAAGCGAAATGCTCAACAAAGCACTCCACGAATCAATTTTGGGAACATACAACTGTGTAAGCGTAGACGGCGATACTTCTACAAACGACACACTGATTATCATGGCAAACGGAATGGCCGGTAATGCAGAAATTACAGGACCTGGCGCAGACTACGATGCATTCTTTGAAGCACTCAACAAAATGAATACAGTTATGGCAAAGAAAATTGCTGCAGACGGCGAAGGTGCTACCCGCCTTGTTGAATGCAATGTTCACGGTGCTGCAACTGTAGAAACTGCACGTGCTCTTGCAAAAGAAATCATCTGTTCTTCTTTGGTAAAAGCTGCAATGTTTGGTGCAGATGCAAACTTTGGCCGTTTCCTTTGTGCAATGGGCTACAGCGGAATTGAATTTGATCCTGACAAGACAAGCATCTGGTTTACAAGTAAAACCGGTTCCAACAGATATTTTACAAACTATGATGACTTTGAAGTTCATGGGGAAAACGTTGTTCAGGTTTACAAGGACGGCGTTCCTCTTCAGTTTGACGAAGAAGCTGCAAAGAAAATCATGTCGGAACAGGCAGTAGAAATTCTTGTTCAGTGCGGCGAAGGTACAGCAAGCGGCACAGCCTGGGGTTGCGACCTTACTTATGATTATGTTAAAATTAATGGAGATTACAGGACTTAACAGGGGACAGGGAATAGTAAATAGGGGATAGTAAATAATGAAAGCTGAAAATAATGATATAACAACAGAACAGTGGTCAGAAGTTTTGGTTCAGGCCCTGCCATATTTTAAAAACTGGTGCGGCAAGGTCGTTGTTGTAAAATACGGCGGCAATGCTATGCTCAACGAAGAACTCAAACAGGCCGTTATGGAAGATATCGTGCTTCTGAATACAATCGGAATTAAAGTTGTATTAGTTCACGGCGGCGGTCCTGAAATTAACCATATGCTCGAACGCGTAGGCAAAGAAAGCAAGTTCGTGGACGGACTTCGCTACACAGACGCAGAAACAATGGAAATTGTTCAGATGGTTCTTACCGGAAAATTGAACAAGGACATTGTAGGTATATTGCTCCAGAAGGGTGGCAAGGCAGTAGGACTTTCGGGAGTTGATTCAGGCCTCCTCCGCGCTAAGAAAACAGAAAAAGACCTTGGCTTTGTAGGTGAAGTAACAGAAGTTCACCCTGAAATTTTGACTTCGCTTTTGGATGAAGGCTTTATTCCTGTAGTTTCAACAGTAGCTCTTGGCGAACAGGGAGACGACGCACGCTACAACATCAATGCAGATACAGCAGCAGCTAAAATTGCCGCAGCCCTTCATGCAGAAAAATTTGTTCAGCTTACAAACGTTGCAGGAATTTTGCGTAACATAGAAGATCCTTCTACTTTGATTAAACGCATAGAACGAACAGCAATTGGTTCACTCAAAGCAACCGGAATAATTTCGGGCGGTATGATTCCAAAAATCGAATGCTGCGAAATTGCACTTTCGGGCGGAGTTCCACGCACACATATCATCGATGGCCGCGTACCACATTCTCTTTTGATAGAAATGTTCAGTGATCGTGGTATCGGTACTATGATTTACTAGAGGCTATGAGCTTTTCAATTACCTGCTCATAATCCTGGTCAATCAGAACAACTTGTTCCCCAGCTTTTGTAAAACCTTCGGTAAAACGGAGGTTTTCTTTTTTAACATCATCTTTAGAAAGGGCTGCCTCATCAGATTCAAAACGCTGTTCTATGTCTGAACCGTGGGCACGGATATCTTCAAAGTGTTCGTCAATGTAACGCTCTGTCAAAGCAAGGCAGATGAATTTAATTTGGGAAATATACTCTGATTCAAAATCCTTGCGCCATTCAAACGGGATGTAGCAGCCTTCAACAATAAGATTCTGTTTATTTTCGATTGCAGTTTTTATAAACTCGCGGACAATGGGCCAGAGGTAATCTGTTAACTTGTCATCATCTGCGGGAGTGAGATTTGTCTGGCCGCTGCGTATTAAACCCATTTTAAGATGATCAATTGAAAGATACGGGAACTTCAGAGCCTCCAGAAGTCTTTGTGACAAAGCTGTTTTTCCTGTGTGAGATGCACCGGTAATAAGATAAATCATTCTTCCTCCGTGTTTTTCATTTCTTTTACAACTGCAAATACATCGCGGTGGTTGAGCTTGCGTGGTTCAAAGCGGATGATTGTATAAACAAGCTGCATTACAAGCCCTGCGCCAAAGGTTCCGATAAGTGTACCTATTCCAACCGGTCCGCCAAGTAAAAATCCAAGCAGACAGACAATGCCCCACAAAATTACTTCTACAATTCCAATAGGAATTTTTGGCATGCGTTTGCCTAAGCCTACTAAAAGAGAATCACGTGGGCCACATCCCTGTTGTGATCTCATGTAAATCCACATTCCAATTGCCATAAACACAAAGCCTGTAAGCATAATTACAATTCCAAGCCACAGGTTGTGATTTTCCGGCAACGGATTAAGTGTATTATATGCCTGAACAAAGTTTCCTGTAAGAAGTGAATCTATAATTGTTCCAAAGCCGATTTTTTCTTTTAAGAGGATGTCTATGATTAGAATTGTGACTGCCATTATTGTCATTGCCATTCCGTAATTAAGAGGTGTATGCTTTGCAATTCCCATACCAAGACAATCCCACGGAGCAAGACCGATGTTTGCATAAATTGTAAGGTGAACTCCAAAAGAAAAAACGATGAGTCCCAGGACAATTTTAAGCCACTCAAATAAAACCTTTTTCATATTTTATTCCATTCTAACGATTTTATCGGCGACTGTCTGTGCTTCCTGTTCGTCGTGAGTTACCATGATTGCAGTGAAGCCAAGCTCCTGCTGCCACTGTCTTAGTTGGGAAGCCATGCGGTGACGAAGGTTTGTATCAAGTGCAGAAAAAGGCTCGTCCAGAAGAACAAGCTTTGGTTCTGTAATAAGAGTTCTTGCAAGAGCAACGCGTTGTTTTTCACCGCCGCTTAAAGTTTGAGGCATTCGTTTGTCAAAGCCGGCAAGATCAAAACGTGCAAGATATTCACCAGCCATTTTGCGTGCCTCTGCTTTTTTTATTCCTTTTGAAATGAGGCCGTATGCAACGTTGTCTACGACTGTAAGATGATTGAACAAAGCGCCTGACTGGAACACCATACCTATCTGGCGCTGAGCAGGAGGGAGGGTGTCGATTCGCTGACCATCGAGCTGGATTATTAGGCCCTTCGACAAGCTCAGGGACCCCGAATCATTCTGCTCAAGACCTGCAATAATATTTAGCACAGTCGATTTTCCGCAGCCGCTTGGACCAAGGAGGCAGGTCAATGTGCCTTTTTCGCATTCAAGAGAAAACTCTACTGTTTTGGTTTCCCAGATTTTGTGGATGTTTTGAACTTCGAAAAAACTCATTTAATTTCCTCCATCGTCATTGCAAACAAAAGTGTCCCGTCATTGCGAGCCGCAGGCGTGGCAATCCACACATATGAATGACTGCTTACTCATGGATTGCTGCGCTTCGCTCGCAATGACGCGTGCGCCGCGCCTACAAAAGGTAGCATCGACAATATAATCATAAGTACTGCACACGCGCATGCCTGATTGAAGCGGAAGGCACCGGCAAGTCTGTATGTATACAATGCAAGCGTAGAAAAATCCGGAATTGCAAGCACGAGCGGCAAGGTGGCATCACCTATACTTACTGCAAAGCAATAGCAGAAAGCTGTAAAAATCACCTTGCGGCACGACGGCAAATAAAAGCGCATTGCACAATCAAGGCGGCCGCGTGACAAAATAAACGCAGCATTTTGTGTATCACTGGTCAACTGGTTCATTCCGTTCTGAATCTGCTTATATCCGATCGGCCAGAACAACAGCGTCTGACACAAAACAAGAACAACAACGTTCCCGCCACCGAACACAAGCGACAAAATCCATCCGGTAACGACAGACGAAATTGCCATTGGCAGCACCGGAATAAGCTGGAACAAAACCTTCTGCTGCTTGCCTTTCATACGGATTACAACAGAATAAACAAACGAAATAAAACAGCACAATGCCGAAGTACATAGTCCCACAAAAAGTGAATTCAAAAAAGCTTTCCAGAAAGTTGCAGAGCCGAACAAGCCCCGGAACAATTCAAAACCAAATACTTCCGCATTGTTCTGCTTAATTGTAAATGACGAAATCAAAACTGCAATGCCAGGGCCAACAAAAAACAACAGTGCAAGCACACCAAGTACAACAAATCCCGCAATCTCAACTGCACGTGCACTTTGGGTTTCAAAAGCCTGCCCGCCTATACGACTTCTCACGTTACGGGTAAACGACAACCCCTCTACCCCAATCTGATTTTTTCTGATGACATAACTGTAAGCAAAAACAATTCCCATAGCTGTCACAGTTTCTATTAACGCAATAATGACACCGCTTCCAATCTCAAGTGTTGTGCGCACAGAATGATAAAGTTCAACCTCGAGAGTAGAGTTTCCCGGAGGTGAAAAAAGGAGCACAATCATAAAGCTGAAAAAACAGAAAAGAAAAACAGGAATACATGCCGCAGCAATTGCACCGCTCAAACGAGGAAGCGTAATCGTAAAGAAAATCCTTCCCTCACCAGCGCCCAGAAGGCGTGCTGCATTTTCATTATCACGTGGCAGGCGTTCCCAGGCATCATTTACAATTCTGGTAACAAGCGGAAAGTTATAAAAGCCCTGAGCCACAACTACACCAAGCGTTGTGTACAAAAAAGTAAGCCCGTCAAAATGTCCGCCAGCTGCATTAGCAATTGCTTTAAGCCAGCCGCTTACAATTCCATTCACGCCAAAAAAGCTTACATACCCAAGCGCAATTACAAGCGGAGGCACGCACAAAGGGACAATGCCTGTAGCAAGCAAAAAGCGCCTGCCAAAGAAGCAGCGGTGTGAAGTAAAAAATGCCGTCCCAACCCCAAGCACAGCGGCTATTAAAGTGGAGAGAACGGCAGTATATAAGGTATATATATAAATGTGGATTGCCACGCTTCGCTCGCAATGACGGTTATTCTATTGTCTTTGGCACTGGAGCGGCGGCAGTGTATGAATCAGGGAGCTCTACATTTTTGTTTGCAGGGAACATCCACTGAGTAAGAGGAATAAGATCCTGTGCTTCATCACTGATTAAGAAATCCATGAACTTTTTAGCACCTTCTAAGTTTGGAGCACCGTTTACAATACCGGCCCCTTCTACCTGCATAACATGACCGTCTGTAAAAATCAAAGCCTGGAAACGATCGCCTTCGCCATATTCAACATGGTAAGCAGGACTTGTTGTATAGCTGAAGCAAATAGGAGCTTCGCCGTCTGTAAACATTCCATAACCAATACTCCAGCCTGGAGCAACTGTCAAAATAGAAGGATAGATTCTCTTAAAGAAGCTTGTTGCATCATCCTTATAAACAGCGCGAACCCATTCTTCATAACCAACACCCAAAGTACTTGTCTTAGAATCCATAAGGATAATTTTTTTGCTGTACTCAGGCTTAGTCAAATCTTCAAGACAAGTTGGAACAGGAAGCCCGCTCAATGTATCAAAAATAAATGCAAAGTGACTGTAATCATAAGGAGTAAGATACCATTTACCGGTCTTTACATTAAGCTTGTCGCTAAGTTCAGAAGGAATAAGTGTATCTGCACCCGCAGGTTTATAAACAGTCAGAACTCCGCTTTCTACAGCTTTTTCTGCAGAATAATTATCAAGTCCAACAAGAACATCGGCATTAGGATTTTTCTTTTCAAGAATTGCTCTTGAAAGAATCTGACCGCTGTCTCCAACTTCGGCATAAGTTACTTTGATTCCAGTTTTTTCTTCAAAAAGACGTGCAATTTCTGGACCAGCGCCCCATTCACCGCTGAATGAATTGTAGGTATAAACTACAACCTCTTTTGTTCTGGTTCCTTTTGGTTTTGAGCAGCCCGCAAGCAGTCCCAAAAATGTTAATGTTGTGATTGTTAAAAGAAAGATTTTCGCGAATTTGCGCATAATGATTTCCTCCGCCGGCATTATCCGGATCAGGTATTAAGGGTATATTCTCAGCCGTATCCTTCAACGAAGGCCTTAGGCACCCCTTTATAGATTTTAGAGTATCTTACTGAAATGTTAGGGAATAGTAAATAGTTTAAAATAAAAAACGTCATTGCGGGAAGTGGTTCCACACAATGACGTTGCAGTGTCTAAATTATTCTAGATAATCTTCCATTCAAGTCCTAGGCCACCGTAAATACTCTTGCGGGTAAACTCGTAGGATGGATATGTTGCACCAGAGTTATAACCATTTACTTCGATTGGAACATCCTTCGTCTGCCAGTCTGTTACATAGCGGCCAGAAAGAACAAGTCCAAGATGATCTGTAAAGTAGAACTTAAAATCTGCCCCGGCAATAAGACCTACAGTAAAATCCTGTTTTTTGGCATTTTTAATATCTCCAAGAGAAGCAAGAGGAATTTCAAAGTTAGGACCTACACCAAAACCAAGAGTAAACTTCCACAAATCAAGGTTGAGCCACAACATTGGAGAAAGATCAAGAGTATGCATATCATACTGAACTTCTTCCTTTCCTTCTTTTGCAAATGTAATAGAAGACTTTACATAGTTTGCCTCTGCCTGAATTCCAAGTCCTCCAAAGAGGGCAAAGTTTCCATAAACACCAAAACCAAAATCATAGGTTTTATCCTGCTTTGCCTGAGCCATATTTTCCTTAAAAGTTCCACTATCAAGGTTTCGTCCAAGAATAGCGCGTGCACCAAATTCCAGATCAAGTGCAGATGCGGCACTTACCATCATAACGGCTGCTACAGCCATAGCAATTATCTTTTTCATAGTTTCATTCTCCTATAAAAAAATGTTAGTTTTTCAGAGCATCACGTGCCCCCTACTTTATAACACAACTTTTAAACTAATAAATATACTTTTAGGTTACAAATATTTTTTTATTGCTTCAAGAAGATCGGAATACTCTGTAAATGCAGGGAACTGCGGATATTCCTTTATGATTTTCTCTGTAGAACGGAACAAGAAGCCTGCTTTAGATGCTTTAATCATTTCAAGGTCATTAAAGCTGTCGCCGCTGGCAATTGTTTCGAATCCACAAGACTGAAGTGCTTTTACAGTTGTAAGCTTACTGTGAGGACAGCGCATCTTATAACCTGTTATTTCACCATCATCTGCAACTTCAAGTGAATTACAGAATATTGTAGGCCATCCAAGCTTTTTCATAAGTGGTGTAGCAAACTGGCTGAAAGTGTCGCTCAAAATAATAACCTGTCCAAGTGAACGAAGCTCATCAAGAAACTCCTTTGCACCAGGAAGCGGATCTATTTTTGCAATAGTATCCTGAATTTCTTTAAGTCCAAGCTTATGCTCCTTTAAAATTCCAAGTCTGAATTTCATAAGCTTATCATAATCTGGTTCATCGCGGGTTGTTCGCCTCAATTCCGGAATGCCGACTGCATCTGCAAACGCAATCCAAATTTCAGGAACAAGAACACCTTCCAAATCAAGACATGTAACAATCATCATTAACCTCACATATCTGTAATTATGCTGAATTTCCCGCAATATGTCAAAACTTGCAAAACTTACTTATAAAATTGACATATTTATAGTTAATGGTGTATAATTTTAAAATCAAATCAAAAATGTTATAAGGAGACATTTATGAAAAAGTTCGGTTTAGCTATCGTAGCTTCATTGTTCTTGTTTGCAAGCTGTTCTTCAATTGGACCTCTTTGTGCTACAAGCAACAAAGTTGGATCAAAAGTTGGTGAATCTACAGCCAATTTCCTTTTTGGAGTAATCCCAATGGGTGAAACTGATGCTAGTATTCAGGCAGTTGCTAGAAAAGGTGGTATCACATCTATTTCTACTGTGGATGTAAAGACAACAATTGGTATCTTTACAGTTAAGTACACAACTATTGTAACTGGTGAATAATTAAATATTCGAGAGTTTCAAGAAAAGCACATGCAGCACATTGTTGCTTGTGCTTTTTTTTTATAAAAAAATGAAAAATCTAAAAAAAATAATATTAATTCAATTAACACTTCTCTGCGTTTTGTTTACCTCTTGTAAAACAACAGAGGAAAACATTTTTACAATGTCTCAGGAATCGGGCCAGCTTGTTTTTTTAAGGCCTGTTACTCTTGATAACAAAGCTTTCCCTTTACGAAAAACGAGCTTTGATATTACAGTAAATATTGTTGACTTTGAATTAACAGACAGCAATATTGTAAACTACACTCTTTACTTCCCTGAAGAGTATTACAATTCCTTTGATAAAACAGAATTTTTCTTTACAACAGATTCTGTAGAAAAAGTTACACTCGACGATTTGATCATCTTATATAAAGACTTCAAAAAGAAAAATCTTGAGGTGCGATTTTCGGGCTCTCTTCCAAAAGAAAAACTTGAAGCAATACTTGAAAATCCTAACCAGACTAAAGTTGGAATTACTCTTGAAGATAAAACAATGATTTTTGCTTCTGAAGATTTCAGCCGTAAGCTTTTTGAACTTGGAGTTTTAGTACGATGAAATCAGCATATAGAACAGCTCTTGTAATAATTCTTGCCGTTATTATTTCTTTAACCGGTTGTGCAAAAAAAATCACTGTTACAAACGATACAGAGCTTGCACAATCTGTTTATGGAACATGGACATTTAAAGCAAGTTCTCAAGTTGAATTCTGGTCAGAACCGAATACCGAAAATGAAACTTATTTAGGTAAAGCTTCTATTTTGAATACAAACTCAATTTCGTTTTCTGAAAATCAGAGCTTTACAATGCAGACAACTTCTTCTGTTGAAAGTTTAGACCTTCGTGATGATTCTTTAATGTCTGAAGAAGAAATAACTCAGCAGGTAGAAAAAACTATGAGCATAAGCGGGCAATTTTCAATAGATAAAAATTACCTTGAGCTTAACAGCGAAAATGTTCTTGTAAATAACATACCTTATACTGCCGAAGAATATTCACAAATTGATAGTACCTTTGGAGCTACAAGACAGATTCAAAAATGGAGTTTATCAAATAATTCACTTACACTTTCTGATTTGAAGGGAAGTTCAATAGTAACTTTTACAAAGCAATAAAAAGTGACTGCACCAAAGAATAGAAAGAAAAGAACAACTTCTCCAAAACGACGGACTTCTACAAAAAGAACTAACAAGTCCGGCAAAGTTTATATTCCTGCATATAAAACTATCATGCTTTGTCTTGGTGTTATTGTTTTGTGTTTAATTCTTCTTCTTATAAATACTTTTCCTAAAACAAAAACAGAACCGCAGGACACTTCTATAACAGAACGTTTTGAAGATGATACAAAAAAACAGGAAAAGCTTTCATCGCCTGAAATTCCTAAGAAACAACAGGAAAAACCTGTACAGACACCAGAAGTTCAACCACAAGTAAAACCACAACAGGAAAAACCGGCCAAATCAGTTGAACCCAAAAAGGAACCTGAATCTAAAAAACCGGAAGCTACAAAAAAAAGCTTTGGTTTTGAAAAAGCAAAAAAGAATGCCCAGCTGATTTTTGTTTTTGATGACGGCGGACAAAACCTTGAACAGCTTAAAGAGTTCCTGGACCTGCCTTTCCCTATTACAGTTGCAGTACTTCCGCAGATTACTCATTCTGTAGAAGCAGCTAACCTTGTAAGAAAATCAGGCAATGAAGTAATTCTTCACCAGCCGATGCAATCTGTTAATGCAGGAATTAATCCGGGACCTGG
Organism: Treponema sp.; assembly: GCA_017551545.1. Taxonomy (GTDB): domain Bacteria; phylum Spirochaetota; class Spirochaetia; order Treponematales; family Treponemataceae; genus Treponema_D. The sequence goes on along the minus strand of JAFZLJ010000049.1, from coordinate 14,303 downwards.
AGCAATTACTCCAGACATGACAGAAGCACAGATAATCGCCCAGCTTTTTATAAACATTGATCAGATAAGCCCTATTGCCGGAATGAACAATCACGAAGGCTCTGGTATTACTGCCGATGCCGAAAAGATGGAAATAATCCTTAAAACTGCGGAACAGGCAGGCATTTACTTTTTAGACAGCCGCACAAATGTTGAAACCCAGGTACCGTATGTTGCAAGAGAGCTTGGCTACACCTGGTATGAACGCAACATTTTCCTGGATAATGAAAAAACACGCGAAAACGCACTTGCCGAAATTAAAAAAGGGCTTGCTCTTGCCAATAAAAATGGAAGCGTTATAATGATAGGACACATTTGGAGTGCAGATTTTCTTCCAGAACTGCTTAAGGAAATATATCCGGAGCTTAAAGAAAAAGGATATACCTTCTGCGTAGTGAGCAAGTCAAATGCACAAAAAAGGTAATGGAATGATAGTACTAGGAATAGAAAGCAGCTGCGACGAAACAGCATGCGCAATTGTAGAAGACGGCAAGAAAATTTTAAGCAATGTTGTAGCAACACAGATTCCTTTTCATGAGGTATATAAAGGCGTTGTTCCGGAAATTGCAAGCCGTAAGCATGCCGAATGGATTTTACCTGTTGTAAAGCAGGCACTCAAAGAAGCAGATCTGCCGCTCGAAAAAATAGACGCAATTGCAGCAACAAATCGTCCGGGACTCATGGGCTCTCTTTTAGTCGGATTTACCTTTGGAAAAACACTTGCCTGGTCTACAAACAAACCTTTTATTGCAATTAATCATATGCTTGGTCACCTTTATGCAGCACAGCTTCAGACAGATGTTCAATATCCTTTTCTGGGACTTCTTGTAAGCGGCGGCCACAGTATTATCTGCAAAGTAAATGATTTTGATGATCTGGAAATTTTGGGCACTACAGTAGACGATTCTGTTGGAGAAGCGTTTGATAAAGTTGCAAAGTTCTACGGACTTGGTTACCCCGGCGGAGTTATAATTGATAACCTTGCAAAAAAAGGCGACCCAAAAGCTGCAAAGTTCCCTGTTCCAAAGCTTGATGAAGAAACCCATCGTTATGATGTTTCTTTTTCGGGACTTAAAACAGCTGTAATTCACCAGTGCGATTTATTCTGGCAGCCCGGCTATGAGCATTCTACAGAAAATATGTGCGCTGCTTTTCAGGAAACTGCAATAAAAACACTTGTTGGAAAATTACTTCGTGCCGCAGATGATACAGGCCTTAAAACAGTTGTATGTGGTGGTGGTGTTGCAGCTAATTCAAGACTGCGTGAAATGCTAGGTGAAAGAACAGACTTAAACTGCATCTTCCCTCCTCTTAAGCTTTGCGGCGACAATGGAGCAATGATTGCAGGAGTTGCATATCACTTTTTAAAACGCGGTGACAGAAGTGGAATAGATACTGTTACTTGTGCAAGGATTCCTCAATTTAAGCGTGGACTGGATCAGGTAAGACACAATCAGTAGGGCGAACGTTAGAACTCTACTTTTACACCAACTCCAAGCATAAGGCTGTCAATGGAAAAGTCGGCAAAAGCAGCAATCGGGAAGAATACAGAAAATTCAGGACCATATTTTGTTGTTCCGTAATAAAACATCCAGTCAATTGCTCCCGAAAGATAAAGAAAACGCGCATTTTTATAGAACCAGCTGTTCATATAATTAACATCTGACTGAACTGTTCCTGTAGCACCAGGCTCACTTGATTGAACATTAAACGGAACTGTTGCAAAACGAATAAGCCCCGCAAGTCCCGCCATAACACTCCAGCTGTATTTATTACGATAATTCAATTTAAAAACAACAGGCAGATTTATAAGAAAATTAAAGGTCAGACCTGTACGATTTTCAATTTCGGCAGGAAGCACCATGTCGCCATAAACAAGATTATAAGACATATAAAATCTGAGTGACGGCTGAAAAGAAATTGCAGTATAGTTAGGAACAGAAATACCCATGTAAATCGGAAAATAGATTGGCGACGGAGCACTTACAAATTGACCATCTGCCTTAGTATGGGTATTAAGAGAAACCATAGGCTCTACGCCAAATACAAAGTCCAGTTTATTTATGGCCGATTGTTTCTGGATAAGCTCTTCTACTTCGGAAACGGTCATGTTCTGCTCATCAACATAATCACGCTCACTTTCCTGCGCAAAAAATGATGAACTGCAAAAGAGAAATAATACTGTAAGTAACAGCAACCGTTTCATTATTAAAATCCTATACTATATAACTTACCTTATAATGCTATATAAAGTCGAGTCTAAATCTACACTTAAAAATCCGCTTCGGCTAACTTTGTAAAAATCTGTTTCTTCCCAGGCTGCATATAAAGTTGTTCCGCTTATAACAAAATCAGAATAAACATAACCTTCATCAAGCTTTGGAAGACGAATTGCAACAGGCTTACCACTGCGAAGAATATGCTTTCCAGGAAGCGCACCTTCTATAAAAAGAGTTCCGTCTTCAAACAAGGCAGCACTCCAGCTTTGCGAAATGATTGCCTTTGCGTTAAGTTCTGTTTCAAAACTTCCCGGTGCTTCGTTTTCATAAATTCGAGGAGAACTTCCAGCAGCCGATTTTACTTCAATCATAAAAGGAATTGCCTTGTCAAAGCTCTGCAGCATATTGCGTATTCGTTCAGGAGCCTGAGCATAAGGTTTTACATTCATCACCTCGCGGAATTCGTTTACAGAGGATTGTTTTACAGTTATAAGGTCTTCTGCCGAAACAGGAGAAATTGAAGTGATTGGAGCTGCCGGAGTGAATTTTATATATGAAAAATCTGTTTTACCGGAAGCATCACCCGAAACCGATTTTATACAGCAGAACCATTCCTTACCGTTCCAGTAAAAATCTGTTACTTCGGCATTTGTTAATTCTGTAAGATTTGTACTGTTAATTACCGGGTATGATATTTTTGAAGTATCATCAAACTGAACAAGGAAAAGATGTGCACTTGTATCTTTTTTATATGTTGCAGAAGAAATTGTGTCGTTGAAAAATGCGCTCTTATAAACAGAAAAAAGAGGAGTTCCGTCTATAAAAACAAGATTTGCTGCAGTTCTATTTGCAAAAACATTTACATCTTTAGCTACAGAGATTTTATCATTTTCAAAGCAGATTACACCAAGACGATTTGCAAGAGCATAAGCCTTTACAGTTCCGTCCAGGTCAGTTGCACCATTATTTGCAGAAGAAATGCGTACAGCTTCTGTATATGGGAAAGAACCCGCAAAAGGTGCATTACGGGGGCTGTCTACCTGCACAAAGCCATCCTGATTAAAATAATACCAGACATGATCTGTTTTTTGAGTACCTATTTCTACAATTTTCTGATCTTCCTTTGCCTTATCCTTGTTTTTGCATCCGCTGAAAAGCACACATACAAGATTCAGGGCAATTATTGCAGCCAGAAAACACTTATTCATTGCATTAAAAAATTTGTTCATAATCCTTCTTTAATTATCGGCAAAGAAACAAGGTCAAGTGATATATTTTTTGCAGAAGCGGCAGATATTATAACTGCATAGAAAGGGGTCCCTGCAAAGTCAGGGGTTCCTGAGCCACGTCGAAGGGCAAATAATTCCGGCTGATTTTTGATTACAGTAACCGTTCCTGTAGCCTGAATGGTGTGATTTTCCGGCACATAAGACGAAAAAACATCAAAATCAAGAGGAATACACAAAGAATTGGTGATTTTAAGCTTGCCGGCAGAAAAACTGTTATAGGCAATGCCTTCTAAAACCTTCTGAGAGTCCAAAAGCCACGGATTTTCGCAACCTTCCAGCGTTTCAAGCAGCTTTTCCCAGTTAAATTGTTCAGATTCCGGGATTATTTTGAAAAGATAAGCTGCATATCCACCGCTCCAGGTGATTTTCTGCGAATACGGGTAGATTGTTCCGGCAGGCTTGAAAAAAGGGACTTCTGTAATGGGCGTTGCGGTGATGCAGACAGGCTTGTTTCTTGGCAAGCGGAATGAAACATGCCTTCTATCAGGGGGTGCTTCGACAAGCTCAGCAACCCCGCTAATTTCCCACCCCTGCAACTGTGGTAAATAATCCGGCCACTGAGGAAGCTCAAACTCCACAGTTTCGTCCTTTGAAAACAGTTCGCACGAGCACAATACCGCCATGCACATCAGTAAGAGTAATAAAATAAATTTTCTCATACTATAGTATTAGAAAAAAAAGCGACTTGTTACAAAAATTTTGGAAAAAAATAAAAAAAATCCGTCATTGCGAGGAGCGCAGCGACGTGGCAATCCATTACTTGAATTTCCGTATCTCAGCCTGGCACAACTGGTCACACAGCTCATTATACTCAATGCCTGCATGCCCCTTAACCCAATTCCAGCTGACATCAAGAGCAGAATTAAGTTCATCAAGCTGCATCCAAAGCTCCTGGTTTTTTACAGGCTTTTTGTCTGCGGTTTTCCAGCCCTTAGCCTTCCAGCTGTGAATCCATTGAGTTATGCCGTTTTTTACATACTGGCTGTCGATGTTTACTGTGATGTGTCGTCCCGCAAAGGCAGGAGTGTTTTTTACAACAGAAAGAGCCGCAATTGCTGCACTAAGCTCCATCTTGTTGTTTGTAGTCATTGGGTCACCGCCGCTGAGCTTTTTTACAACTCCGTCGGCAACAACAACAATACCCCAGCCACCAGGGCCAGGGTTTCCAGAGCATCCGCCATCTGTATAGATTATAATATCGTCCATAAGATTCCTACGTCATTGCGAGGAGCAAAGCGACGTGGCAATCCATGTGCCAGAATGCCTTCGCTTACGTGGATTGCCACGCTGCGCTCGCAATGACAGTTTTTATTTTAAACCAGCACGCCCTTTGTAGAAGGAATGGCTCCACCGCGACGTTCGTCAATGCTTACGGCTTCGCGGATAGCACGGCTTACAGCTTTGAATGCTGCTTCTATTTTGTGGTGGTCACTGCGGCCACGGATTGTGTCTATGTGTAAGTTGCACTGTGCGGCATTTGCAAAGCCCTGCCAGAAGTCTTCAAAGCAGTCTGTCTGGAACTGGCCTTCCTTACCGTTTTCGTCTACGAACACAAGAGGGTTTCCTGTAAGCTTTGCGTCATTTACAAGATATGCGCGTCCGCCAAAGTCTACGGCTGCCTGTACAAGAGATTCGTCCATTGGGTAAATAAAAAATCCTGAACGGTAGATTCCTGCGCAGTTGCCCAGGGCCTTCTTAAAGCATTCGCCAAGAACAATTCCGGTATCTTCAATTGTGTGATGCTGGTCTACGTCAAGATCGCCCTTGATTGTTCCCGAAAGATCAAAAAGCCCGTGCTTACAGAACGAACGGAGCATGTGGTCAAAAAATCCGATTGGGTTTTCAACTTCGCATTTGCCTGTTCCGTCGAGGTTGAGAGTAAGAGAAATCTTTGTCTCTCCGGTAGTTCTTTCTATTGTAGCTGTGCGCATATGTAAATCTCCTGTGTTTAAGGGAATAGTAAATAGGGGATAGGGAATAGTAAGCGGGGTTTTAGGGGCAAGGCCCCTAGGAGAGGGGGTAGCGAGCAACGCAGTGCGAGCGAGGGGGAGACTTCCCCCAACACTCTCTACTATCCCCTATTTACTATCCCCTATGCCCTATCCTACAGCATCACCTTTCTAAGTTCGTATTCAACAATGTCGGTGGCACCAAGAGACTGAAGCTTTGGCAGGAGCACCGGCACCTCTGATTTTTTAACTGCAATCTTAACTGCAAAACCGTCATCGTTGAAAAGTGGCGAAACGGTTGGGCTCTTCATTGCAGGAATGCCTTTTATAAGCTTATCAAAATCGGCCTTTGAAACATTCATTTCGAGCATTACACGGTTGCGGGCATTCAAAACAGTTTCAAACAGCATTTTGAGTTCAAGGATTTTCTGTTTCTTTTCAGGATTTTTCATTGCCTCGCGTGATGCATACATTCTTGTTGAGCTTTCCATAAGAGTATCAACAATCTTAAGGCGGTTTGCACGAAGCGATGAACCTGTAGAAGTGTTATCAATCAAAATCTGAGCGATTGAATCTTCTGTGTCCTGAACAAAGCCTTCGCTTGTACCCCAGGTGCGGAAGATTTCGCCGTTGATTTTTTTATCTTCAACCCATTTTTTGCTCAGGGTCTGATATTCTGTTGCAATTGTTAAATGGCCTTTAAGCAGCTTGTCCAGGTCTTTGGTGTCCGGAATTGCGGCAACAATGCGTACAGGGTCAAATCCAAGATCCATAATTTCTACAACCTTATCCTGCACGCCGTTTTCGTAAACCCAGTCCTTTCCGCTAAAACCAAGATCGGCCTTGTCGTTTGCAAGAAGAAGGCTTGTAATCTGAGGCTTTACAACCTGGAATGCAAGGTCTTCCTGATTTGTTGTTGGAAAATATGTTCTGTCGGGCAAAGAAATAGAAATGCCCACGTCGCTCAAGAGTTCGTAAACTGATTCGTAAATGCGGCCTTTAGCCAGTAAGATTTTTAATTTGTCCATACCTTTCATTTTATAGAAGATAGGACAGTTATTCAACTATAAAATTATGGAACGATGTATTCGACGCTGTTGGTAGAAAGAATCTGTACCTTAGATGACTTATAACAATAGGTAACAAGTTCAATAATATAGGTTCCAGATGATAACTGTGAAGCGTTTAATTGACCTGAATTGCCTTTGTCGGTAGTATAACCATTAGTCCAAAAACCTAGAGTACAACCAACTTTTCCACCCCATTCTTCTGGGTATTCCCAGTAAAATGAATCTATTCTTCTATATCTTATACCTACATGCTCTATATCTTCACCATTGATTTGTTTTCCGTCAATTGCACTTCTTTCCCAAACCACTGTCAGGGTTGTTCCATTTGTTGGTTTTGAAATCCTTAAATTCAGATTTCCCGTAATTGTTCCAGGAGTTGTAACATTTACCGTTGTTGCATAAGATTCAAAGCCATTTAATTCTGTTTTTGCAGAAATAGTATATTGTGTACTTGGAGACAAATCTGAAATTACATAATATTGATTACTATTAGCATTAGAATTAGTACGTTCTATACTGCCAACAAGAGTTTCTTCACCATTGCCTGTTTGTGTATAAAGATTTATTCTGTTCCAACTGAAGCTACCAGAAGGTTTTTTCAAACATACAATGACAGAATCAGAAGAAATAGTATCTGTTGATGACACACTTATTTCATACGGCTTAATATTCGGCGGCATAAGAAGACTCTTTACTTCTGACCATGAGGTTACAGATTCATCTGATGAGTTTTTACAGGTTGTTTTTATTGCAAAATAACAATTCTGATTATATAAACCTATATTAGCCCTTGTAAGTGTTGTTGCAACAGGTTGAAAACTGAAGTTAAACATATTGTAGTTAAATTCAAGTATAACAGATTTTGTTTCTGCTTTAACATCATCTTCCGATGCACCATAACATAGTTTAATTACTGAGTCATTATCGATATATGGCGCCTTGCCTGGTAAACTCCATTCTACATTAACATTATAAGTTTCATCAAATGAACAGTTAAAGGTTGCAGCCTGTGGAGGCGTACTAACTGGAGCTGGTGCACTATAGTCACTTGAAAGTGTTGTTTGTGATGAAGGGAATTTATACACTGTTTTTATTCTAAAACGATATTTAGTAAGCAATTCCAATCCGCTTATTGTATAAGAATTTTCTGTCTTGGGAATATTCTGCGATCTCCAGTTTTCGGTACTATTTTCATATTTTGTATATTCAATTGTATAATTGTCAAAATTACCTTCTGGAGTATTCCAGGTTAATGTTGCAGAAGCATTTGTTGTATTACCTGAAGTCGTTATCTGGAAATTTTCAGGCATTGCCGGTGCTGTGTACATGTTCTTGTAGAAAATAGGATCACTTTCAAGTCCACTCGTAGAATTATATCGTGTAATCTTAATATCATAACTTGTTGCCGGTTCCAGGTTTCCTATTTTTTTTGTTGAATTGATATTTGTGCTTGTAGTAACAATTTCTGGATTGCCGTATTCTGTTTCGTTAGATTTTTTGTAGTAAACCTTCATTGACAGAGCATTTGAAGTAGTTATTACTATTCTTGGATAACTTAAAGAAACATTTATATCTACCGTTGAAATTTTATTTGGTTTTGACCAGATAACTTTTTGAACCGATTCAGCAGAACGGTCAACATCATTTGAACCATTTCCCTTTACTGTGTAAAGCTCGTATGTGTACTTAGTATCAAAGGAAGAAGCTGTTATTGTATATTCCTGCGTATCATTTGAATCTAACACAACTCTATCAATAGATGTTCCTGTTATATAAATACCCGAATAATTTCCTTCTGGTTTAGCCCATGTAAATTTAAACTTGTCGCTTTTGTTAGCTTCCGAAATTCGCTCAACATTAACAGACGCTGCATTCAAAGGTTTTGGTAAAGTTTCTACATTTTTATAAATTGTTACAGTTGAATTATTTGCTTTGTCACAAAATTCTGCATAAATATCATAGTTTTTTCCAGGTTCAACATCTGCTATGCGAAAATATGAGTTATTACTTGTCAAAGGACAAGGATCCGCATCTATTTCATCCCACGATTCAGAACTTCCGCTTTCTTTATATTTGATGTTTACACTACTTAAGTTTTTTTCGCTTGAATCTACTGAATATGTATATTTTAATTGCCCCTTATAATTGTCCCTGAACCCATATGGAACAACACTTAATGAATTTACTTTAGGGGCATTGTTATCTATACCAATACAATATGAAAAAGTTTTTTCGGCTGTACGGCTGCTTCTATCGGAAACAATGATTTTGCTAATTTTATAGTTTCCATCATCAACCGAAAAATTATAAGTACTATTATATTTAGCTGTGGAGCCTATTACACTTTTAAATCTTACAGGAACCTTTTTTTTTTCGCCTGTATCTATATCTTCAAGTTCAAAATTAAAAACACTGGCGGGACCAGAACCTCCATCGGATACCTGCAAATTAAGATTAACTGCTCCATTTTTAAGAATAGTTGGTGAAGTAGATGAACTCGAAAGAGTTGGATTTGTTGTATTTGCTGCATTTGTTATGGTTGCAGTAGAAATTATGGGATCAGCATTATCGGTTTTGTCGTTAACCCGATAAAACCATACAATAGATTCTTTAAGTGTAACAAGTTTTTCTGTTGATTCTCCTGTTTCTTTACATGCAAAATCTTTATCTAACGTAACTAAAAGTTCTGTCCCTTCAGTCAGGGTTGTTTTAGCTTGAATGACAAATGTTTTTGGATCTTCAAAAGCAGGATTTTTAAAATGTTCCAGTAATGAGACTTCGGAAGAAGCATTATCAACTATTGTTATATTTTTCCAATAATGTTTTCCATCTTTTTTGTAGCCGTATTTTGGATAACCTTCTTCCGGTAAAAAATCATTAATTGTAATTTTCTTCTCGTCTATTATATTCGAAATTTCATTATCATCATAATAAATAGAAGATTCATCCATAGGTTTTGTAAACCATACCTGTATTCTGGAATCTTTATTTACACCCTCAGAAGTCCATTGAGGAAAAGGAGTAAGATTTTTAGGTCTTGTAGTAACTACTGCACAAAGACATAACTCTATTCCCGATTCTGGAGCTTTTACAAAAGTACATGTCGTAGACTCTGCTCCAACATCTTCAAATGCTAAATACCCGTCGGCAGGGTTGCCTGTTATTTTATCTGTTACTTTCCATTCAATAAAAGCATACTCTGGAATAGGGTCATAAGAAACTGTAAATACATCTGTTACTTTTTTTTCTGTTACTCCTGTTGTGGGAGACTTAAAACTACCAACACCAGGAATAGAAGATTCAAGATGGATTTTGTATGAGGAAGCATTATTATAGGCAATATTTTTTTCTATCTGTTCACGAACTTCTTCTGCATTTACAAAGTTTTTACATGCAGTAATTCCAAGTGTTACAAAAAAAATAAGAAAGAGGAAAGAAAAGCCTTTTATCGTGTTTTTCATCCAAAACTCCAAAAAATAAAAAGTCTTTTCTATTATACCCCCCCCCCATACCTTTCTGTAAAGAATTATTTTTTTGTAAGGGACAGGGGCGTTGCGGGGATGTGCCCCGCTCAGGGGGTAGCGGACAAGACCACAGGGAACAAAGTGACCGAGGACTTGGGAGCGCAGGGGGCTTCCCCATCCTGGAACCTAAAACCTAAAACCTGGCACCTACTTAACTATTCCTTTTTTTTCTACTATACTTTACTGATATTACAAATATTTAATTATAATTAATCAAAGGATACAAAAATGCCAATCACACAATATCTTGAACGAAACGCAGAAATCTATGCTACTGACTGCGCGCTTGTAGAATTAAACCCAGAGGTTAAGGAAAACCGACGCATTACCTGGAAGGATTATGACCTTACTCAGCCGGAACCTAACCTGCCTTACCGCCGCGAAATCAACTGGCGCATTTTTAATGAAAAGGCAAACCGCTGCGCACATTATCTTTTGGACCGTGGCGTTAAGAAGGGAGACAAGGTTGGTATCCTTATGATGAACTGTCTTGAATGGCTGCCAATTTATTTTGGTATCCTTAAGACCGGTGCCCTCGCCGTACCTTTGAACTTCCGCTATGCTTCTGATGAAATTGAATATTGTCTGAACCTTGCAGATGTTTCTGTTTTATTTTTTGGTCCTGAATTTATCGGACGTCTTGAATCAATTACAGATAAAATCATTGCACACCGTCTGCTTGTTTTTGTTGGCGAAGGAATGGCTCCTACTTTTGCAGACAGCTACTTTATGTCTGTAATGAATTTTTCTTCTGAAAATCCCCACATCGTTGTTTCTGATAACGACTTTGGTGCTATCTATTTTTCGAGCGGTACTACAGGTTTCCCTAAGGCAATCCTTCACCGCCATCAGGCTTTAATGCATTCTGCAGCATGTGAGCAGGCACACCACGGACAGACAAAGGATGATGTATTCCTTTGTATTCCACCGCTTTATCATACAGGTGCCAAGATGCACTGGTTTGGTTCGCTTATCAGTGGCGGCAAGGCAGTATTGCTCCGTGGTACAAAGCCTGAGCCTGTAATCAAGGCAGTCAGCGAAGAACGTTGTACAATCGTATGGATGCTCGTTCCTTGGGCACAGGATATTTTGGATGCACTCGACCGTGGAGAAATCAAACTTGAAGATTATCACCTTAGTCAGTGGCGTCTTACTCATATGGGTGCTCAGCCAATTCCACGCAAGCTTGTTGCAGACTGGCTCAAATACTTCCCTAAGCATGAATATGATACAAACTACGGACTTTCTGAATCTATTGGTCCTGGTTGTGTTCACCTTGGCGTTGGAAACGTAAACAAGGTTGGTGCAATCGGTATTCCAGGTTACGGCTGGCAGTGCAAGATTGTTGACGAAAACCGCAAGGAAGTTGCTCAGGGTGATGTTGGTGAGCTTGCAGTTAAAGGCCCTGGCGTTATGGTTGAATATTACAAGAACCCGGAAGCTACTGCCGAAGTTCTTGATAAGGAAGGCTGGCTCTACACTGGTGATATGGCTCAGATGGACAGCGACGGCTTTATCACTTTGGTTGACCGCAAGAAGGACGTTATTATTTCTGGTGGTGAAAACATTTACCCTGTTCAGATTGAAGACTTCTTACGCAAGATGGATCAGATAAAAGACGTTGCAGTTATCGGTCTTGCCGACAAGCGCCTTGGTGAAATTTCTGCCGCAGTTATTGAAGTTAAAGAAGGAATGACTTTGACTGAAGACCAGGTAAATGAGTTCTGTCTTGAGCTTCCAAAATACAAGCGCCCACGCAAGCTGATTTTCGCTCCTGTTCCACGTAACCCGACAGGAAAGATTGAAAAGCCAAAGCTCCGCCAGTTGTACAGAACCGAAGATCCGTTTGCGGTTATGAAACAGTAAAGGAAACTGGTTTGGCAAATTAAATGATAAATCCTATTTTTCTGCAGTAATGGCAAATGGCTTTAACATTGAATGGCCAGAAGGCCAGGATATTTGCCCTGACGATTTATATTATAACAGTCTTGAAATTCATTAATATGTTATTTCATAAAAAAAACATATGTATCGTTTTGTTTTGTTTTTACCCTAAATTCCACCAATGTCACTTGCCGAATTTGCTCCAAATGCCCATAAAGAGCTATCTTCTTTAATTATAAAGCCACAATATAAACCAACATGAATATTTTTAACTCCTGTCATTAATTTATAAGGAGTTAAATGAGGCTTTCCATCTCCAGTTGCTCTTCCAAGTTCATATTTATTACCACCACCACAAACATATAAATCACCATTACTCTTTACAAAAAAAGTTACATCCTCATTCCCATCCATATCGATACAATCATCCGAAAGTTTTATGTAATCAAAGTCAATTGTCTTTTCTCCCAAACCTAAAGCTCCATAGGAATTGGTACCCCCACAATATAAATCTCCATTATTCTTTAGAAAGCAAGTTCCTTTTATTTTTTTTACATCAGAACTAATTAACTTAGGAACATCATTGTATAATGAATATAAATCTCCATCATTTTTAAGAATTTTTAAACTAAAACCATAACTAATTTCTTTTACATTCTGCATGATTACAACAGGCTCTTCTCTAATACCCTGAAAACAATTTAAAAAATAATTATAACTTTCTGAATATGAAAATAGATTAGAATCATTATCCACATAATATAATTGATTATACGCTATTAAACATTGTTTTACATTACTTGCAATTTTTATTGGCCTGCTTGAAAAAGTTGTTTTAGAATTCTTAATATAACTTGATACATCACCAAGTAAATACAAATCTCCTTTTGTATCTGTATAAACGATTGAAGTAAAATAAGAGCAAAAAGAAATAATATTATCTGCTAATTTTACTGGTATATCTATATTTTTTTTATTTGGATTTATTTCGCCTTTTGAATTCTTCCCGCAAGCCCATAACGTATTATCGTTTTTTAAGATTAAAGTATTCCAGGAAGAAGAAGAGACTTCTTTTACTTCATCCATAATATATACAGGAGTTCTTTGATACTTATTTGTTCCATCTCCAAGCTGACCTGCAAAAATCTGTGTAAAAAATGTAATAAAAAATAAAATAGTAATTATTTTTTTCATGATAAATCACCCTTATTTTAGTTCCTTATATTTTCTTATTACACCAACCATATTGTAACACAGCAATCGGGAAAGTCAAAATTTAGATTTTATTATATAAAAAATGATCTGTAGTTTTCATGTTTATGATGACGTTCATAGCAATAAAAATCTTTTGTTCTTCTTTACCATTCTTAAAAATCACTGTAAAATTGCAATATAATTAAATATTTATAAGGTTAAAAATGAAACAACTAATGTTAGGAAACGCGGCTGCCGCTCGTGGATTGTTTGAAGGTGGCTGCGAATTTATTTCAAGCTACCCTGGAACTCCTAGTACAGAGATTACAGAGGAAGCTGCTCGTTTTAAGGAAATTTATTGTGAATGGGCCCCTAATGAAAAGGTTGCCCTTGAGTCTGCTTTTGGTGCTTGTCTTGCCGGACGCCGTGCCTTTTGCGGAATGAAGCATGTTGGTTTGAATGTTGCGGCCGACCCTCTTTTTACAATGAGCTATACCGGCGTTAATGCGGGACTTGTTATTGGTGTTGCCGATGATCCTGCAATGCATTCTTCGCAGAATGAACAGGACAGCCGCCATCACGCAATTGCTTCTAAGATTCCTATGCTTGAACCAAGTGATGCCAACGAAGCTCGTGAGTTTGCAAAGCTTGCTTTTGAAATCAGTGAAAAATTTGATACACCTGTTTTATATAAAATGTGTACACGCATTGCCCACAGCCAGAACATTACAGAACCTGGTGAACGCGTTGCAGTTGAACACAAGCCTTACGAAAAAAATATAAGCAAATATGTTATGGCTCCTGCCAATGCAATCCGCCGCCATCCTTTTGTTGAACAGAGGATGAAGGATTTGGAGAAGTGGAGTGAGACTTCTGGAATAAATAGAATTGAAACTTGTGGGGGCCCTTCGACAGGCTCAGGAACCCCGATTTCAATAAACATCAATAATGCCGCTGGGGTCCCTGAGCCTGTCGAAGGGGCAAAAGTTGGCATAATAACATCTTCAACAAGTTATCAGTATGTAAAAGAAGTTCTTGGCGACAGTGTAAACATCTTAAAGCTTGTAATGGTAAATCCGCTTCCGGGTGATATGATTAAGAAGTTTGCAGAAGGGCTTGAAAAACTTATCATTTT
>JAFZLJ010000048.1 GCA_017551545.1 Treponema sp. | reverse complement strand
TGCAGAATTTAAATTTTCACCAGGAACAAATACTTCTCCATATTTCCAGATTAATTCCGGAGAACAGATAATCCTTTACATATACGATTCAAACACAATGAATATAAACACAGACTTTTACATCGACAATTATATTAACTGGAGCTTTAAGGCCGCCGCTGCCTGGAACAGAAAAACAAACAAAAGCCTCTTACTTGCACTCACCCATTTATGCTGGGAAAAATCTAACACACTCGAATTATCACCAAAAGTAAAAGACAGCTTCAGCATTACGCTTTCTACTCAAAACAAAACTCATAAAGAAATATATACATATACACGCGGCTCAGAAATAACATTCCTGACAAATTTCAACTTAACATCTGCTGCAGGAATTTCATTCGGCTACGAACAGGGAAAGACCTTCAGCCTTGGTCTTAATTATGAGCTTGGATTAAAAATAAGTTTCTAAAAAATATAGATTATTCTAACGGTGCAAAGTATCCGCTTTCATCACGACCGCTTCTGTTCATCAGGTAAACTTCTGCTTCAACAGGAAGATAACTTTGTCCAAAGTTTTTCTGTAATGCAGAAACATATTTTAACTGATAAGTTCCCTGCGGAATATTTATGATGTCACGAACAATAGAACCTAAACCTTCAGGACGGAATACATAATATTCTTCACCGGAAGTGTTGTTCAAAAGATAATCATATTCAAGACTAACAGCACCCTGCGAAACCTGAATGAATGAAAAATCAATTGCATTATTATTCAGATAAGCAGAAAGCTCTGTAAGTGTATATTTTGCAAAAGTGCTGTCTGTAACATTTCCGTCAGAAATAAATACTATTGCGCGTTTTTTAGCAGCATTAATCAATTCGTTTGCAGCAAGTCTTATTGCAAGGTCTGCCGGTACAGAAGAAGCAACAGGAGTTTTAAGAGCTTCTATTGTAAAATCTGCAACTCCGTCTGGTTTTCCTGTATATTCTGTAACAGGAATTGCTCCTGCAGAAACTACGCGCAAAGAACCTTTACCGTTCATAGAAGCAGCAATTTCTTTTACAGCTGTTTCAATTTCTTCGGAATATTTTTTCATTGAAGTTGAACGGTCAATAATTATTGTTATATCTGCATAAGAATTGTTTGCCGCACTTCCAATAAACTGAAGGTTAGAAACTGTTCGTTTGTTTTCTGTAAAATAAAAATTATCAAGCTCAAGACCTACAACCGGCTGCCGATGTCTGTTTTCAACTTTAACTTCTACAGTTACTTCCGGGAATCGTGAAGCATCAACCTGTTCAATCTGAACAAAAAGGCCGCCTACAAGCTCCTGAACTTTTGACATTACATATATTTCATTTGCAGTGATGTCTGTTGCAATTACATTATTGTTTACATCAGGTACTGCAGCAGTAACGCGGCTTGGAGCATTTCCTGTTTTTGCATATTCAAAAATTGAACCTGTTGAAACATCAACCGAAACAATTCTGTTCTGATCGCTTACAACAAGAGAACCGTTCCAGTATTTAAGAGATTCCGGTTTTACAAAAGTATCTTTTTCTACAAGGTCGCGAATATAGTTTCCTGAACGGTCAAACTCATAAATACAGCCCGTGTCTTCATCTGCAACAAAAACACTGTCGCCAAGAACTGCAATTCCTGTAGGACATTTCAATCCAGGGAAATCTGAACTCTTAAGTCCAAAGTAATAAAGGCCGTTTCCTTCTGCATCAAATACATCTACACGGCGGTTACCGTAATCTGTTACATATATTCTTCCCATTGAATCAACAGCAAGGAACTGCGGACCAACAAGGTTACCTACTCCCCTGCCTTTTGAACCAATGTATTTAATAAACTTTCCTTTTTCAGAAAGAAGAGCAAGTCTGTCACCTGCACTTTCGCTTATAAGAATATTTCCATCATTCAAACGGATTATATCAAGAGGTCTGTCAAAGCCTGTAAGCGGGCCTGTGATTCGTTCAATTACTTTTCCGTTCAATGTAATTTTAATAAGTTCATTTGAACCATAACAGGTAACCCAGAAGCTTCCGTCATAATCTGGCAGAACAGAAACAGGACCAGAAAAAACCATAGTTCCGTTTACAGTTCCTTCAAAGCTACCAGATTCAGAAAGTCTCATAAGCTTGTCTTCTGAATCACCGGTAATACGACGCTCTTTTACAACTTCAATTTTGTTGTCGAGCAAAAGTCCGCCGTAGCCGTTATCTGAAGCAGTCTGCCAGTAAGAAAGTGCCGTACCTTCCATACCTGCCTGATAGTATGCTTTTCCAAGCCATTCAAGAATCAGATTATCATTAGGCATATATGAAAGTGCTTTTTCAAACTGAACTATTGCATCATTAAACGAACCCTTATAAAAAGCCTGAACGCCTCTTCGGAATTCCTCTGCAGCAAAGCCTTCTTCTCCTGTTCGTATTCTTTCTTCCGGAACGGTAAGACCTGCATTAGCTGTAGTCTGCTGAGCATTAAGACAGAAAAAAACAGAAAATAAACAAACAAGGCTTAAAAACTTTTTCATCAGCGGCCTGCCTTATTGAGCATTTGTATGTGCTCCATGATTATTTGATTATCTTTATCAAGCTGTTCTGCCTGCTCAAGATACTTTCGTGAATCTTCGTATAATCCAAGCTTATAATAAACCCAGCCAAGAGAATCAAGACAAGCTGCAGAATCAGGTGCAGAATTAACTGCCTGTTTACATAAAGAAAGTGCGCGTGTCAAATCCTTATCTTCGCAGGCAAGTACATATCCAAGTCCGTTCATAGAGGTAAGGTTCTGAGGATTTTCTTCCAGTGATTTTTCATAATACTCAAGACACTTTTCTGTATCATTCTGTTCCCATGCAACAAAAGCAATTGCGGCATAAACAGAAGGAGTCATATAACCTGTTTCTAAAAGCTTATTCAATTCAAAATCGGCAAGACGACGGCGGCCTGACAAAGCATAAATAACGGCAAGCAGAAAGCGGCACTGTAAAGTTCGTTCAAGATGAGTTCCACTTGTTACAACCTGTTCAAGATACAAAAGTGCGTCATCATAACGCTGGAGCTTTGCATAACAAAGTCCAAGATAATATGCAATTTCGTTTTTATCTGCCCCGCAATCTACCGGCAGAGACAAGAAAAAAGAAAGCGCACCTGTATAAGATTTTTGTCTGTAAAGAGAAATGCCTTGTCCTAAAATATTTTCAGCCATTGGTCCCACCCATTAACTTTTTATATATTTTACAACGAAAAGTCCTTATAGTCTACTATTTTAGCAATTTCTTCAAAAATTGGATCAGCATACACAAGCGAAATTGCAATGTACCCGTTCCTGCATATTCCGAAATCGGTATCTTCAAGAACAGGAGTTTTATTACCACCCATAACAAATTCTGTGTGATATTTATCATCCTTGTCGTGAACAACAATTGTCTTGTCGCCGTATTCACGAACACAAGGTTTGTCTGCAAAGCGCACTCCCTTATAAGAATCTACCGAAAGTGCATTTATATTTACAAAAGCCCTTGGAGGTGTGATTTTTGCAAGGCCCAGCAGCTTTTCAATATTGTCTGCAGTAAACTTTGCAAGAGCTTCATACTTCATTCCGTCTGTCTTTACTGTTTCCCAGCTTACCGGGTCCAGACTTACTGCAATGCCAGGAACCCCCGAAAGAACTGCCTGTCGTGCAACTGCGCATGTTCCTGAATAAACAATGTCTGTGCCCATATTAGCACCCCTGTTTATCCCCGAAACAACTCCGTCTATCTTTACTCCAAGAATATTACTTTCAAGCCCCGTAAATACGCAGTCTACAGGATACCCCGAACATGACCAGATGTTATCAGCAAGCTTAGTCATGTTATTTTGAGTAACCATAGTTATATGATGAGATACCGCAGATCTGTTTGAGTCTGGTGCGATTATGAAAACCTTATGCTTTTCTGACAGTTTTTTTGCAAGAATGTTCAAACCTTCAGAATCAAAACCATCATCATTCGAAAGCAGCAGATTCACATTCCCCTCCCAAGGTCTGTTAGTCCTTTACAACAACTGTTCCTTCAGAAGGAACAACCTCATAGCATTCCGGGTGATACTGGAAGATTTTTTCAAATTCTGCAAGCTTTGACTTAAACTTTTCAACATCACTTTCGCGGATTATTGCATAAAGACAGCGTCCAAAGCCTTTTCCGGTAATTCTTCCGCATGAAACAGGATTTCTTAGCATTTCAAGATTTGGTTCAAGTTCACTTACGCGTTTAAGAATCCAGTCAATTTCAGGACAAGAAATTTCATACATATCGCGCATGCTTTCGTGACTATGGTTTACGGCACGTGCAAACTTAAAGAAATCGACTTTTGTAAGTCCTTCACGTGCTTCAAGTAAATCATTATGTTCACGCATGATTGAAAGCAGCTTACGTCTTGTATCTTCGCTTACTACAGAAAGCTCTTCGTTTATGTCTGTAACGTTGTTTATATACTGCCATCCGCCGTATGCGTTATTCTTATTTTCACGAAGGTCACCCAAAAGAAGCGCATTCTGAGGTTCAAATAAAGTTTCTTCATCCCATACAGAAATGCGTGGAACCTTTGTATCTACAAGGAATATCTTTTTATCTTCAAAGCTGAACGGTACGTAATCCCATGTATTTTTATGATGATCTGTGATTATAAGATTGTCTTTTTTAGCAAATAAAGCCGAATAATTGTCTGCAATATAGTTATTTGTCTGCAAAAAGCGTCTGTTTCCGCGTTCAATTACCTGTAAAAGCTGCTGTTCGTTGCAATTCAGTTCAAATAACTCATTTATTGCCATTGCTGCGGCACATTTAATTGCAGTAGTAATACCAAAGCCGGCAGAAGGAAGGATTTCACTGTAAATTGTTACATCCATTCCGTAAAGATCATATCCCATAGAAATGAATCCCGAAATGATTGCTTTAATTACATTTGCCCATCTGTCTTCTTTTTTGTACTTGAGTGCCGAAATGCTTGATTTTTTTCTTTCATTAAGCTGATGAAAATAAAACTTGAGCGACAAATCATCGCGTTTAGAAATTGCTGCATAAACAGGCAGATTTACTGCCATAGAAATTGTTTTATCTTTAAAGAACCAGGAATGCTCACCAATAAGATGGAATCGCCCCGGAGCTTTTACTACAATATCCGGTTTTTTCCCGTATTCAATATTATGTGCATCATTTAATACTTTCACTTTTAAATCCCCCACACCTTCACTTTTTTGTCCATTAAAGTTTATTGCATTTTTTGAATAAGAACATTATATTTAAAAAGGACAATAAAACAGATATATTATTATAAGATAATGACCTTGATTTTACAAGTTTTTTATTCAGTTTTTTCCGGTCTCCTGCTTACCCTTGGTATTCCAAACGAATTATTCCTGCTTGGAAGTCCTTTTTATGCGTTCATATCAATAATACCATACTATATTGCCATTAAAAATGCAAAAAATTTCCGCAATGCTTTTCTTCTGGGATTCTTGCAGACATTAACTACACACCTTTGTTCAAGCTTCTGGCTGGCTTATTTTAAGGATTTTGCAATATTCACGCTTGGGGCTTCTGCCTTGGCAACAGCCTGTATAGGCGGAATTATGGCACTTTTTATATATCTGCCTTTTTCAAGAAATACAGAAATATACAGAAAACTGTCATTTTACTGCGCAAAGAAACCTTTTTATGAAGATTCTGCCTTCCGGATTGTTTATTTTGCCTCATTGTATACGCTTTATGAATGGGTAAAATCATCCGGCTTTATAGGATATCCGTGGGGAACAATTTCTTCTGCCATGTACAGATGGCATTCATTTACTCAGTTAGCATCAATAACAGGAACATATGGCATTACTTTCCTTACCGTAATGTTTGACTGTATAGTTGCAGAAGCCGGAATTACATATATTTATGCCTGCAGATGCCACCCTGAATATAAGCTAAAATGCTTTACGGGTATTATTTATACTTCAAAAACCTTTGCGATACTGTTTGCAATCACGCTTTTCTGGGGAAACTGCCAGTATAACCTTGTCCGAACCCCCGATAAAACAATTACGACAGTTATGGTACAGCAGAATCATGACTCGTGGCTTATATCTGATGAAGAAGAAACTATATTAAAATCAGAAAAACTTACACAAAATAAAATTGATGAACTACGAAAGCTGGATAAAGAACCACAGCTGATTGTTTGGAGTGAAGGAACACTACAGCGTAATTTTCCAGGCGCCGCTTCTATTTATGAATATGAACCAGAAGAAAATCCGCTTAATTATTTTATAAGGCGCAATTCAGTACCTCTTATAACAGGCGGGGTATACAAAAAAACAGTTTATACAGAAAAAGAACCATTCAACAGGTATTACAACATAACCGCCGTATTTGATTCTGATGCTAATTTCCGCGGATATTATGGCAAACTTCATCTTGTACCATATGCAGAAGCTATTCCCGGAATTGAAAATCCTATAATTCAAAAGATTTTCAGAAAGGTTGTAGGCATTTCTGCAGGCTGGACTCAAGGCGAGCAGCTTACATATTTTGAAATTCCATGCAGTTATTACGATGAAAAGACAAATCCACGGGTAAATAACATAAATATTTCAATTCCATATGGAGTTGCACAGGATTGTGAGCAGCCACTTGTAAGAATATGTACCCCTATATGCTTTGACGATTCCTTTACAGACGTTATGAGGCCGCTTTTCTTAAATGGAGCCGAACTTTTTGTAAATCTTACAGATGATTCGTGGTCTCTTAAAAAATCTAGTGAATATCAGCATTTCTGCATTGCTTCATACAGGGCTATTGAATACAGAACTACCCTTGTACGCTCTACAAATGCCGGATATTCAGTTGTAGTAGACCCAGCAGGCAAAATTATAGCCGATCAGCCGCTTTTTGAAGCTTCTTCCCTTGCTTATGATGTGCCTGTTTATAAACGAATCCTGACAACTTATGCCCGATTCGGGAACTGGCTGCCATATTCCTGCCTTGTTATATTCGTTCTTGTTTCAATTTTCATGGCCTGCAGCTTCAATATGTATGATTCTATCCCTTCTGAACGCAATAAACCGGTAGTTCTTAGAAAGGCAAAAAAGCATAAGAAGGTTTCAAATAAAAAAAAGAAGCACAAAAAATAAGGTTCTGATTACCCCAAGCATATAAAGACCGTTTTGTCAAGCAAAAAAGTTTTAAATATTTTTTCAAAATTTGCACGAATTCACTTGTTTTATCACATCTAGTGTTATATGATGTAATAACGACACTAAATGTATGATTAATTCAAAAAGGAAATAACAAAATGCGTTGTCCTTATTGTGGGAGTTTAGAAGACAAGGTTCTTGAATCAAGAACACTGATGCACGGGGAAAGCATCCGCCGCAGACGAGAATGTCAGGAATGCGGTTATAAATTCACCAGCTACGAACGCATTGACGAAAAGCCTTTTATGGTTGTAAAGAGAGACGGCCGACGCCAGCCTTTTGACAGGTCTAAGCTCGAAAAAGGAATTGACCGTGCTCTTGAAAAACGTCCCATTCCTACTGTCATGGTCGAACAAATCTCAAACGATATTGAAGACCAGGCAATCAAAATAGGAAAAGATGAACGCGAAATCTCAACCGCAGAATTAGGCGAGCTTGTTCTTGAAAAGCTTTTTGACATAGACAAGGTCGCATACATCAGATTCGCATCTGTTTATAAACATTTTGAGGATCTTGATGAATTTATTACAGAAGTCAAAAATATTAATAAAAGGGATGCCACACAGGCATAAGAGGGGAAAAAATGAGTGAACAGTCAATCTTTCCGGAATGGCGGAATTTCTTAGGTTCCAGTTCCGACCAAGAGACAAAAGGCTTTATTAAATCGGTAGTAAAGCGTTCTGGTGAAATAGCTGATTACGACAG
>JAFZLJ010000047.1 GCA_017551545.1 Treponema sp. | reverse complement strand
GACGATTTTTACAGGCAAGCGGTGTGTAAGTCCGCAGATTCTGTTAGACTTGAGTGATGGAGCAGATCGCACGCGGAGACCTTCAGGTGAGTCTACATACATCGTGTCGATTACCTTCCCATTTTCGTAGAAGCGGGATTTGTCGGCAAAGGCGAGGGAAGTGCAAAGTGAAAAGATAATCGCTAAAATAGAAATCAGTTTTTTCATATAATCACCTTAAAAACTTTATTTCATCTCATCCGCTTTTTTCTGATGTTCACGCATAATTGGATCCCAGTATTTTTTGTAGTATTCTTCGTAACCGGTGTCTTTAGCAGAGGTTCCAATTTTTATTAATTGCATTGCCACATCTTCATTTAGATTTTTTTCTTCATATAACCATTGCATTATATTTTTATTTTCTATGATTGCGTAGATTCTTTTATTATATAATACCGGATTCTTACTGTCATCAATTACTGGGAATTGTTTATGCGGGTAAAATTCCCATGCAAAATCATAGTTACAAGCTGAACCACCGTAGTTAGTAAAATTATCATTAGTAATCCTAGTAATTTCAAAAGTACCTTGTATGAATAAAAATTGTTCTACTTTTTCTTTTACATACGGAGGAGCAGGTGACATCAAGAAAGAATATTTATCTGAATAATACTCATTTCCGGAAACGGCTCGAAAATTTACAAGAAATGGTATTTTTTGTATATTCCAATTGTTCTCAAAGACGGTTATAGCATACAACTTTCCATTTTCAAAATAACCAAAACGCTCATCACCTGTTCCACCGTATTCCCAGTATAAGTACCAATATGAACTTTCAAGAAACTGTGTGAACTCATCTTTTGTCCTGGGTTTTATAAACTCGGGCTGTTCCTTTGACAGATATCCACCAAACACCCAGCCGTATTCAGGCTCAAAACCTTTCCACTCGTAGCGCGGAATCAAAATCTCGACCCACGGGGCAGTGATTCCGTCAATCGTTTCTTCCTTTCCGATTGCGACGATTTTTACAGGCAAGCGGTGGGTAAGTCCGCAGATTCTGTTTGATTTGAGAGAGGGGGCATCGCGGACACGAAGTCCTTCCGGTGAATCAACATACATCGTGTCGATTACCTTTCCATTTTCGTAGAAGCGGGATTTATCCGCAAATGCAGAAACGCACAATGCGAAAACCATTGTTACAATCACAAAAACTTTTTTCATTTATTCCTCCAGATTTCTAATAAGCTCAAGATAACATCCCTCAGTTTTATTCATCTTTTCTTTGATAAAATCTCCGTTGTCAAACTGTGGTTTATACCATTCACTTTTTGAAAAAATATAGGTTAAATCCCTTGACTTAAAAATGTAACCGTATTTTGCGTAAATCGTATTTCTTAAAATTCGAAGTTCTTCTTTGGTATAAATTTTTTCACCAGTCAGAATAAAATCTTCAAGAGCCCATAGTTCTTCACTTGAATGACTTCCGCTCATTTTAAGTCTGTGTTCGTAAAAATCTTCAATCAGAAGATGATAAAACTCTGTCTTGTCATACCAGGTTTCTTCTTTTTTTTCGTTAATAATACGCGGCGGGTCACCAACGCCGTACACTATATCAGATAATCTCCCGTTACCAAGATAAGTAGGATATCCGTCATTATTGTAATAAAATTTTCCATCTGTAGTATAAAAAAGAAGCTTATCGGTTTTTGCAAGTGGCCATTTAAAATCAAAAATTACAAAATTTTCAATTACATAAAATACATTGGTATATGTTTTACCGTCATCGTTTTGATAGGTATATGTTTCTTTAACACATTTTATTTTATCCGCAAATGCAGAAACGCATAATGCGAAAACCATTGTTATAATCATAAAAACTTTTTTCATTTATTCACCTCAAAAATTTTACTTCATCGCATCAGCTTTTTTCTGATGCTCGGCCATGATTGGATCCCAGTAGTCGTGGTACTGCTTTTCGTAATTCGTGCCTTTGGCGGAAACGCCGGATTTTATGAGCAAAGAAATCACTTCTCTCTTGTGGTCGCTGTAAATTCCATTAGCTTTTTCGGCGGCGTCATAGATATTGTATGAATAATTATCTTCCAAATATGCTTCTTTGTACATCAATGGCGTTGACGCGGCATCAAAATAGTCCCAGTGATGACGGAGTCCTGGATTTTCAAAAGGCTTGTTCAGATACTTGATTCCGTTGATATAGCAGGAAGCTTCGCCAATCACATCGATTTCCAAAGTTTCGGTTTCATCAAGAGGCTCTTTGTACGAGTTCGTGGAAGAAGGAATATACCAGTGGATTTTTATCTGGTGGCTGTTCACGACTTTCCATGTGCTCTGGTTGTCATCATCGTCATAATTCTGGAAGAACCATGCTTTTTTGGAATCTACGTAATTTTTTGTCCTTGAATAAGTGTATTTCCCGTCTTTTGTAAAAAAATTGTAGTGATTGTTTTCCTTCCTGACATCAGGATCGTCTGTTCTGGTCCAGTTTCCGCCTTTTAAGTATTCCTCAAGCTGCGCGGCATTTTTTGGCATTTCAAAGTCCGGCTGCTTTTCTTTCAAGTATCCGCCGAATACCCAGCCGTATTCAGGTTCATCACTTTTCCACTCATAGCGCGGAATCAAAATCTCAACCCACGGAGCCGTGATTCCGTCTATCGTATCTTCATTGCCGATTGCGACGATTTTTACAGGCAAGCGGTGTGTAAGTCCGCAGATTCTGTTAGACTTGAGTGATGGAGCAGATCGCACGCGGAGACCTTCAGGTGAGTCTACATACATCGTGTCGATT
>JAFZLJ010000006.1 GCA_017551545.1 Treponema sp. | reverse complement strand
CTCCAAGATAACCTTCTGTTGTCTGGATGAAAGAAACAGCATTTGTGATGTTCTTGCTGGCCTGGTTCAAACCGCGGATTTGGCTGCGCATCTTTTCTGATACAGCAAGTCCTGATGCATCGTCTCCGGCGCGATTGATGCGTTCACCAGATGAGAGCTTCTCCATGTTCTTCATGATTGAATCATTAGAAATGTTCAATACGCGATCTGCATAGAGCGAGCTCATATTGTGATTAATAATCATAGTTGTGCCCTCCATGTTTACTTAAAATAAAAACATCTTGTTTTTATCCTGCAGGTGAAGGCTAATCTGGTTCTGCGCCCCCAGGTTAGTTTCAGACCCATTCAGCAGGAACAGACAATCTTCCGTAAATCGCCTGTTTCTGCTGTCACCATACAAACATTTTAGGCACTATTTTCAAAGAACAATATGCACTGAAATTACATAAATTATACAATATAAACGATGTTTTGTTAAGAAAAATAATTAAGAAAAACACCGCCAATCGGAAAAAAATAGAGAAGGGGAGCAGATAAAAAATTACCGCTCCCACCTTCCTATTTATTAAACTAGCACAAAGACTATCTCAAGAGGCTTAAAACATTCTGGCTCTGAGTGTTAGCCTGAGCCAACATTGCAGTACCAGCCTGCTGAAGTACAGAATTCTTTGTGAACTCAACCATCTGAGAAGCCATATCAGCATCACGAATACGAGATTCAGATGCCTGAAGGTTTTCTGCAGAAATATCCAAGCCCTTTACAGTAAGGTCAAGGCGGTTCTGGTAAGCACCAAGGTCTGCACGCTGCTTGTTGATCTTTTTGAGTGCTTCGTCGATTGTTCCGATTGCACGGTTGGCTTCTTCAGGCGTAGCGATAGACAGTTTAGCTTCAGAACCAATTTCGCGAATGCCAAGTGCCATTGCAGACATTGTTCCGATGAAAACCTGTGTTCTCTGATCCATGTTAGCACCAATGTGGAACCACATAGAGCCTGTTACAACATTTTCGCCTGTTGGTCTTGCGAAGCGTCCTGTAAGCATGTTCATACCGTTGAATTGAGCTGAAGATGCAATGCGGTCTACTTCTGAAACAAGGGCAGAAACTTCTACCTGAATCTGCATACGGTCTTCATCAGAATAAATTCCGTTTGATGACTGTACAGCAAGTTCACGAATACGCTGCATAAGGTCAGTTGTTTCCTGGAGGTAACCCTCTGTTGTCTGGATGAAACTGATACCGTTCTGTGCGTTCTGTGAAGCCTGATTCAAACCACGGATCTGGCTGCGCATCTTTTCAGATACTGCGAGTCCAGAAGCATCATCTCCGGCACGATTGATACGAAGACCAGAAGAGAGCTTTTCCATATCCTTGTTGAGACTAAGCCCAGTAATACCGAGCTGACGATTGGCAAACATTGCCGACATGTTGTGATTGATAACCATAGTATTCCTCCTTGGAATGTGTAGCAGAAGAATCCTTTCTTCTGATGAAAAAGATGCAAAAATGTGCAAATGTTTACAAGGCTACATCTACACATCTTTGCTGAAACCCCCTGAATGCTGCTTCTACGAAGTCGAGACACCCATGGCGGTTCTTATTAAATTTCGGCAAGGTTATGTAAATACTTTAGAAAAAAAATTAAAAAAATAAAAAAAAAGTGAAAAAAAAGATAAAAAATGAAAAAATTTATGAAAAAAAAGAGAATTTTTAAGATATGAACACTCTGCGAAGATAAATTCATGTAGAAAACTGCCATACTTCCGCTGCGGTGTATCCACAAACTACTGCTGAGCTTGTAAGGAAAGATTTACCTCGCTTCGCTCGTCAAGCTCAGATGTAGTTTGCGGCTCCCCCTCGCTCACGTATGTCAGTTTTCAAAATAATTCATATTGCGCCGAGTGTTCATATAAACTTTTTTTTTATTTATTATTTATATAACCGCTCGTTAGCCGGGTTATAAAAGGAATATGAAAACAAATAAGTAAAAATTTAATCTAGAAAAGTATTAATATGAATATTTATATAAATTTGAAAATCATTAGTTGTGGGACGCAGATGAAAAATGA
This sequence comes from Treponema sp., assembly GCA_017551545.1. GTDB lineage: Bacteria > Spirochaetota > Spirochaetia > Treponematales > Treponemataceae > Treponema_D. Next base: position 7,765 of record JAFZLJ010000006.1, on the reverse strand, counting down.
GGGGGGACCCCGGTCAGAGAGCAAATAACGGCGAAGCCGTTAGAGCGAACGAAAGACCGGGGAGAGGCCTTATTTTTCATCGTCGCTGGGGCCCGCAACTAATGATTTTCTATATGATCCAATTAAAAATCATTACTACATGAATAGTTTACAGTTGTTCTATAATTCCTTTAATAGCCCGTACTGCCTTTCCACGGTGCGATATTGCATTTTTTTCATCTGCTGTCAGCTGTGCTACTGTCTTATTATATTCAGGAAAAAATACAATAGGATCATATCCAAAACCGCCGTTGCCTGCCTGGTTGTTAATATCATCAATAAGTGCGCCTTCAAAAGTTTCCTGTGCTACGAAAAGTCTATCCTGGCCTGCATATAAAACCATTGCGCAGGTGTAGTGGCAGGAACGTGGGCCATTTAAGTAAGGCATTTTTGGAAGGTTTCCGTTTTTTATAGCATCATTTGTCTGCTGAATAATAAAAATGTTTTGTTCTTCCTGGGAAATTTTTGTGCCGTCAGGCTTTCCTTGCATAAAGTCGGGGCCTGCATAGCGTGAAGAATAAATACCTGGTGATCCTCCCAGCGCGTCAACACAGATACCTGAATCGTCCGCAATCACCGGATAGTGTACTATATCATATAATGCTTTAGCTTTGATGAGGCTGTTTTCATAAAAGGTTGTTCCGGTTTCGTCGGGATCAAATTCTATGTTTTCATCAGATGGGATTACTATTTCATGGTCTGGAAGAAGTTCGACCATTTCACGTTTTTTGTTTTTGTTTCCAGTTGCTAAATAAATTTTCATAATGACATAATACAGATAAGTTAAATAAAAATCAAACTTTGCAGATGTTTAAACCAAGTTTGCGTGCTGTAGACTGATAGTATGTTACCTGCCTCGAGCTCATTCCAAGAACTTTTGCAATTAGTTTTGTAGTAGGGCGAATAAGAATTTTTCCCTGTTCAAGCTGATGATTAATATTTTTCCAGCTTTTTGTATTTTTTTCGTATTTGAGATTCAGTTTAAGGTTTTCATATTGAGGGGTGTTCAAATTCAATTCATTCCACTTTATCTGATCTCTTATAGTTTTGTGATTGTAATAGGCCCTGTTCCTTCGTATTTCAATTTTTTCTTTATTATTAATCCGCGAATCCATCAGCGATTTAAGTTCCTGAATTATCTGCTGAATTGCAGTCTTGTTTATATTCAGCAGATGTGAGATTTTTTCTATCTGTTCATCTGTAATGTAATAGGAAGATTTTAATGCAAGTACCATAAGGATATTTTGAATCATTTTTGGCGAATATCCTTTAAGTTTTGCTTTAAATTCAGCATCAATATCATTTTCTTCTGATGTAATGATTCTTTTTATGTGATAGGAATCTGTTTTACAGGCAATCTGAAATGCTTTGTAGGAAATTGGTTTATAGGAATAGGGAACTTTAGGTCGTTCAAATTCGTCATATCTGATATTTTTATAAGCTTCAATAACATTTTCATAATTTGCAATGCTTTCACTTATATTATGATATTCAATCCTGGAATTAATCGCCGCCTTTTTGTTAAGTCCCGAAACAATGTTTCTGATTATACAAAAAAGATAAGATAAAAATCCACCTTTTGTATTTTCGTATTCCGCCAGAGAATCGGTCGCCCGCAGCAGGAATTGAATGATGAAGTCGCTTATGAAATCTTCATCAAATTTCTGAAGCCCGAACATGGGTTTGTTTGTAACAATGAATACAACAAGTTCCTTAGTTACTTGTTCCCAGCTCTTTTTTCCTGAAGCTACTGTGTCAGGAATAAGTTCAATTTCATCTCTTGTCATAATGACCTCCTGAGACAGGCCGCTAGTGGCCCAAGATTAAACGTTAATTTTATAACGAGAAATGAATTATTTAAAATGATTTTTAAAGAGTGGGATTGTTTTGTAAGTTTACATTATGCGTGCAAATTCTTTGATTATTGAAGGAATAAGTGTTTCTATACGGCCTTCACAACTCATACCAGAAGCATTTTTATGACCACCGCCACCGAACTTTGATGCAACAATAGAAACATCTACTTTATCAAGTGAACGGAAGCCACCTGTACAGGTAGTAGGAGTGTCCTGGCGTAAGAAAACTGCTGCTTCAACATCTTTTGTAGAAAGCAGAAGTTGATAAAGTGCATCGGAATCGCGGCCTTCGGAACCAAGCTTATGTGTATCTTCCTGTGTTTCATAAGTTATGATAAGCCTTCCGCTTAAGTGACGTTCTGCACGTGAAAGAAGAAGTCCTAAAAGCTTACGTGTATTCCATGGTTTTCCGTTGTTAATTTCATTATAGGTTTTTCGCGGGTCTGCACCATAACCTGTAAGTCTTGCAGCTGCATTAAAAACTTCCTGTGCTTCTGGAGTAGAGGTAAGGAAACGGAAAAAGCCTGTGTCTGTACAAATTCCAAAAAAAATGATTTGTGCAAGTTCATTGGGAAGAGGACCAATCAGGGATTCATAAAAAAGCTGGACTAAAAAAGCAGCAGCCGGAGCTTCACCATTTATACAGCCTTTTGCATTTTCTGGTAATCCCGAAGTTTTATGATGGTCTACTACAAAAATATCAAGTCCTTTAAAGTCAAAATCTATGTCGCCAAGTCGTGAAATTTCTGAACAGTCTGCAATAAAAAGTCCGGTGTTATTTCTTTCCTGAGTATCCATAAATTCAGGCTTGTCTGTAAACTTAGATTCGTACTTTTTGATTTCCTGGCGTTTGAAAGGTCCTGCAGATAAAAGCTGATAAGGCTTTTTAAAATGGTCTAAAATGGCAGCTAGTCCAAGACAAGAGGCAATGCAATCTCCGTCTGGTTCTTTGTGACCTATTATAATGAAACTATTATGAATTTGAATAAATTCTTTTAATGAGTCAGAATCTTGTTGTGTAATAATGCTCATTTTTTAGAGATCTAATTCTTCGAGAGTTTCTTTATCTGCACCCTCTACTACATAGTTATTAGCAATTATGCCCCAGAGGCTGTTATTTTTCTTCATAGGACATGAAATGATAATTTTATAGAATTCTCCGCCTTTTTTTACAACGGTAAGATAAGATTCATTAGGATTTTTGATGTTGCGGAACTTAAGCTTTCTTGCTGTGTCTTTCTTATAATTATTCCATGTCTTTGGAATTGTAACAGTAGCAGTTCCTGCATATTTTTTCTGATAGATAACAACATAGCAGTCTTTTGATTCAAGAATCTTCATAACAGGAGCAGTTACATAAGTCATATCGCTCCATTTAGATTCATCCTTTGGATGAGAAAGATCCTGATTTTCTGCAAAAACAGCACAAGTAAAAATGCTTGCCAAGAGGGCTATGATAAATATCTTTTTCATATATATGTCTCCTTAATTCAATACCTTACATGTGGTAATAATCTATTATAAACCTTTTCAGAATTTTTAACAACAAAAAAAAACGGTCATTATAAAAATGACCGTCGGAGTAGGGACAATAGGACTCGGACCTATGACCGCACGGATATGAGCCGTGTGCTCTACCAGCTGAGCTATATCCCCAAAACAATGTTTGTACTTTATAAAAAAATAATGGAAATGTCAAGGGGATATTGGATCATGTTGAAATAAACACTTTGTGGGGTGTTGGATCTTGTGGAAAACAGCCATACTTCCGCTGCGGTCGTTTGCAAACTACGGCTGAGCTTGTAAGGAAGATTTACCTCGCTTCGCTCGGCAAGCTCAGAAGTAGTTTGCAACCGATCCTCGCTCACGTATGTCTGTTTTCGACTAATTTAATGCCCACAAAGTGTTTATTTCCAATATGGATTTAATGTCTCTCATCACTTTTTAATTCTATAATTCTTAAAGAAACATTGTTTTGGGGCTATATAAATGACCCCGGGGTTTTTAAGAGAATATGCAAATAGAAGTGTATAAACAAAAATCAATTAGAAAAAATACTGACTAAAATAATACAAATTAAAAAAATATCCCCGGAGTGGAAAATGGCAGGCGGATGCTTCTGAGTTGTGCCGGCGGCATAGCGAAAAATCTGAGGATTTGCGCAGCAAACCGCAAGATTTTTTACGATAACAAGCTCAGCCCGCAGCCGACTGACAGTTTCCACGGGAGGGGATATTTTTTTCTACATGGAGGAGTATTAGGCAGTATTTTTTCCAGATGATTAGTTTGTGTTATCTCAGTTCAGATTTTGTGATAAATGTTTTTGCGTATTCTATGATTTCTTTTACTTCAGAATCACTGTAAGGGTATATTTCATTATACGCCGGGTCAATGCAATTTTGATTCATGAACTGTGCAAATTGCCAGGAGGCATCGGCGGGCAAAATTGCTGACATGTTTTTGATGTCTTCTTTTTGCACCAGCGGAGGCACAAGAACTGTTCTCCATTCGCGTTTGTCTGCAGGGTAGGCTGCTACCAGTTCTGCGCTTCTTTTAAGGACATTCACAAAATGTTCAGTATTGTTGTGGTATTTTGAAAAGGCGGGACATATAACTTGTGCATATCTTTCTGGACTTGTTTTTATATCCATGGCAATAAAATCAGGACGGAGGTCAGGGTCGTTTATAAATGCTTCAAGCTCATCTGGCAATGTTCCGTTTGTATCAAGCTTTACTAAGTAACCAAGTTCCTTTGCTTTACGGATAATCAGCGGGGTGTATGGATTCAACAATGGTTCGCCGCCGCTAACTGTGAGGCCTTTTAAGATGCCCTGGCGTTTTTCAAGATGGTCAAAAAGTTCCTGGACTGTGTTCAACGGTTGGGTACCGTCATCTTTACCAAGGACAAGGCCTGTGTTGTAGCAGTAGGGGCAGCGGAGATTACATCCTTTTAGAAAAAAAGAACCCGCCAGGATTCCCGGGTAATCGACACATGTTGTCTTTACCAGTACACCGGCAGGTTCGTTTAACGAAAGCTCGTTCATAAACTTATGCTGTAACTGCTACCTTGTTTACTACAGCTTCGAGTTCTTCTACGTTGTGACAGCGTGCTGTTTCTACACCTGCGTTGTTGTAGAAGATTACTGTTGGAGCTGCAAATACACCTTTGCTTCCGGCTTCTGCAAGTCCTTCGTCTGTATCTACGTCAATTGAACGTCCTGGCATTTCTAAGTCTGCCATGAATGCCTTTACAGGAGGGCAGTTAGGACAAGTCTTGCGAACATACATTTCGTAAGAAACAGATTCTGTATTCATAACAGGCTGTTCTTCTTTTGCAAGCTTTTTAGGAGCAGCGCAGTCACATGGTTCATCTGCAGCAGTAATATCATATTCCTGGCTTGCTTCGAGTGTGAACATTTTGCGCTGATCAAATTCATCGCGCTTACCTTTGTTCCAGTGCTTTACTGCTCTGTAATATCCTACAATGCGTGCGTAAACTTCTGTTTCGCTTCCGTGTACGTCATTAAGTGCTGCCTTTGTTTCGGCAATTTCTTTTTCTACCTGTTCAATTGTTCTTAATTCCATTTTTTTTCTCCTCCCATTTTCATATAAAGTTTGATTTTGTAATAATTACAACTTTATATTTATTCCACCTACACTAAATATAGTGTGGTTTTTGTAATTTGTCAACCCGTTGACACTAAAATTCTCGGACAGTACCTTAAAATTCTTTAATTTATTTTGTCTGTGCTGCAAGAATTTTTTCTTTTTCAAGTTCAAGCTGCTTAAGCTTTTCCTTGAGTGCCTTTTCTTTTTCTGCCTTACACTTAGGACATTCAAACTGCTGGCCAGTCAAATAACCGTGTACCTTACAGATTGAGTAAGTTGGCGAAATTGTAAAGAATGGAATTCTGTATTTGTGAGAAATAGTACGAACTAAATCTGCACAAGACTTCCAGTCTTTAAGAGCTTCACCCATGTAAACGTGGAACATTGTACCGCCTGTATACTTTGTCTGAAGTGCTTCCTGGTGATCAAGAGCTTCAAATACATCAGCAGTGTAATCAACAGGGAGCTGTGAAGAGTTAGTATAGAACGGTTCATTAGTTCCACTGGTAATGATATCTGGGAACTGTTCCTTGTCATGGCGTGCAAGACGGTAAGAGGTTGACTCTGCAGGAGTAGCTTCCAGGTTGAAGAGGTCACCTGTCTGCTCCTGATAATCCTGCATCTTTTCACGCATATGTTGAAGTACCTTTTCTGCAAAGGCCTTTCCTTTTGGTTCAGAAATATTAACACCAAGGAAGTTCAGACAGCATTCGTTCATGCCGCAAAGACCGATTGTGTTAAAGTGGTTTGTGAGTGTTTTAAGATAGCGTCGGGTATAAGGGAAAAGTCCGCCATCATAAAGCTTCTGAATAACCTTGCGTTTGATACAAAGGCTTTCTTTTGCAAGGTCCATAAGGTAATCAAGACGCTTAAAGAATTCTTCCTCGTTCTTAGCAAGGTAAGCAATCTGCGGCAGGTTGATTGTAACTACACCAATAGAACCTGTAAATTCGTCTGCACCAAAAAGACCACCACCACGGCGGCGAAGTTCACGCTTATCGAGCTGGAGACGGCAGCACATAGAACGAACATCGCTTGGGTTAAGATCAGAGTTAACAAAGTTCTGGAAGTTTGGTGTTCCGTACTGAGCTGTCATTGTGAACAGAAGCTTTGCGTTTTCTGAGTTCCAGTCAAAGTCGCGTGTGATGTTGTAGGTTGGGATAGGGTAAGCAAATCCTCGTCCTTCGGCATCACCTTCAATCATAAGCTCAATGAATACTTTGTTAATCATATCCATTTCTTTCTGGCATTCACCGTATGTATAATCCTGTTCTTTTCCGCCTACGATAGCTTTTTTATCTTTAAGGTCATCAGGACATACCCAGTCAAGAGTAATGTTTGTAAACGGAGCCTGTGAACCCCATCGGCTAGGAGTATTTACACCGTAAATGTAGCTCTGAATGCACTGACGAACCTGTTTTTCGGTAAGATGATCTGCACGGATAAATGGTGCAAGGTATGTATCAAAAGAGCTGAATGCCTGAGCACCTGCCCATTCGTTCTGCATGATTCCAAGGAAGTTTACAATCTGATTAACGAGTGTAGAAAGGTGAGTAGCTGGTGTTGATGTAATTTTATCTGGAACACCGCCAAGTCCTTCTGCAATCAGCTGGCGAAGCGACCATCCTGCACAGTAACCACTGAACATTGAAAGGTCATGGATATGGAAAGCTGCAGTTTTGTGTGCTTCGGCAATTTCCTTAGAATAAATATTGTTGAGCCAGTAGTTGGCTGTAATTGTACCAGAGTTATGAAGGATGAGTCCTCCAAGAGAGAAGTTAACGTTTGCGTTTTCGTTTACACGCCAGTCGCTCTGTCCAAGGTAGCCGTCCATTGTCTTGTTAATGTCTACCATGAGGTTTTTAGCATCGCGTACTGCTTCGTGACGTGCACGATAAAGGATGTAGGCCTTAGCAACTTCAACTTCGTTTGCTTCGATGAGTACGCTTTCTACAATGTCCTGAATTTCTTCAATGGCAGGAATAGAATGTGCACGTGCACCTGCAAGCTGAAGTCTGAGCTTTTCTTCTACCTTGTCTGTAAGGTCAGATGCCCGGTCCGGATCCTTTTTCTTTTCTACAGCTTCAATTGCTTTACTTATAGCTGTTTCGATTTTTGATCTGTCGTAATCAGCTATTTCACCAGAACGCTTTACTACCGATTTAATAAAGCCTTTTGTCTCTTGGTCGGAACTGGAACCTAAGAAATTCCGCCATTCCGGAAAGATTGACTGTTCACTCATTTTTTCCCCTCTTATGCCT
>JAFZLJ010000046.1 GCA_017551545.1 Treponema sp. | reverse complement strand
GTTGAAGAGTCTCAGCAGAAGATTGTATCTATTATTCGTCGTCTTGAAGATAGTGGTGATATCGTTATTGCTCGTTCTGGTGAAGATGAGCTCGTATCATAAGGTGAGGAAATAAAAGTTTATGGCAAAATCTGTATTTCGTCCTAATGAAACAAAACTCGAAGGTGAAAAAGTTATATTGCCTTTAGTTCGCAATTATGCACCGGTAGAAGAAGAAATACCTGTAATTCAGGAAGAATATCATGGTCCTACTGCCGATGATTTGCGTAAGGAAGCCGAAGCATTTAAAACTCAGTGGGAATCTGAAAAACAGAAAATGCTTTCAACTGCTCAGGCTAGCGCTGATGAAATTGTAAAGAAAGCAGAAGAAGCAGCCTTTGCCGAAGTTAAACGACAGACAGATGCTGCTGCAGTTATTAAATCAGATGCAGAAACAGAAGCCGACAATATAATTACAAAAGCAAAAGCTGAAGCAGCACAGATTATTGCAGATGCCGAAGCTGAACGAGACCGTCTTAGAAATGAAGCAGAAACAACCGGTTACGAAAAGGGACATCAGGAAGGCTACGAAAAGGGTGTTGCAGAAGTAGAACGTCTTATTGACCGTATGCATAGAATTCTGGAATCAGTTATGCAGCGCCGTGAAGAAATTCTTGCCGACACCGAAAGTCAGATTGTAGAGCTTGTAATTTTAATGGCCCGCAAGGTTATAAAAATCCTTTCTGAAAATCAGAAAAACGTTGTAATGGCAAATACTCTTGCTGCCCTTAAAAAGGTAAAGACCCGCGGTGAAGTTACACTTCGTGTAAACCTTGAAGATGTAAAGCTTACTTCTTCACATGCACAGGAATTCATTGAGCATGTTGAAAATATTAAGGGCATTACAGTTCTTGAAGATTCTGCAGTTGAGCGCGGCGGTTGTATTGTAGAAACAGACTTTGGTGCAATTGATGCCCGCATTTCAAGTCAGCTGCAGGAGCTTGAAAACAAGATTCTTGAAGTTTCTCCTGTTAAGAACATTAAACGCTCTGATTCTCTTACCGGCGCAACAGAATAAAAGGAGGATTTTAAATGAGATCTTCCTACACAGGCGAATTCAATTTTTCTAAATATCTCGAAAAAGTTGTTGATGCAGAAACAATCCATTACATTGGTCGCGTTACAGCAGTAAAAGGACTCGAAATTGAAAGTGAAGGTCCTCGTTCTGTAATCGGCGAAATGTGTACAATCAAGCTTCCTGATGGCGGCAATCTTTTAGCAGAGGTTGTAGGTCTTGAAGATAAGATAGTTCGACTTACAGCATTCGGTAATACAAAAGGAATCGAAGTTGGCTGCGAAGTAATAGGCTCGGGTAGTGTACTTAAGGTTCCAGTTGGAATGTCGCTGCTTGGACGTGCTCTTGATGCAACAGGCCATGTTTGTGATGACGGTCCTGAAATTGTTCCCGAAGCATATTATCCTGCAGTTGCCGAAGCTCCTGATCCAATGACACGACTTCCGAATAATACTCGTATTCAAACAGGCGTTCGTGCTATTGATTCAATGCTTACTATTGCAAAAGGGCAGCGTATTGGTATTTTTGCAGGTTCTGGTATTGGTAAGTCAACGCTTCTTTCTATGATTGCCCGCAACACAAATGCTGATATTAACGTAATAGGACTTATTGGTGAACGAGGACGAGAAGTTCTTGATTTTATAAAACGAGACCTTGGCGAAACAGGACTTAAGCGTTCTGTTGTTGTAATTGCAACAGGAGACCAGCCGAGTATTTGCCGTCTTCGTGCTGCTTATGTTTGTACAGCAATTGCAGAATACTTCCGCGATAAGGGCAAGGACGTTGTTCTTATGCTCGACTCTGTAACACGATTTGCACAGGCACAGCGCGAAATTGGTCTTGCAAACGGAGAGCCTCCTGCACAGAAGGGTTATCCGCCTAGCGTATTTGATATGATTCCAAAGCTGCTTGAACGAACAGGTACAAATGACAAAGGTTCAATCACAGCATTCTATACAGTTCTTGCCGATGGTGATGATATGAACGACCCGATTGTAGATAAGGTACGAGGAACACTTGACGGTCACATTGTTTTGAGCCGCAGACTTGCACAGGCTTATCACTATCCGGCAATTGATGTTCTTGGAAGTATAAGCCGTCTTGCAAAAAGAGTTACAGGTAAACAGACTCAGAAAGCTGCAGGTCTTGTTCGCATGATGATGGCAAATTACGCAGACAAAGAAACAATGATTACTGCAGGTATTTACCAGAAGGGTGGTTCACCTGATATTGACCTTGCAATTGATAAGCATGATGAAATAGAAGAATTCCTTAAGCAGGAAGAATATGAACAGTGTACTATAGAAGATACTTTGGAAAAACTTTCTGCTCTTACAGGTATTGATATTCCAGAAGAAGAATTTGTTGATCAGCCGGCCCTTAATGCACAGACTACTGCAGATATTGTTGACAGCATGAAAATGAATGAACAAAGCCAGCAGGAATAGTATAGTCGGGCAAAGCAATGGCAAAAGCATTTAAGTTTGAATTACAGGATGTGCTTGATTACCGCAACTTTGAACAGGAGCAGGCACAAAACGAACTGGCCAAAGCACTTGCAGTAGAAACACAAATCAATAATCAATTAGATACAATCGCAAAAAACTTTATTTCTGTACGCAAACAAATTGATGCTTCCACCGATTTTGAAGATATTGCAATCGGTAACAGACGCAAGGTTTTATTAGAAACTCAAAAAGAAGATTTACTCAATCAGCTTGCCCAGGCCAAATTGGTGAGCGAAGAAAAGCGCGCCATTCTTGCAGAAGCCATGAAAAAAACAACAGCCCTCGAGAAGCTTAAAGAAAAGCAGCTGGAGGGCTGGAAAGAAGAAGAAAATAGAGCAGAAGCAGAGATGATAGATGATTTGGCAAACAGACAAGTGTGATACGTCATTGCGAGCGTAGCGTGGCAATCCACGAATATAAATGCATTCTGATAAGTGGATTGCCACGTCGCAATACTCCTCGCAATGACGGAATATTAATAATGGAACGCTGACCCACCAATAAACTCACGAATAATACTCTTAGGCGGAACAACTGTCGGCGGAATAGTAGAGAAGTTTTCAAGGAAGGTAAGAAGTCTTCTTGCTTCTGAATATTCCTTTTCGAGCGGTGTTACCTGGCGCAAAAGCGGTGCCGCATATACACGAAGAACGCTAAGCTCATAGTCGAGCGCAGTATTCAAAATTGCATCTGCATTATTCTGGAACGGGAAGATATGTAATTCTTCACCGCGGGTAACGCTTGGCCACATTTCAATTGTTCCTGCTGCAGATTTACCACGGAAGTTATTGTCGCGTACAATGCGTCGGATAAGGCGGTTATCGCTTGTAGAAACACGGTTGTGGTCATCAAGGTTCAGCTGGGTAAGGGCAGAAAGATAAATCTTGAACTTGTATTCATCAGGAACCTTTGGAGTGAGTTTTGGATTTAAGCCGTGAATTCCTTCCATAATAAGAATGTCGTTCTTTTCAAGCTTGAGTTTGTTCTTTTCTTCAAAGTAGCTTGTGCCTGTGTGGAAGTCGTAAGAAGGAATGTTTACTGTTTTACCCTTGAAAAGGTCTACAAGGTTTTTGTTCAAAAGGTCAACGTTCAAAGCTTCAAGACATTCGTAGTCAGGCTTACCGTCTGCATCGAGAGGTGTTTTATCTCGACCGGCATAGTAGCAGTCAAGACTGATAACCTTTGGTGTGTAGCCCATTGCCATAAGCTCAAGTGCAAGCTTTTTAGCAGAAGTAGTTTTACCGGAAGATGAAGGACCTGCAATTAAAACTACGCGTGCAGTTTTTTTAGCAACAATCTGCGAAGCAATCTGTGAAATGTTTTTCTGCTGGTAAGTTTCGGTAATGTCAATAAAGTCATTTATCTGACGGTTTGCAACAAGCTCGTTGAGAGAGGCTGCAGAAGTAACGTTTACGCGTTTTCCCCATTCCTTGTATTTCTGGTAAACTTCGTAAAGCTTTGGCTGGTCCTTAAAAATTTCCAAATGTTCAGGGTCCGAAGTTCGAGGGAAGCGGAGGAGGAAACCGTTTTTGTACTGAAGAATATCATATACTTTGAGTGTTCCTGTAGAGCGAACAAGCGGTCCAAAGTAAATATCAGAAAAGTCACCTATAGAATTAATCTTGATTTTTGGAGAGCACACAAAGTTCAGCTGCTTGCGGGTTTCCTTCATGCCAAGCTTTTCAAACAGCTTTGTTGCTTCTTCGTACGAAACAAATTCTGTAGTAATAGGAAGGTCTTCTTTAATAAGGTGTTCCATTTCCTTGTTCAACTTGTTGATTACATCAATGTGAACAGCTTTTTCGTTGTCGTAGGTGTAGAAATATCCGTGTCCAAGGCTGTGTCCTACAATAAGACGCTTGTCCGGGAACAGGTTGTGGCTGGCTGCTGCAAGCATAAGACAAAGGGAACGGCGGTAAACACTACTTCCATCTTTTGTGTTGTTCAAAATTGGTTCAATATTAGCAGTAAACTGAACCGGTGTGTCCAGAGGGCGCACTTCGTTGTTGATTTTTACCGCATAAATATTTTCTACAGGTAAACCAAATCCATCTATAATATCATAAACCGGTGTAGCAAAATCCACCGTCTTTTCGCAAACTTTTTTATCTTCGTGAACCAATGTCACTTTAATTTTCTTTTTGTCCATCAAGGAGCTCCTTGTATAAAAATATTGATACATTAATTATAAATGGTAAAAGTGCAAAAGTAAAATGAATATTGAACAAACTTTCCATAAATGATATATTAATAGAATAAACTAGTAATATTTTAATTAATATAAGGAGTTCCTATGTCAGGACACAGTAAATGGGCAACCATTAAACACGCAAAGGGATTGGCTGATGCTAAGCGTGGTAAGATTTTTACAAAATTCATTAAGGAAATTTCTATTGCTGCACGTATGGGCGGTGGAGATCCAAATGCAAACCCACGTCTTCGTACTGTAATCATTAAGGCTCGTGCTGCTAACATGCCTAAGGATAACATTGAACGTGCTATCAAAAAGGGTACTGGTGAAGATGGTGGAGCAGCTTACGAGGAGTATCTTTACGAAGGATATGCCCCAGGTGGTGTTGCTGTAATGGTTGAAGTTCTTTCTGATAACAAGAACCGTGCAGCTGCAGACGTAAAGAACATCTTTACAAAGAACGGTGGTAACCTTGGAACTTCTGGTTCTGTAAGCCGTATGTTCCAGCGAAAGGGTACAATCGAACTTGATGCTGAAAAGGTAAGCGAAGACGAAGTAATGGAAATTGCTTTGGAAGCTGGTGCAGAAGATATCGTAAACGAAGATGGAATTATTACTGTAACAACTACTCCAGACGCTTTTGCCGGTGTTGCAGATGCTTTGGCAGAAAAAGGAATTGAAACACTTTCTGCCGACGTAGGAATGGTTCCAGATGCATATACTCCAGTTGATAAGGATACAGCTGCTAAGGTTCAGCGCCTCATCGACCGCCTCGAAGACAACGACGATGTTCAGAACGTATATCATACAGCTGAATATCCGGATGATTTTGAGCCTGAGGAATAATAGATTGTCGGGTCAAGCCCGACAATGACAGTTTTTACGGCCTGTCTTTTTGGCAGGCCTTTTTTATTTTAAAAATCCAACCCCATATGCAGCATAAATCCAAACTTAAATTCAAATGTGTTCAGCTGCCAGTCGGGGGTGCGGTAGGTATCCTGTATTATTTGATTTGTGGCTTTTTCATGTTCAGGGATAAATATTGTTCCGGCAAAAACTGTTAAACCATAGGCGGCATTTCCAAAGTTAAGCGTGCCAGGCGGAATAATATCAAGTCCTATATTTGCTTCAAGCTGCCAGAAGTATTTTGTTTTATATTCGTAAGAATCTAACGCAGGAGTTGCAAGATGATTTGTAAGCCTTGTTATTCCGAATGAAGCTATTCCTGTTCCTAATTCAACATATGGTGTTACCCAGTTGCGCAAAAAATCAAGCGGCTGTTCGTACTTAATGCCCATTGTTAATATTTGATAATCGCGCATATATCTGTATTCAGAAGGATTGATGCAGTTTTTTGGAAAGCCGGTAACATATTTGTTGTTCAGATAAATAGAAAAATTATTCAGCGACGGAGTCTGAACCTGTGTTTCAAGAAACTTTGTGTTTATTAAAAAGCTGAATCCTGTAAAAAAGTGAACGTCGGTCTGCTGCCAGTTATGCTTCTTAAAACTCAAAAAATCAAGACTTAATGTTCCGTTGCCGTTTTTTGTCTGAGAGAAGGTTATGTAATCAAACTTAAGAAGGCCTGCATCAAGACCAAATCCATAGTTAAAACCTGTTGTTTCTTTTTTATATGCCTTGAGTGTTGGAGAATCAACATGCAGCTGATTCCACTTGTAGCTTGCAAAAAGCTTAAACGTAGATTTTGTACCTAAGGTTGTATTGAAAGTAACCGCCTGCGATGTAGTATAAAAAATCAGATTGTCAGAAGTAAAATCAAGTTGAAGCTTTTCAAACGGGGGAAATGGCAGCGTATACGTAAAAGAAACCTGTGCGTTTATGAGCGGGGCAAACGGTTTTTGAAAATGCTCGTATTCAAGATTAACTTCATTAATTTTGTAGATTTTGTGAATAATGTTTTGTGCGGCTTGCATGCCAAAGTTTCCCAAAAGACAAAAGCCGGCCTGTGGTGTAAAAAGAATATCTACCGGAAGTTTTTCTGAAAGCCTTAAAGTAGTTCCACTCTTGATGATTAATTCATCATAACGACTACCGGGATACGTTCTTTTTGTAATTGAGTTTTCATTTATATCTATAAAAAAATTGGGAAGTATAAAAAGAAAATCACTTGAACCTGTTAGCTGATCATCCTTGTTTTGTGAAATTCCATAGGAAAACCTGTCATTTGCAGATGATATAAAAATCCTTGGTTCATTCTTTTGTATTTCAAGTGCAAAGATTGTTGTTAAAAGAAAAGAAGATAAAAATGTAAATATTATAACTCTCTTAATCCGCATAATAAAACTATATCACATTTTATTTTTTTATGGAAATGTATTAATAACATTTGTATAATAAAGATATGATTAATGATAATAAACAGTTTTCTGCTTTACCTGGAACTGAAAAAATAGATTCAAAAAATGATGCGGGAAAAGCTAAAATCCGCCGTGTGCTTGGCATTGACCCAGGGCTTGCAAATACAGGTTTTGGTGTAGTTGATTTTTGTAATGGACGCTACCGCATGGTTAGTTATGGGTGTATTACTACCGGGAGCGACGAACCTCATGGACAAAGGCTTCTTACAATTTATAATCGCCTTTGTGCAGTTATTGACGAGTTCCGTCCTACAGAAGCCGGAATGGAAACTCTTTATTTTGCAAAGAATGCTAAATCGGCAATGGGTGTTAGTGAAGCACGTGGGGTAGTAACCTTGTGTCTTGCCCAGCATAATATAAAACTTGGTGAATATACTCCGAATCAGATTAAGCAGGCGGTAACGGGAACAACTACTGCAGATAAAAAAGTTGTAGAAAAATATGTAAAGCTTTTGCTTGGGCTTGAAACTGAACCAAAGCCGGATCATGCTGCCGACGCTTTAGCAGGAGCAATTACACATGTTCATTTTAGTACTTGTGCTCTAACAGATCCAGGAAAGCCCTTTCGGTAACAGGCTTTGAATATAAGTAACCCTGAAGATAATCACACTTCATTTTCATAAGCATAACTGCCATTTCTGAAGTTTCAACACCTTCGGCAACAAGTTCAATTCCCATATCGCGGAACATTGCAATAGTATGATGTAGAAGCTTCTGTGCTTTTTCATTCTTCATGGCAGCCCATACAATAGACTTATCGAGCTTGATTGTGTGGAACGGATACTGAAGGATTGTTGAAGTATTTGAATATCCCATACCGTAATCATCAAGCGCAAAGTTCATGTTCTTTTCCATAAGGTTGCGCATGTTCTTAAGAAGAGTGTCGCTCGAAGCAATTGCTGCTGTTTCTGTAACTTCAAGTTCAATAAACTTATAATCAAGTCCGTAAAAATCCATGATAGAAAGCAGCTGTTCATGAAGCTTTTCCTGCATACACTGAATTGCAGAAAGATTTACGTGAATATATTCAATTCCTTTTTCCCAAAGCTTATTCTTTATAATAAACTTACATACAGAACGGAATACAAATTCTCCTATTAAAAGAATCAGACCATTGCGTTCTGCAATTGGAATAAATTCATCAGGCGAAACAAAGCCAAGCTCTTCGTTTGTAAGACGGATAAGAGCTTCTGCTGTTGTAAACTTCTTTTTCTTTACAGAATAAATCGGCTGATAATAAACTTCAAACTGATTCTGTGCAAGTGACTGTTTAAGAATCTGTACAAGCTCATATTCGCGGCGTGATTTTTCAAGCATCTTTTTATTGCCGTCTACAATTTTTCCGCTTTCAATTTCAGAAGAATTGAGCGTATCAAAAATCATATCATTGAGCTTTACATAATTATCTGCTGCTTCCGGGCATTCGAAGGTTGCCATTTTTACTTTTGGAGAAACTTCAATTTCGGAAATCTTTATGCTCTGAGAAAACAACAGCTGCAGTTCAAGAAATTTGTCATCACTATGGAATACAATTGCCATCTTGCTTCCAGAAAGTCTGTACACGTTGTTCTTACCGCAGATTCCGCAAACCTTTCTGGCAATCTTAATAAGAATTTTATTGAAGTTGTTGTAGCCCAGTGTTTCGTTTAAATAAGTAATTCCTTCTATTTGAATACCAAGAACTGTAAAATTTTTGTGTGTATTAAAAAATTCTGCAGTAGAAAACATAAAGGCTTTTTTATTGTAAATATCCATTATAGGATCTTTATATTCAGAAGGATTATCTAGCGAAAGATAAGTAATAAGAATAGAAAGTGAAGCAAAGAAAAGTGTAACAAGAAGTTTTGTCCAGATATTACAGATTATAAGGGCAGCAATTGTAGTTACTGTATAAACAATGATTGTGATGGTTTGTTCTGTGCGCAGTGATTTTCGTTTTGAAATGCCGTGAACAATTACCATAATAAGATAAACAAAACCAATACCTGTAAGAATATCGAAGGTTGAACCAATTGCGTACTGGCCGTCTGGAGTAAAATAGATGATTGCTTTTGTAATAGGAGTTGTAATTATTAAAAAGGCAGCGGCGCAGAATGGAATTGAAATGAACAGCTTTTGAGTAATAGTAAAATCCTGTTCTTCATTCATTGAGCCGTACATAATACTGATTATGTAACAAACAGGAAGACTGTTATAAGTAAGAAGTGCAAGGATGTTTAAAACATAATTAAGCCAGATAGGGCACAGTTCGTAACGACTGATTGTATAGATTGTGATGATATCGAATATAGTTGCAAAAAATAAATCGATTGCAAGGATTTTAAATGCTTTAGAAACTCTGGTTTTTATTCTTTGTGAAACAAAAAGATTAAAAAGAATTACTAGAGATATAAAAAATGCAGCGATATCGTAGTGATAAATCCAACGCATAATTGATTTTAACATAAAAATAAGGAATAATAAAGAAGAAAATGGAGACCAAATGTTCAACTCTTTAACAGGTATAATAACCGGTAAATTTCCAAAACAGCTTTTTTTAGATACAAATGGTATTGAATGGGATTTGTGTGTACCCGATTCAAATCTTGATATGCTTGGAGTTGTTGGCAGCGAGGCACGCGTTTTTACATGGCTTCAGCATACAGACCAGCTTATGACAATGTACGGCTTTGCAACTGCCGATGAGCGTTCTGTTTTTCTTGATTTATTGAAGGTTGACGGCGTTGGTCCTAAGGGTGCGCTTAAAATAATGAGTTCTGTTTCTTCCAGCCGCCTGCTTGAAGTTCTTGAAAATGAAGATCTTGAAATGCTTGAAAAGATTCCTGGAGTTGGAAAAAAGACTGCAGGTAAGATGATGCTTACTCTTAAAGGCAAGCTCAAGATAAGTGAAAGTGCAGGAACTGTTGTTCGTGTTGATACGGCTACTCCTTATGCAGATGTTGTTCAGTCGCTTGCAAGCATGGGTTATGATAAGCGCACTGTTGAGCAGAAGGTTGCACAGCTTGTTGAACAGCTTGGTACAGATGCAGCATTTACTGCAAAGAATCAGAAGGAACGTGAGGATATTCTGTTCCGACGCGCAATTGTGGAGTTAGCTTAAAGAGGTTATAATTAGACTATGCAAAACGATGAAGATTTTTCAACTGATTTTTCTGCTATTGTTCGTGCAGACTTAAAAGACTCTTTTGATGAACAGGATAACAAGCTGCGCCCGACACGTCTTGCCGATTTTTTAGGTCAGGAAAGCGTAAAGAAAAATCTTTCTACATTTATAGAAGCTGCAAAGCTCCGCGAAGAGCCGCTGGATCATCTGCTGCTTATTGGACCTCCGGGACTTGGAAAAACAACTCTTGCACAGATTACTGCTCACGAACTTGGTGTTGATTTTAAGGTAACTAGTGCGCCTGCTTTGGATAAGCCAAAAGACCTGGCTGGTATTTTAAGTACGATCACTCCGCGCACAGTTTTCTTTATAGATGAAATTCACCGATTAAAGCCTGCAATTGAAGAAATGCTTTACATTGCAATGGAAGATTTTGAACTCGACTGGATTATTGGTCAGGGTGCTGCTGCACGTACTGTTCGTATTCCTATTCCGCCGTTTACTCTGGTTGGTGCAACTACAAAGGCGGGTAGTGTAAGCTCACCGCTCCGTTCACGTTTTGGTTTTATTCCTCGTTTTGAATTTTATACACAGGAAGAACTTGCTTCTATTATAAAACGTTCTGCTGCAATTTTAGAGGTTTCAATTGAACCTGACGCTGCCATGCTTTTAGCCCAGTGCTGCCGCGGAACTCCTCGTGTTGCAAACAGAGTTCTTCGCCGTATGCGTGACTTTGCTCAGGTTGCAGGAAGCAACACAATTACAGTTGATATTGTAGATGATGGACTACGCCGTCTTGAAATTGACGGAATTGGTCTTGAAAAATATGACAGGGAAATCCTTCGTTCAATTATAGAAAACTTTGGCGGTGGACCGGTAGGGGCAGAAACTCTTGCAATTTCTATTGGTGAAAGCATGGACACTCTTGAAGATTACTACGAGCCGTATCTGATCCAGTGCGGTCTTCTTCAACGAACTCCACGCGGACGAATGGTTACCGAAAAAGCCTATACTCACCTTGGTCTTACCCACGCTGCAGATTCAAAAGATGGCGGAGAACAGGGATCACTTTTTTAATAAAGGGAAACTTTAATGCTTACTTCTGATTTTAATTTTGACTTACCCGAAGAGCTTATTGCTCAGCATCCAAGCGGCGTGCGCGGCCAGGATAAACTTATGCTTTTGAACCGTGTAACCGGCGAAGTTGAACACCACATGATGGATGACCTTCCTGATTTAATTGAACCTGGTACACTCATGGTTTTTAATAACAGCCGTGTTCGTCGTGCGCGTGTTTATGGAATTAAAGAAACAACAGGCCGCGAAACTGAGTTTATGTTCCTTAATACAATAGACAAGGAATGCTGCATCTGGAACACAATGGTAAAGTCTGCAAAAAAGCAGAAGCCCGGCATGCATTATAAATTCCCGGACGGAACTGTTGCAACAATTATTGAACACGAAGGAAACGCCGGTACAGAATTCCGTGCACTCAAGTTTGATTTTGCGATTGATGAAGACTGGTTTGAACGTAACGGCCATATTCCGCTGCCACCTTATATTCGCCGTGGAGATACAGAAGAAGACAGCGAACGCTACCAGAATGTTTATGCTACAGATACGGGTAGTGCCGCTTGCCCTACAGCAGGCTTGCATTTTACAAAAGAAATGCTTGCACGTCTTGATGCAAAAGGAATTGAACGAGTTTTCGTTACGCTGCATGTAGGTCTTGGAACATTCCTTCCTGTGCGCGAAGAAAACATTGAAAACCATAAAATGCATGAAGAATGGTACACAATTCCTGTAGAAACTGCAGAAGCAATTAATAAGGCAAAGCGTGAAGGAAGACCTGTTCTTGCAGTTGGAACTACAAGTGTAAGAACGTTGGAAAGTGCCAGTGAAGCCAATTTTGTGCGCCCCGGCACATCATCTACAAGCATTTTTATGTACCCTGGCTATAAGTTTAAGGTTGTAGATAAAATGTTCACAAACTTCCACACTCCTGAAAGCACACTCATTATGCTAGTAAGTGCCTTTGCAGGACGCGAACATATCCTGTCTGCCTACAAGCAGGCCGTGGAAAAGAAATATAAATTCTTTAGTTATGGAGACTGTATGTATATTCGCTAGTTTTGCGTAGCAAAACTAGGTAAGTTCGCGCAGCGAACGACAGATTGTATGTTTATTCGTTAAGTTAATTGCTCAAAACTATAACGTGTTAAATTCAAGAACTGCTGTCTTACAACATTACTTATCATCTGGTCGGTAGAGGCTTTGTCAAATTCCTGTTCCACCATGCTTTGAATTTCATCAACATCTTTTTTTGTAAGCGGCAGGCGGTGTCCAATTAAAGAGTTTTCAAGATTCTTACTGCGGAAAACAAACGGACCTGCAAATGCAAGCTTTACATCCACAAGAGAGTTACGCTCTGTGTCTCCCAGAAATACAAACGAAGCCGAATGCTGTGTAATCTGGTGCTCAGGACCGATTCTTCTGAAAATTGAAACTTCCGGGTACATGAGCGGAATACGTATATCTGTAAGAACAAAACCTTCCGGAACTTTCTTAAAAGTCTGTAAAGGTTCAATTCTTGTTTCTGTCTGATTTCTGAATTCAAGCTTAGTATCTAATGCAAGGAGCGGGGCAAACAAAGTATGCTTAAGCCCTTCTGTACAGATGTTTCCGCCTATTGTTGCCATGTTTCTTACAATTGGATTTGCAATGCTCAAAATTGCTTCGTACAAAACAGCTGGAAGGTGAGTCTGTCCGATTGAAAGAATCTGCGCAAGTGTAGCGCCAGGTCCAATTTCCAAAAATCGTTCGTGTCTTGTGATTCGTGAAAGATCTGGAATTCCATATACAGAAATAGATTTTTCAGGAAGTTCATCAAGCTCGGTGCAGCCGCCTATAACTGTTAATTCCTTGTTGTTTTTGAGCTGGAAGAATAATTCCGAAATGTTTTTTGCAAATAAAATAGATTTCATTATATTCTCCCGGCCTTTCTTGTAGCTTTTTCAATTCCGTTATCGCGGATTTCCAATGCAAGAATAATTCCGTTTATGAGTGTATTTAAGTCTGTACAGCAAGGAGCTAAGCTTCGTACCTGTTCATAAATTTCATCTCTGGTTGGAATCTTGTTAAGCTTTACTAACTGATATGCAGAAAATATTTTTCCGGAATCACACAAACCGCAAAGCTTAATTCCTGCAAGTTCAAAACCTTTCATGATAATTGAATATTCTTTTGTACGTTCAAAGTATTCAAGAGTTACAATATCTGCGTTTTGAATTATGCCAAGTGGAATTTTACAGGTTGCAACGGGATTATCATTTAATAAAACTGTACACGAGCCGCATGTTCCCTGACCACAGCCGCATTTTACACTTGCACAACCAATTCTTCGTAAAACCGACATAAGGGTTTCGTCTGCGGGTGCTTCAAGAATTGTTTTGTTTCCGTTTAGAATTACAGGTACATTCATTCTTTATCCTCCGCTCGTGTTTCACGCTTTTTAATAAGTTCGAAAATCTGTTTTTCTGTACAAGGAAGCTTTGTAAGCTGGGTTGCAAGCGCAAGTGAAAGTGCAGAAGAGAAGGCTGCCGGAAGAGTGTTTCTTACAAGGTCACCAATCTGTCCTGCTTTATTTTTTGATTCAATAAAACTGATTGTTATGTTATCACAAGGAATAGATTTATCTTTTACAAGCATTTCAAGCTGCTGTTGAATTTCAAGACGGATTGCACGAAGGGCTGCGCGTTTATCAAACAGTTCACCACAATCAATTACAAGCCATATTCCTTTTATTCGTTCATTGTAAGTGTAGGTATCAAGTTCAACTTCAACGACTGCTGTAGCAAAAGAAGCTGGTCCAAAAGGAGTGCCGCTGAAGGTTTCGTTATTCCAGTTTTTCTTAAGTGTAGCAGACTGTGCTTTTTTTACAGAAATTGGAAGTGCTTCATGAAAGCGTTTTTTCTCAATATCCTGGCAGGCTTTTTTTATAAGTTCATTTACATTACTTATTGAATTAATTGCATCTTCTGGAGTGTCCGGTAAATCTGCAAAATCAAATTCAGAATCAATTGTGATATTTTCTTTTTTGATTTTTAAAATATCGGCTGCTGTTTTTTTCCAGATTTCCTGAATGCCCTGCGAAGGATTAAGTGCATGAATTACAATGTGTTCATTTTGTAAAAGCGTAACTTCTACCTTGCAGTTTGCTTCAAAACTTGTTGTTCCGTAAAAATCAGAAACATTAAAGGAGTTTGCAATTCCAATTCCGCGCAAAGGAAGGGCAAAGAACGGATTGCTGTTTTCCTGAATGCGGTCTATAGCGTCCATGTTGTATGATGAATACTTTCTGTTAAAATCACTGATCTGTACTGCTTTAGAAAAACATTCAGTTGCGTTCTGTGAATCAAAATCAAAAACAAAAGGATATTTGTTATCTTTGTTTTGAATATTTATTTTACGAAGCTCTTCCGGAAGAAGGTTTGTCTGTTCTGCAATTTTCTGCATCTGATTTTCTATTGCAAAGAAGATCTGGGAATCAATTCCGCGCAGACAGATTGAAGTAGGAGGTTTTTTAGAAGTATGACCTTTTGTAATTATGTGAACATTTTTTGGCTTATAATAATTGCAGGCAACAATAGACATTCTGTCTGCAATTTCCTGAGCAAAAGGATTAAAACATCCAACATCAAAATCTATGATTACAGAAACACCGCTTAAAATGCCTTCCGGTGTAACTGCAGTTTTATAGGTGATATTTGTATCTACACCAGGTGCCATGTAAGAATCCTGTTCTTCCTGAGTAAGAACAAGCTTTACTGGTTTTGATGTAAGGAAAGAAGCAAGTGCAACCTGTGCAGAAACAACAGAAGTTCTCCAAAGTCCTTTTGAAAAAACACCAGAGGTTTTTGTTTTATGAACGATAATATTTTCTGCAGGAATATCAAGTACACGAGAAACTGTTGCCATAAGATGAGTTGTCCATCTTGTAGGGGCAGAAATGTGAAGATATTTTCCTTCCTTCCAGCAGAAGGAGCCGCATGTTTCTTTCCAAAGCGGCGGAAGAAATGTAAGCTTCCAGTTTTGTTCTGTTATGTAATCCTGTGTATTTTCAAAAAGTTTTTTTTCTGCCTGAGGTATGCTTTTTTTAAGGAACATACCTGTTTTAATTTCGCGGTATGCAACCTGTTCTTCTACATTCTGTTCTACACGTCTGTTGTCAATAACTGTATCAAGCGAAGGAAGCTCGTTGATTTCTGAAACAAACGAAGTAAGGTCGCTCATTTTTGAAAGATTTACAACAGGACGTTTGTGGTGCTTCATTGCTTTTTTAAGAGCAGTTTCAAGAGAATCAATATCAAAGTTTACAGAAACATTTTCAAGAAGCTCCAGGACTTTGTTTTCGTCTGGTCCGCATAAAATACCAACAGGCTCGCCGCTATACGAAACATCATCATAACCTAAAATTTTCCATTCCTGATTATTTACAAGAACTTTTTTGTTTCCGGGAATATCCTGTGCTGTAAAAAGATAATAACCTTCCGGGAGCTCCGGTATTGTAACTCCTTTGATTTTTCCAGTTGCGGCAGGACTTCTTACAAGAACAGCAAACAAAGTTCCCTCGCGGCTTGCATCACTGTAAAAGCCGGTTGCTTCCATGGAGCGTTTTCTTTGTTTTACTGTTTCTTCTTTTTTAGGCATGATTTTCCATTCCTATTTTTTTAACTGTTTCAATTACAAGCTCTGCCTGTTCTTTTGTCATATCAGGGTAGAGTGGAATTGAAATTGTTCTATTATATTGCGATTCTGCATTCGGGAAATTTTCAGCAGTGAAATCTGGGTAAAGCTCACGCCAGTAAGTAAAATGAAAGATTGGAATAAAGTGAACAGAAATACCCAAGCCTGCTTCCTGCATTTTTTTTGCAAACTGTTCGCGTGTGATTTTTAATTTTTCAGGCACAATTCTCATAAGATACAAGTGCCAGCTGTTGCCTGGTCCATCTGGTGGGAGCTCAATAAAATCAAAGTCTGCAAACGCTTTGTTGTACATGTCTACAATTGCTTTGCGCTGTTCATAAAAAAGCCATGCGCGGTCAACCTGACAAACGCCTATTGCAGCAAGAACATCAGGCAGGTTGAATTTGTAGCCCGGTGCAATAATATCATATTCCCACGAAGCGCGTGGAGAAGTGTAGCGGTCCCAGGTTGTGCGGTCCATTCCGTGCATGCGCATAACTGTCATGCGTTTTGCAAGCTCAGGGTCGCGGGTACAAACCATTCCGCCTTCTGCTGTTGTGATTGTCTTTGTTACATAAAAAGAAAAAACTCCGGCGTCTCCGATTGTTCCGGCATAACCAAGTTTTGTAGGAGACGGGAAACTGTGTGCTGCGTCTTCAATTACACTGATTTTGTTCTGCGGTGTTGAATATTTTTTTGCAAGTTCAACAATGCGTTCCATATTACAAACATTTCCCGCAATGTGAACTGGTACAATTGCTTTTACAATTTTTCCCTGTGTGGCTGCGGTTTGAAGAATTTTTTCTATATTATTTGGGTCAATGCTGTAGGTGTTTTTTTCTACGTCTGCAAAAAGAACGTCGGCACCAAGATGTCTTGCACAGGCAGCGGTAGAAACAAAAGTGTAGGGAGTTGTGATTACATAAGTTCCGGCTCGTACACCACAGGCTTCCATCGCTAAAATCATTCCCGAAGTATTCGAGTTTACTGCAAGACTGATAACAGGTGCGCGGCCAGTTCCTTCATCGCCTTTACTTACAACTTCAGAAAACTTTTTTTCAAATTCAAGCGCATACTTTCCAGTTGTAAGCCAGCCTGAACGAAGTACATCAAGAACGGCCTCTTCTTCTGCCTTTGTAATTGCAGCTTTATGAAATGGAACTTTTATGCTTGTTTGATCACTCATAATATGTCCGTCCTTTTTTGACCGTCTGTTTTTATTTCTTCGTAAAAATCCTTGAGGCTCTTGCAGTCATCACACAAAAGCTTAACGAGTTTTTCTTTGTTGCGGAAATCTGCTTCCTGACCCTGTGTATAAAAACAGATAGGGTAGAGCTTTTGAAGCAAGGCGTCCAGTCTGCCTTCTTCATAATCTTTATTTTCGAGCTGCAGGATTTTTGGATATTTTGTAGCAGTTGGATTTTCTTCCTTGAGCCAAAGCGGTTCAATAAGTCGTTCACCTTTGCGTGCGCCTACGATTTTTATATCAATGTCTTTGTATGGTTCAAGACCACTGAACTGAATTATCTGTTTTGCAAGGTCGATTATTTTTATTGGCTCGCCCATATCAAGAAGATATGACTGACCGTTTTTGCCAACGCCGCCTGTCTGAAGTACAAGCGAACAAGCTTCAGGAATTGTCATGAAGAAGCGTTCCATTTTTTCATCTGTAACTGTGATTGGTCCGCCTGTTTTTATCTGACTCTGGAAAAGCGGAAGAATTGAACCACGGCTTCCAAGAACGTTTCCGAATCTTACAAACATCACAGCCTGATTTTTTGCTGCCTTTTTTGAATATTCCAATACAAGCTTTTCGCAGAGCATTTTTGAAACGCCGTAAACGCTTACAGGTGCAACTGCCTTATCTGTTGAAATAAGAACAAAGCGGTCTACATGATGTTTGATCGCTGCGTCCAAAAGATTTTTTGTTCCGAATACATTGTTTTCAATTGCTGCAACCTGATTTTCTTCCATCATCGGGACATGCTTGTAGGCAGCGCAGTGGAATATTACATTACACTTTGTCTGCTTTATGATGAAATCCATATATTCTTTGTTGCGCATGTCTCCAATAATAGGAACAACTGTTGCTTTTTCGCCGACTCCTTCTGTCTGAAGAACTTTAAGCTCACGGAAAATCTGACATATTGAGTTTTCGCCGTGTCCAAGTAAGTAAAGTCGTTCAGCCCCACCACTCAAAAGCTGACGTGCAAGCTCTGAACCGATTGAACCGCCGGCACCAGTTATAAGAACACGCTTTCCGCGAAGGTAATTCAAGCTTTCTTTGAGCGAGATAGCAATCGGGGTGCGACCAAGAATATCAAGAGGATCAATTTCACGGGTTTGAACAAGGTGAGCAGTTCCTTCTATTACCTGGCTTATTCCCGGAAGGATTTTTATATGGTTAAAGCCGTTTTTCACAAGAGTTTCGTATATTTCACGGATTCGTTCAGTTGGAGCAGAAGGAATTGCAATGATTGCTTCGTCTAAATCAGAGTTAGAAAGGATAGAAGTAACGCTGTCAATCGGCCCAAGAACAGGAATGCCGTCAATAGTAGACCCGATGAGCTTTTTGTCATCATCAAGAAATGCGTTTACTTTTCCGAATATTTTTTTTCGTTTAATGTCATCGGCAATGGTTTGACCAGCAAATCCCGCACCGATTATATATATACGTTTATCCATGTCCCAACCCTTCTTAAAATATTAACACATATACATGAATTTCGCAATTGGAAATAAATATATAGAAAGAAATATGCATTTATATAGAAAAAAATGGCTCCCAGCGGAATTCCAGATCCAAAACCGTGGGCTAGCCCACTACATGCTACAGTGCCTTGGAACTATCCACTTGGCCGCCTTGCGGCCGCACTGTAGAATGTTTTTGTATCTGTAATCCCGCTTCCGCCATTTTTTTCGACGGATACATGTATTCTTTATATAAATAGATTTCGTTATTTTTTGCTAAACTCATGCCTTAATATAACCGACAAACAAGTATAAAACCTATATTGTGTTTATGGGGTGATACCATGGGGAAAATTAAACATATAATCTTAATCGCTTGCCTTTTTATGTGCGCTAACTTCTGTTTTGCTAAGCAGATCCAGCTGCAGATTGTTCAGCATGATGACAGAACAGATACTGTTACAGAGGATTCTCTTGTAATTGAAGATGAACTTCTTGCAGGATTCTTTGAAACAGGCTATATAATCACAAATTCGCCTGCTGTTGTTTCAAGTTCTGCCAGTGATGATGTGATTTTGTTCAACAAGGCAATGGGCGACGCTTACGAAGGCTCTTCTGATTATTTTGTTCAAATCAAACTATATTATGGAAATTCACTGCATACAGTTAATTGGTCAATTTCTTCGGTAGCAACCGGAAAAACTATAAAAGAGAGTTCGTTTGAAAGTGCTGTCAAAACCTATGATGAAAAGGGTTTGAAAGATGTTTCTTCCAAATTAATATCAGAGATTTCGAAAATCTTGAAATCAATTAAAGCATAAGGATGGGCGGGTATGAAAAACAAATTGAAAGAAAGCAGATTGATTAAGAATATACTAAAACTCGGATTTATTATTGCAGGATGCTTTGTACTGGCATCCTTTAGCCCATCTCTGGATGGTAGAGCTGTAGTAGTAGAGCCTGGAGTATTCCCTGAAGGATTATTTGCAAAGACTGTAGGTTATCTCCCTGGTGATATTATCAGTGTAACAAACATTACCGGTGACGCAACAATTGATATTCTTGTAATTGGAGCACTTGATCCTTCTGAAGGTGTAGCAATCATGCTTTCACCTGAAGCAGCTGCAGCAATTGGCATTAACAAGAACTCAAATAATATCGTAAAAATCACAAAGCGTTCAAATCAGGACGAAAGAGTATATGGTTCAGCTGTAATTGCTTCAAATGGCACTGCTGCTCCTGCAAAGGAAGAGCCTGTTGTTGAACCGGTAAAGGAACCTGTAAAAGAACCTGTAAAAGAACCGGAACCTGTTGTAGAAGATATTCCATATTCTGAACCTGCAGAAGGTGTTACTGCACCTGTCTATGAAGAGGAATGGGAAGAACCAGTATTTGATGAAAAAGAAACTGTTCCTGCAACACAGCCAAAAGAAGAAATCTATTCAAAGCCAATCGAAGAACCTGTAGAAGAAGAGCCTGTTACAGAATATGAATATTTTGATGACGAAGCACTTCCAGAATACTTCGAAGACGATTTTGAAGAAGAAAAAGAACCGGAATATATAGAAGAAACTCCTGCAGTAGAAGAGCCTGTAGAAGAAGCTCCTGCTCAGGAAGAAACTCCTGTTGTTTACGAAGAATTCAAGGATGATGAACTTGAAGATCTTCCATCAGATGAAGAACCAGCAGAAGAATTCGAAACAATTCCTGCAGAAGAAGAACCTGTAGAAGAGGAAATCGCTGAAGAAACTCCTGTTGAAGAACCGGCAGAAGAAGCATTTGAAGAAGAACCTATTGAGGAAGAATTCACAGATGATGAACCAGGTGATGTTCCTGCAGAGGAAGAAGAATTCATTGATGATGAAACTCTTGATGATATTCCAGAAGAGGAAGAACCTGTAGAAGAAACTCCTGCCGAAGAACCTGAAGAAGAAGCTTATGAAGAGCCAGAATTTGAAGAAGAAGAATTCGGTGATGAAGAATTTGTAGAGGAAGAACCAATCGAAGAGGAACCTGTTGAAGAGATTCCTGAAGATGAAGTAATTCCGGAAGAAGAGGATTGGAGCGACGAACCTGAAGTTCTTGATGATGAAGAAGAATACGATGCTATAGTTCTTGTTCCAGCTGATGATAATCCTCCGGTTTATGAGGAAGAGGATGAAACAGAAGAAGCTTTGATTCCTGAGGTTCTGAACAATGTAGTAAATATCAATAATGATATTGAAACTGTAGTTGTTCAGCCATCTTCAAGCGGCAATGAAACAAGCTACGATAAGTTTATGATTGAAAGCCTGAATGAACTTGAAGCCGAAAAGTATTACATCCAGATTGCAACATTGCGCGACGATGAAAACATTCTTGAGATTGTAAACAAATATGGAACAAAGTATCCTATTACAATTGTTCCAACAGCTAACGGTTCTAAACAGGTACTTGTTGGTCCTGTAACACTTGATGAATACGGAACAGTTCTTGCACGATTCAAGGCATACGGCTACAAGGATGCATTCCTGCGAAAGGGAACAAATCCTAATCCAAAAGCCAAGGGTAGTGCATCAGTAGATGCAAAATAAAATAAAAAAGGCACGTTCTTAAAAGACGTGCCTTTTTTTATTAATTTGGATCGATTATATAGTATAAATCCATCCTTCCGGAGCTGGAATACGTCCCATCTGAATACCTGTCAAAGTATCATAGATTTCCTTCATCTTAGGACCCATTTCTTTTTTGCCGCCATTGTAGATTATGCTCTTTCCGTGGTCATCAATCTGGCCAACAGGAGAAATAACTGCTGCAGTACCACAAAGACCGCATTCTACGAATTTTCCAAGTTCATTTTTGTTGATCTTGCGTTCTTCAACTTCCATCTTAAGGTATTTCTTTGCTACGATGAGCAATGAACGTCTTGTAATAGAAGGAAGAATAGAATCAGATTTTGGAGTAACAAGTTTTCCGTCCTTTGTGATGAAAATGATGTTTGCTCCACCTGTTTCTTCAAGATATGTGTGTGTTGCAGGATCAAGATACATGTTTTCTGCATAGCCGCACTTGTGAGCGTCTACAATATTGTGCAAAGACATAGCATAGTTCAATCCGGCTTTGATATCACCTGTTCCATGAGGAGCAGCACGGTCCATATCACTCAAGCGAACCTTAATTGGCTTTACGCCGCCTTTGAAATATGGTCCAACTGGTGTTACAAGAATACGGAACTGATATTCATCAGCTGGTTTTACACCAATTACAGCGTTTGAACCAAACATATATGGACGGATATAAAGGGTAGCACCGCTTCCATATGGTGGAACCCATTCTTTATTTGCTTTAATTGTCTTAAGAACTGCTTCAATAAAGCGGTCTTTTGGGAATACAGGCATTTCAAGGCGCTTGCATGAATTTTCCATTCGTTCTGCGTTCAAATCAGGACGGAATGTAACGATGTCGCCATGTTCTGTTCTATATGCTTTAAGTCCTTCGAAACAAGTCTGTGCATACTGAAGGACTCCTGC
Source organism: Treponema sp. (assembly GCA_017551545.1). Classification (GTDB taxonomy): domain Bacteria; phylum Spirochaetota; class Spirochaetia; order Treponematales; family Treponemataceae; genus Treponema_D. The sequence continues at coordinate 8,513 of JAFZLJ010000046.1, read as the reverse complement.
ACATTCATTAATTGTTACGGTGTGGTCAGTAGTGAGCTTTCCAGCATCCCATTTTCCTTTTTTGTAGTTACAAACAAAGCTTTTTGATGTTTCCATGTAACCAAAAGGTAAGTTTCCCCAATCGAGTTCTTTTTTTGTTGCCATAAAAGTACCTCCGCAGTACAAATATTTAATAATACTTAATAAGTTTAATTCTATTAAAGAAAAATGTCAAGAAATAACTTTTTTTCAAATTTCTTGTATCTTTTTCTTATTAAAATTATTATATATGTATATGCAGCATATGACAAATAAATTTATAACGAAAATTTCTCTTTTTTTCATATTATTAAGTATTCTTGTGTTATTTGTTTCCTGTGCTTCTAAGCCTAAGAAGGAAACTGTTGTTATACCGGAGCCGGAGTGGATTACTAATAAGAAGGAAGTTTTTCCGGATTCTTTGTATCTGGCACAGCTTGGAACTGGAACTACGGCTGCAGAGGCCAGGAATAATGCAATTGCACAGCTGGCTTCTTATTTTAATACAACTGTAAAATCACTTATTGAAGGCGAAACTTATACTTACAATACTACAAATGACCCTGGAAAAGTTGACAGAACTGTAAAATCAAGCGTAGTAACTTATACAGATCTTAATTTATTCGCACTTGAAACAGAAGAACCATACTTCCTTGGCCGCGAAAACAAATGGTATTGCTGTGCACATATTAATAGAAAAGATGCATGGAATCAGTATGAACCGCTTGTTCGTGACAATAAAAACAGCTTTTACAGCATTTTCCAGCTTGCTCAGGAAACAAAAGAGCCTCTTGAACGCATAAAAATCTACAGTCAGACAGAAACTGCTTCTGAAGTATTCCTTGCAAGCCTTTACCGCGCAACAATGCTTTCTAAAAAGCTTACAGACGAAGCTTTTGCTACAGACAGAGCTGTTATTGCATCAATTCCAGGCCTTGTTCAAAAAGAAAAGAACAACTGTGTAATGTGTGTAACAACTACAGGCGATTTTGGCGGAACAATTTCTTCTACAGTAAACGGAATCTTTACACAAATGGGTTTTGCCACTAATGATAACGAACAGAAATCATATTATATAGTGCAAACTGTAATAGATTACAATGAAGTGAAGGAAGATGAGCTTTTTGTATATTTTCCTTCTGTTAAAATAATAGTAAAATCGCAGGAAAGAACTTTGTATGTTTATGAAAATAAAATGGACAAAGTTTTATCATATAATGAATCAAAAGCTAAAAAAAGTGCGTGTGACGGTATAGCAGAACTTTTACAAAGGGAGCTTGCCGATGATTTTAAATCAACTATGGGGTTGAGTGAATAACTATGAAAAAGACTGTTTTATGTTTGATTATTTTATTAAGTGCCTCAATGGTATTATCTGCTGCCGGAAAAAGAATTGCAATTTTTAATCCGACAAGCGAAGGACTTACAGAAGATGAAAAGAACTGGATTCCTTCTTCGGTAAGGCGCAGGCTTGAAGCAAATTTCAATGATTATACAACATATCAGCTTGTAGATATTCAGAATGAAGAACAGATAAAAGGAATTCAGCAGAAAGCAGAAAGCTACACTCATGATCAGGAAACAAGTATAGAAATTGGAAAGCTTGTTTCTGCCGAAATTGGTGTTTTCTCTACAATCACAAAGGCAAATGGTAAATATATTCTTTCGGTAAATCTTACAAACCTTACAACCGGGGTACGCCTTTCTTCTGTTACTACAGATAGTGTTGCTGAACCGGTAAGCCTTTTTGAAGGAGCAGGGTCTTCTGTAAATAAAGTTACTGTAAAACTCTGCGATGACCTTGGAATAAAACTTTCTTCTATTGACAGGTATGTTCTTCTTAAAGGTGAAGAATTGTCTGACAATGAACAGATTACAATTACAGAAGAAGAAGTAAGCAAATATGAAAAGAAACAAAAGGAACTTGAAAGACAGTTAAAGGAAGTTTCGCTTTCTACCGAACTTGATGCTGAATCACGCAAGGCAAAACTCGAAGCAGAAAAGGCTCTTGCAGACCAGCAGAAACAGATTGCAGAAGAGCGTCTTGAACGCTTACGCCTTCAGAAGCAGAGACTTTTGGAAGACCAGGAGCAGCAGAAAGTACGAACAGCAGAACAGCGCGAAAAAATTGAACAGGCTGCAGCTCAGGCCGAAAAACAGGCAAAGCTTGTACGCCAGCAGAAGATTGATGCACTTTCTGTAGATAATCAGATTGCAGTAATTGAAGCTAAGAAACAGGCAATGTACGATATTCACTCAAGCGTTCTGAATCAGGAAAAGCTTATTAAACAGGCTGCAAATGATGATTATAAAGCTCAGTGTGAAGCAATAGATGCAGAACCTCTTCGTAATGGTGAAACAGATGCTAAAGGTAATATGCTTCCTGCTGTAAAAAAGATGCGTAACGAACGCAAACAGCAGATCAGAAGCGAAATTGAATCAAAAGCACTTGAAGATTTGCGTAAGATTCAGGGAAAAACTACAGCACAAGAAGATTCTCTTTACAAAGATATTCAGAATGATCTTGCCAAGCTTAGCACACGCAGAACAATTTCTTCTATAGAAGATGACCGTATTCTTGATATTGGTAACTATGCCGGTGATAAATATGAATGGGATACTACAGTTTCATTATTCATCAATGATGTAAAAATCTTTGGTCAGAATGCAAACATCAGTTATAGAAATGTATCTGGAAAAAATCCTGTTTCTCCAACTGCCGGTAATACTTCTGCCTGGAACGATTATCTTGATACTGTAGATTTGTATGACTATATGTTCCGCCGCAATGTTCCTGCAGTTACACTCGAAATTGATTACTCAATTGAAGCAATGCCAGATATGTATCCTTCAATGTATAAGATGACTTTATATGAATTCAGATTTATTGATACAGTAAGCGGAAAGGTTGTTCAGGTAATTCAGCCTGCAAAATCTTCATACAGATTCTCTGTAAATCCTGCTGTTGATATTTCATATTACAAACAAAGCGCAGCTTATACAGAAGCAGCTTCAACAGATACTAAAAAAACAACAAAGAAAGATGATAAAAAAGATGAAAAGAAAACAGAAAACTTTGTTGAGTATGATGAAGTAAAAACCGGAAAAGATGTAAAAATCCGCAAAAGCGTGAACAAGCTTTATGATCAGAGAAACGGCGGTGGTGCAAGATGCAATATTGGTTTTAATATTGGCTATATGCTTGCCCCTGAATTCCTTGATGATGAAAAGGCAGGCTTCCAGCTTGAAAGTTATATTTCTTTCCCTTTTACAACCTGGATGTTCTCTCAGATTGATTATTCATGGTTTACTGTTCCGACTAATGGTGCACAAGATTTTAATGGTGAAATGTCTTTGATGACAATTGGTCTTGGTTTTAATGTAAGACCTCGTTCTGCCGGTGCTCCTCCAAACTTCTATGCGATGGCAAATATTGGTGCTGCTTTTCAGGAAACCCGTTCAAGAAGACGTGATAAAGATTATGATTCGTTGTTCGCATATAAATTCGCCGGTGGTATTGATGTACCGCTCCAGGATTTCTTGTGTATGACTTTAGAGGGTGGAGTAATTGGACTTGAAGAAATAGGAGTTGTTCCATACGCTAAAGTAGGTATTGCGTTCACTATACCAAATCTTGTATTCTAGTAATAGAATATGACAGTTTTTGACTGGTCGCCTCAGACTTTAGATGATTTTTCTCAAACCCATTTTTTTAAGCAGGGTACAGGTATTTCTACAGGCAGCTTTGACGGCCTTCATTTAGGTCATCGCTTTTTGCTTAATAAGCTTGTAGAAGAATGTAAAGTTCAGAATCTTGCAAGTGGTGTTATTACTTTTAAACGCCCGTTGCCAGCCCTTAAACATGCCGATGACTATGCGGGTGACATTTCTACACTCGAAGAGCGCCTTAAACTGCTTGAAGGAATTGGAATAGACTTTGTAATTGTCGTAGACTTTGACCAGGAATTTGCTTCGATGAAAGGTGTGACTTTTCTTGATCTTCTTGTACAGAAATTAAATATGAAGCTCCTTGCCGAAGGCATAGATTTCCGCTGCGGGTACAAGGGTGCAACAGATACACAGGCAATAAAGTACTGGGCTGCACAGGCAGGCATTCAGACAATTTTTGTAGACCCTGTTTATTATACCCAGGCCGACGGCAGTGAAGAGCGCGTGAGTTCTTCATATATCCGTCACCTTATCCAGAAAGGCTATATGACCACAGTGCGGGAACTTCTTGGCCGCTAACGTCATTGCGTGCTAAGCGTGGTAATCCACACTTGAAACAAACACTTTTTTCGTGTAATATTTTCCTAATCTGTTCTACGGAACCTTTTGTGATTACTTCCTAGAAACCCAGGATTTGACCTGCAAAAATTCCGCTTATGCAGATAATAAATTATTTTAAGGGGTTCCAATATGGCACTTACAAAAGAAACTACTTCTGCAACAATCAAGAAGTACGGTGCAAAAGATACCGATACAGGTAACGTAAAGGTTCAGATTGCATTGATGACACAGCGCATTCAGCAGCTGACAGATCACACTAAGCAGTTCCCAAAGGACGCAAATGCTAAGCGTGCTCTTCTTAAGGTTGTTGGTCAGCGTCGTAAGATGCTCCGCTACTTTGAACGCACAGACCTTGAAGGATACCGTGCATTTATCAAAGAGCTCGGATTGCGCAAGTAAGCCAAAGTCCCGCCAGTGTGCGGGATTTTTTTTTGGAGAAATTTACAACATTATGAAAAAACTTATAGTTCCTGCTTTATTTGTTTTACTTCTTTCTATATTTACCGGTTGTGCTACAACTAACACTTCATCAACAGCATCAATACAGCAGCTCGAATCGTATTATTCTAGTTCAGATTCAGACTGCGATTTTATTTTTGAAATAACAAACCAATCAGAAAAGCCGCTTACTTTTTCAAACAGAATATTTGATGCACGTCAGGGTCACCGTTCAAAAGCTATCATAAAAGGTGCAGACGAAATAATTGCTCCTGGTGAAACAAAAGTCTACAAATATAATTCCTTAAAACTTATAAGAGATTTTGACAGCAGCCTTAGTGTCGGCGTTCACTGTTATGAAAAAAAATGGTACTGGTGGTATCCTATTTCGGGAACAATGCATAATCAGCAGCTAAAGGTTGTAGTTACAGATGCAACAAAAACCGGTGGAAGTACTATAAACTCTTATTATTATCAAAGCAGTTATAAAATCCCAAAGTTTCAAAACAGCTCGCCTGAAAAACTAGTAATAGATTTTTCTATTGATGACTATAAGAAAAATGAAACAAAAAAAATCCTTTTCAGTTTTTCCTTCTGTTACACAGGACCTCCAGCCGCTTACATATAAAACAAGTTCAAATCAGCCAGTAGAAACTTCATATAAAAATCTTTATGGAATTTCAAAATCAGTTTTTAATTATCACGGCAACAAGCAGAATATTATAGATTTATATATTTACGACAAAGAATCAAAACAGTTTGTAACATATATCCAGGATTGCTTTGTAGATGGAATCTGGTCTTCTGAATGGAACATGGGCAGCTTTGTTACGCTTGTAAATAAAAGCAATACAGTTTTTCTTGTAGAAAGAAATTATTATGATGTCTGCCGCATGGTTGACGGAGAGTTGTGGTCATATTCATCGGAGCCAAAGGTTACATTGTCTTCCGGTACATTAGAAGCCGGCGAAAAAATCACAGTTAATGTTGATGATGCTTTGTGTAAGTATATTATGATTTGCGGATGTTATAACGGTTCCAAATGGGGCTACGACGGAATCATAAAACTTGTAGAAGGCACCGAAACTCGTGAAGAAACTTTTACAGTTCCATACGGCTATGACAGAATAAAAATCTGTACTTCAAATGACGGCCAGTATTATCAGAAAATCCTTGTTGAAAAAAATATAAAGAAAACAAAAGAGGGTGGCAGGGTTTATAAGCTTCCGGCTTCTTATGAAACTTCAGATTTATACAGATATGCACCGGTTGACCCTCGTATTCAGACAATCCTTGAAAATAAAGCGCTTGAGGAACTAAGACTTTTAAATCCTGATGCATATCTTGATGAAGTAATAAAGCTTATAGATTCCCTTAAGCTTGATGAATATGAAAAAGTAACGTTCATTCACGACTTTATAGCAACCCTTATCTGTTATGATTATGACGGAGTTTATGTATATCATACAGAAGTCCCTGATGATTACCCGACAGTTCTTCGTATTAGAAAAACAAAATGCTCCGGCTATGCAAATCTTTTTTACGAAATGTGCTCACGCGCTGGAATTATCTGCGAAATTGTAAGCGGCTATGCCCGAGGAATCGGCTGGTCAGAAAAAGATAAAGTAACAGAAACAAATCATTCCTGGAACATGGTTCAGGTAAACGGAGAATGGTATCTTGTAGACTGCACCTGGGATGCCGGTACTGAAACTGCCGGTGTAAGAAATGTAACTTGCTTCCACACCTGGCTTTTTACATATCCAAAAGATTTTATTCACACCCATCTGCCGTTGAAAAAGGAATTGCAGCTTCTGGAAACACCGGTAAGTGCCGCAGACTTTAAGAAGCTTGAGAATGCAAATCCGCTTTTTATATACTGGAATGAATAGGGTTTCTTCCATTGATTATTATTTTATTATAGTCTAAAATTAAACATCTTGTTTTTTAACGAGACAATGAAAAAAAGCATACGTCGGATGTAGTGACGTGTGTAGGAGTTAAATTTATGTCAGTAGAAAGAGTAACTTACCGACTTGGAGATGCCGATCTCATCCTGGAAACAGGAAAAATCGGTAAACAGGCTAATGGTTGTGTTTACGCACAGTGGGGCGGAGCAGCTATTATTGCAACTATTTGTGCTTCTTCTTCTGTTACAGAAGGTCAGGATTTTGTTCCTGTTACTGTTGAGTACAATGAAAAATTCTATGCTGCCGGAAAAATCCCTGGTGGCTTTGTAAAACGCGAAGGTCGTCCTAAGGATAAGGAGATTCTTGTATCTCGTCTTATTGACCGCCCGATGCGCCCACTTTTTGAACCGTCATTTGGACATGAACTTCAGATTGTTCCAACTTGTGTTTCTTGCGACGGTGTTCATACTCAGGATATTCTTGCTGTAATTGCTGCATCTGCTGCAACATGTATTTCTGATATTCCATTCCACGGACCAGTTGCCGCTTGTCGTATCGGATACTTGAACGGTGAATACATTATCAACCCAACCTTCGAACAGATTGAAAAGGGTGAACTTGAAATTGTTGTTGCCGGAACTAAAGACGGCTTTACAATGGTAGAAGGTGGTGCTAACGAAGTTTCTGAAGAAGTAATGCTCGGTGCTCTTGAAAAGGCTCAGGGCTTTATTACAGATATGTGTCTGCTCCAGGAAGAGCTCGTTAAGAAGGCAGGTAAGGAAAAGCTTCCTTTGAACCCTCTTGATGTTACACTCGAAAATGCAGAAGCTATCGAAGCTGAAGCAACACCTCTCTTGAAAGAAGCTTGCTTCAAAGACAGCAAAATCAACCGCGGAATTGCAATTTCTAAGGCTATTAAAGAGCTTGCAGAAAAGCATAAGGAACAGCTTGAAGACCCTGTACAGCAGAAGCTTTTTGCTACACTTATGGACGACATTCAGTACAAGCTCCTCCGCAAGTCTATTCTTGACGAAGGTGTTCGTGTAGACGGACGTAAGGTTGATGAAATCCGCCCAATCACTTGTGAAATCAATGTATTGCCAACACCTCATGGTTCGGCTCTCTTTACTCGTGGTGAAACACAGTCGCTCGCTGTATGTACACTTGGTACTGCAATGGACGAACAGTCTTATGATGATATCGATGGAGACCGCTCAGAGCACTTCATCCTTCACTATAACTTCCCGCCATATTCAGTTGGTGAAACAGGTAAGCTTACAACAGGTCGTCGTGAAATTGGTCACGGTAACCTTGCCCGCCGCTCACTTGCTGCAATGGTTCCAAGCAGAGAAGAGTTCCCATATACAATCCGTGTAGTTTCTGAAATCATGGAATCTAACGGTTCTTCATCACAGGCTTCTACTTGTGGTGGTACACTTTGTATGCTCGCTGCCGGTGTTCCAATGAAGAAGATGGTAGCTGGTATTGCTATGGGTCTTATCACAGAACCAGAAGGCGACAATCCATACGGACGCTACTCAATCCTTTCTGATATCCTTGGTGAAGAAGACCACCTTGGTGATATGGACTTTAAGGTAGCCGGAACAAAAGACGGTATTACAGGCTTCCAGATGGATATTAAGATTGCCGGTGTAACAACAGAAATCATGAAGAAGGCTATGGAACAGGCTCGTCAGGGTCGTTTGCACATCCTTTCTATCATGGAAAAATGCATCGACAAGCCGGCTCCACTTGCTAAGAACGCTCCACAGATTCTCACAATGAAGATTCCTGTAGACAAGATCGGCGCTCTCATTGGACCAGGCGGAAAGAACGTTAAGGCTCTGTGCGCTCAGT
>JAFZLJ010000045.1 GCA_017551545.1 Treponema sp. | reverse complement strand
TGGGATTCTTCAATATTTCAAATATGTGATATCGTCCTGGGATGTAAAAGTGATGAAACCTGATATCCGCATTTTTGAGCACGCACTAAGACCCGCCGGGTGCCAGCCGCAGGAAGCCGTTATGATTGGAGACAGAATCGATAACGACACCGTCCCAGCGCAGTCCCTTGGCATGAAAGCCGTTTGGATAAAACAGGGCTTTGGAAAACTTCAGACAGCACTGGCAGTAAAAAATCCCCCGGATTATGAAGTAGATAATTTGATGGAACTGATGAGGATTTTTTGAGGGAGATAAATAATGATTAGTGAAAATAATGGTTTGCATGAGACAATTATACGACGCTGTTACGAACTTGCTATAAGTGCAGGCAAAAAAGGACATGATACATTTGGTGCTGTACTGGTTCACAATGGAAAAATCTTAGAGGAAGCAGAAAATACTGCTGATTACGAAAAAAAGATTTTTGGTCATGCGGAGTTTAATCTGGTGCATAAGTGCGCAAATAAATATCCTGATGATGTTATGGCAGAATCTATTTTGTATACAAGTTGTGCGCCATGTGAAAGATGTTTGGGAGCGATTGCTTCATTAGGAGTGCATAACATTGTTTGTGGCGTTTCGTATAAAGAGTTTTGCAAGCTGCTTCCGTTTGACTATCAGCCTGTTGACCGCGAAGGTCTTTTACGGCAGCTGGGAATCAATTTGACTTTGCAGGAATCAGTTTTGGAAGATGAAGGTATGCACGTGTTCGAATGGTGGGGCGGCGAGTATCGTCCTCTGGAAGAACTGATTGCTGAGATGGATGAAGTGAAAAGAAATACACTATAATTTAGCAAAGGAGCCTTTATGCTTATCCAATTACCTGAAGAAAAGAAAGCTTTGATTTTTCCGCTGTTCAAAAACAGGCAGCCGAACACTTCTGCGCTGTGGTGTTATTTTGATGGAATATTACCGGGTAAGACTTTTGTTGATGATATCAATGCGCCGACTAAAGCAATCTGCCAGCTGAATATGAGCTGGGTCTATATTAGTGACGATGCAGATTTTGAATGGATTGAAGAGACCTTACGTGAAATAATTAAACACGCATGGATTCAGGTAGTCTGGACTCCTGAGAGAGGTTCAAAGTTTCCGCTGGCAGAATTGGGAACTGTGATTCCTCGACACGAATATACTCAAAGAAATGCTATTGAGCAGAAACCTAGAGACGTTGAAATAAAACCATACGACAGCGAATTATACGAAAAGGTTCCTTGGAAGGAATTTCACGAACGTGTTTACGGTTCAAAAGAAAACTTCCTGAAAATTGCTTTCGGATTTTATGCTATTGAAAATGGTGAAATCTGCAGTGAGAGCGAAGCAGCCTTTACTGCCCGTGGATACACAGAACTTGGAATTATCACTGATGATGATAAACAGCGTAAAGGATTTGCTTTTGCAGTCTGCGTAAGAACTCTGGAAGAAATTGATAAAAGAGGTCTAAAGCCTATCTGGGCCTGTGATGTAGAAAATACACCTTCTATGAAACTTGCAGAAAAGCTTGGATTTATAAATCCGTTAAAATATAATTTCATCTTCTTCCCGCAGAAAAATGAAACTGTTGATATCAGAAAACAACTAAAAGAATAGAAATGAAAAAACTTCAATTAAAAAATGATGATTATCTTGGATATGTAAAACACCTGCGTCATGCGTGTCGTGGAATTGTTGTAAATGACGGCAAAGTTCTTTTGGGCTATGAAGAAAAATATAACAAGTACATAATTCCCGGCGGCGGAGTTGAAGATGGCGAAACTTATGAACAATGCTGTGAACGGGAACTGCTGGAAGAAACCGGGATGCAGGTTCGTCCAAAAGAAGAATATCTGGAAATTGAAGAACTGTTTTTAGACTGGCGCCATATTAATCATTATTTTGTTTGTGAACTGACAAAAGACACTGGAAACATAAATCTTACAGAAGGCGAAAAGCAGGCTGGTACTACTTTCAGATGGCTCCCAATGGAAGAGGCTCTGGATATTTTTAGCCGCTACGAAGATTTTCACAAAACAAATATTGCAGATTATGGCTTGTATCGAAGAGAATATTTAGCGTTGAAAGAGTTTTGCTGTATAAAATGAAAAAGCTGATTCTATCCTGGTAGTGAATGTAAATAACTACATTGGTGAAAGGACAAAAACAGAAATTGAAATGCTCTTTTTATTCAAAATGCATATAATTTTTGTTTTTTCTGCATTTTATATGTATTTTTTTGAAAATTTCATCCAAAAATGAGTAAAATTTGACCAAAATCCTGTCTTTTACCCAATTAAACAGGCTTTTTCCAGTAAAAAATATCAAAAAAATGCGGAATTTATATTATAATTACATATAAAATGAATATTTTAATGAAATTATATGCAAATTCCCTAATTTTTTCTTATTTTTTTTGTACTACCAGACTCACAAAAATGATACTATAATATAATCATGAAGCCAGATATCACTCCTTTGATAAAACAGCTTTTTGAGACTCTTTCGCTTGGTGCGATTATGGCGCCTGTTGTTCCGGTTTCTGGCGGCTTTATGCACAGGATGTATAAGGTTTGCACGGAAAATCATATTTATGCTGTGAAGCATTTGAATCCGGAAATTATGAAGCGACCGGGTGCGATGGAGAATTACAAAAAGGCGGAGCGGCTTGAAGCCATTCTGGAGGAGGCTGGAATTCCGATTGTGGCGGTTCTTGTGTTTGATGGAAAAAAGATGCAGGAGTTTCAGGGAAATTATTTTTACATTTTTGACTGGCATGACGGTAACATAACTGACTGGAATAATATCACACTAGAACAATGCTGGAAGGCAGGGAACATTCAGGGCAGGATTCATGCAATTGAGACGGAGCGCGCCGAAGTGACAGAGTTTACCGAGCCGGAACTTAGCACAATTGACTGGAATGAATATCTCGAGAAGGCAACTTCATCTGCGGCTGGGACGCCGGCCAAAGAAGTCGCTTCTCTCCTAAAACAGAATCTCCCACTTCTTGAATACGCCCAGACGGAATTAAACAAAGCCCGTCAGGCTCTCCCGAAAATCACAACAATCATCGATGAAGACATGGACCCAAAAAACGTAATGTGGAAAAACGACGAGCCGGTTGTGATTGACCTTGAATGTCTTGATTACGGAAATCCTGTTTCGAGTGCAATTCAACTTTCGCTTCAGTGGTCGGGAATTACGCTTTGTGATTTTGATGCGGAAAAACAGAAGGCATTTTTCCAGGGATACTTCCAGGCTTACGACAACGGCTTTAGAAATTACAAAAGCGTCTTTGGGCTCACCTATACCTGGATTGAATGGCTTGAGTATAATATTCAGAGGGCACTGGGTGCCAGTCAGGATAAGGCTGAACAGGAGATGGGCCTTAGCGAAGTGAAGAACACAATCAGCAGAATTAAATACATCCACCAGATAGAAGATAAAATAAAAATTAATTTACAATTTTAAGGAGCCGCCGCCATGCCTGATAAATTTTCACCAGACTTTATAAACGCACTCAAAAATCACGATACACAGACTCTGCTTTCAATTCCAAAGAGCGATGTTCATAATCATCTGGGACGGGGCTGCAGAGTTGAGTGGCTTTCGGAAAGAATGAATCATACCTTTGAAAAACCGCCGGCTGTTTTTGATGGGCTTCTGGGAATGCAGGACTGGTATGTAAATAATATCAGAGACTATTGCCGCGCCCACGACAACAATCAGGCTGATACACGCCGCGAAGGTTGTTTTGCCGAAGCAGGAAGAAATCACCTTGCACGCTTTGCGCCAAGCTTTTCGCTGACTGATATTGAAGATTACGGAAGCCTCCAAAACTTTTGCGATTATTATGATGCCCTTCACAAAAAGTATTGCCCGGATGCAGTTTATGAGCCGGAACTTGCGTTTGCTTCTTATGAAGATATAGAACCGGAACTCGCACTGGCAGAAGAATATTTTGCCTCGGGATATTTTAAATCGATTGATGTCTGCTGTGGCGAGGGCTATAAACCTTTTTCTGATTATATCCCGCTGTACAGAATTGCAGAAAAATACGGCGTTCTAAAACGAATGCACGTTGGTGAAACCGGCACAGCAGAAGATGTTGAGGTTGCAATCGAAACTCTCGATCTGGACGAAATACATCACGGAATAAATGCAGTCCACTCACCGAAAGTTATGAAACTGCTCGCCGACAGAAAAATCACTCTGAACGTCTGTCCTACAAGCAACATCAAACTGGGTTACGCAAAAAACTACGCCGAGCACCCGATCAAAATCCTTGTAGAAAATGGAGTGCCTGTTACAATAAACACAGACGATCTTCTTGTTTTCGACAGTTCGATTGATGAAGAATATCTGCGCCTGTACGAAGCAGTCGCGCTAACTGCCGAGCAACTTGATGAAATCCGATGCTGGGGGATCAGAGCTTCAATTATTCGATAAAAAGTGCGCAATACAATAAATTACAATTACAGCGAATCTTTGCTTAAAGTCTTTCTAAAAAATCTTAAAAAAGTTTATTGACTAATTAAAAATCAATCATAATACTACAAATATTCTTGGAGGCTTTTTTATGAATAACGAACTGCACAAACTGATTGAAACGGAACAACCGAACATCTGCCAGGTTGTAGCGTACAAGGGCGACGTAAAACTTTATACGGCATACGGTTTTAAGCACAACGGTAATTTTATGCAATTCACTTTATAGGATAATGACAGAAAATATATGGATAAAAGCAACATGGTAAAAAAAGTCTGATAACCGGATTTATTTACACTTTAGTAACTTGTATAGTTCAAGTTCCAGTTTCTAATTTAATTTCGTCAGTTTTTAATTTAAAATCTGATTCTTCGATATCAAGTGAACAATTGCCATTCTTATTGCTAACTATGTTTATAGTTGGTTTATCAATAGCGGTATTCTATTATTTCTTTGGACATTTATTTAAATCCAATAAAAAAATATATACAGGATTAAAATTTGCTTCTTTTATTTATTTTGCCAATTATATTCCTCAAGTTTTCTTTTTAGATGCAAATAAAGGGTTGAATGGATTGTTAAACGGCGGTTTAGCTGTCTTTCAAGTAGAATTCTATGATTTATTAATATTATTTGTAACAGTATTAATAATGGTTCAATATATGCCTTTTAAAACCCCAGATTCAGATATTGAAAAACAAAAATTTTCGTATAAGGATATTGTAGTTGGAATTATATTTGCAACTGTCCTTATTATATTAAGCGAAGTTGTGTTACCTGTATTCGGATTTAAAAATATGGCAGACGGCTTAAATGTGGCATCAGAAAATAAATTATTCTTTTATGTAGTAATGTCTATAGGATTCATATTGACTGGTTCCTTAGTATCATATTATTCACGTTTAGAGAATAATAAGTTGTTTTGTATAATATTTGGAATATTAATATGGGGTGTATTTGACTTAACAATGATTCCGTTAGGATTTGGATTAGCCGCTACTTTCTTATTTATAATTATAAGTATCATTGCATTCTTAATCATAGGTTTTATAATAAAAAAATCATGCATATTAAAATAAACTGACATTAGAATGAGATTAACATGAACAAGGAAGAACTGCACAAACTGATTGAAACGGAACAACCGAACATCTGCCAGGTTGTAGCGTACAAGGGCGGCGAGAAAGTTTATTCGGACTGTTGGAACGGCTACAAGGTGGACGACTGCGCGCATGAAAATCATTAAGGCCCCAAGGTTTATCGTGCTAAGATAGATAAGCCCATCCGGGCACGATATCCTACTTTTACTGGAGGGAACCTTAATGAGATTCTATAAGAACCAGCATCAATTTTACATT